>DAINDC010000076.1:0-16993 GCA_036732085.1 Fibrobacterota bacterium | reverse complement strand
GATGGGGATCAGGGATTCGCGTCTTTCCTTCATGCTTCCATTATAAGGGATCGGGCATGCGCGGATCCAGATCCCGGGACGATGAAGGCGGCGCTGGAAGTTTTACTTCAAGTCCTTGCCCCGTTTGGAGCCCGGGGGCGGGCTCCGCAGGGCCTTGGCGATTTTGCGGGTCTGGAATCCCGATTGGCGGTTCAGGGCCAGATCATCCGCGAAGATCTCCTCGAAGATGTTCCAGATGGAGAGGAAGAGGGAGGCCAGGATGGGGCCGATGATGAATCCGGCCAGGCCGAACATGCCGATGCCTCCCAAGGTGCTCAGGAGCACCATCAAATCGTGCATCTCGATATCCTTGCCCACCACCTTGGGCCGGACCACGTTGTCCACGCTCGCGATGACCAGGCCGCCCACCACCACCACGGCGATGGCCGCCCCCCACCGGCCTTCGACCATGAAGGTCACGGCCACCGGGCCCCAGACGATGGCGGTGCCGACCGCGGGAATCAGGCTGCCGAAGATCATGAGGACGCCGAGGAAGATGGGGGAGTGGATCCCGACCGCCCAGAAGAGCAGCGCTCCGATCGTACCCTGGATCAGGCCGATGGCGAGGAAGCCTTTCAAGGTGCCCTTGCTCACCGAGAGGAATTTCTCGAGGAGGATCCTTTCGTACTCGTCCTTGAGCGGGGACCATTTGATGAGCCGTTGGAGGATGTAGGGGCCGTCGATATAGAAGTAGAACATGATGAAGAGCATCAGGAAAAAGCTGAGCAGGTTGTTGGCGACGGACAGGGAGATGGTGGCGCTATGCGTGAGCAGGAACTGGGCCGCGTTCTGGAGGCTCCCGAAGGCGTTCTGGGCAAGGTTCTGCGCGTTCAATTTCCCGAGCAAGGTGGGGAAATGATCCCGCAGGCCCTGGAGCACCGATTCCAGGCGGCCGCGCCAGACATTGATATCGAGCCCGCCGAAAAAGCCCACGGCCTCCTGGTAGGCCACGGCCCCGACGGCGATGAGCGGCAGGACCAGCACCAGCACGATGATGAGCAAGGTCAGGATGGCGGCCGCCGCGGGCTTGACCACCTTGCCGAGCATCCAGATATACAGGGGATAGGTGAGGCCGGTGAAGACCGCGGCCAGGAAGAGGGGCATCAGGAAGTCGCGGAGCATGAACAGGAAGGCCGCGGTGACGGCCAGCAGGTAGAGAAGGAAGGACGCCTTTTGAAAGGTCGAGCTCTTGTCTTTGTCGGGCGTGGTTGCGGTCATGGCAAGAAAATGGTTAACTATGGGGACGATTGCAAATCGCGCGGCCGCGGCCTGCCGGAGCCGGAAGCCCGCTTGGACGCTTGGAGGAACGCCTGATGGGGCGCCCGCCCCGGCATCATTACTAGATTTCCGAATGAAGGAAGGCGGGCGTGATGGCATCCGAGGCGCAACCGGCGCAAGTCAAGTCCCAGGCGGCTTCGCGGCCGGTGGATTTTGTCAAGAAGGTGGGGAAGGGCAAGACCCTGTCCCAACCGCTGACCCATTCCGAAAGCCGCGAAGCCTTCACCGCCTTGTTGGACGGGGCTTTCACGAACGCGCAAGCCGGAGCCTTCCTCCAGGCGTTGCGCATCAACGAACTTTCCCAGGACGAGCTCGACGCCTTGGCCGGCATCTTCCGGGATCGGACGGCCCTGCAGCTTCCGCTGGCCGGCGCGAAGACTTTGGCGCTCAACCTTTCCTCCGATACGGGACGCAAGGGCGGACTCGCCTCCTTGCTCGCGGCGCAATTGCTGCGCCGCTTTGACGTGGGCGTGGGCCTCGTCCGCAGCACGCCGGTCTTGAGCGGCAACCGGGCCTCCTTCGATGCCACCTGGGTCTTATGCGAATCCCTGGATTCGGTTTTGCCCGTCTTACCGGCCCCGCCGGCCTTACCGGCCCAAGGTCCCATGGCGGCGGCTCCCAAACTAACGGACTGCGGCGCCTTGGTCCGCGGCCTCTCGGCCCTGGACGGCCTCAGGGGCGAACTCGGATTCCGTTCCTGCCTGCATACCGCGGAGAAGCTCGTGAACCCTTGGCCGGACTCGCCGCTGCTCCTGGGCCTCTCCCACAAGCATTATGCCTTGCGCATGGCCGCAACCATGGGGACGCTCGGGATTCGGGGACGGATCCTGCTCGGCAACCACGGCACGGTGGACCTGGTCCTGCATAAGGAAACGGAAATGGTTTCGGTAGACGCCCAGGGCATACGGGAGGAAAGCGTTTCCCCCGCGGAGCTCGGGCTGGAAATTCCTTCCGACATCTACTCGCTGGGAAAATTCGTGGAGTGGAACGGGTGGCTGGAAGCGGCCCGGGACCCGGAAAAGCGGCGCGACAATGGGCTTCTGCGGGCGGTACAATATCATGCGGCGGTATTCCTATGGGCGGCCGGAGCCGTCCCGGATGCGGCCGCGGGCCTGGCCGAGGTGCGGCGCGTCATACCCGGCCTGTCCTAGGACACGGCGGGAAAGGAGGATGGGATAAATGGAAATCAACGGCAAGAGGAAATCCGCGAGGACGGGCCAGGCCCAGCCCGTCGTGGGCGGCACGCCCATGCAGGCCATACGCGAGGTCTTCGGGTATCTCCGCCGTTACCGTAACCAGGTCTTCGTCCTCAAGGTCGACGACAGCCTCATCAGCCGGCCCCTGTTCTCCCTGCTCATCAAAGACATCGTCCTCCTGCAGCAGACGGGCATCAAGATCATCCTGGTGCCGGGCGCCAAGCATTCCATCGACAAGGTGCTGAAGACCTACCGGATCGCCTCGCCCATCAAGGACGAGGTGCGCATCACCTCGCCGGAAGCCATGCCCCTGGTGAAACTCGGCGCCTCCAACGTCACCAATGCCGTCATGTCCCTGCTGTCCGAGAACGGCGCCCATGGCGTGGTGGGCAACTGGGTGCGGGCGCGGGCCATCGGCGTGCGCAACGGTCTCGATTACCAGCATACCGGGCGCGTGGAGAAAGTGGACGTTCAGCTCATCGACAATATGCTCGAGGATCATCTCATCCCCATCGTCCCCAATATCGGCTGGAACGTGGTGGGCAAGGACTACAACCTTTCCAGCAACGAACTGGCGGTGGCCATCGCCAAGGCCATGCGCGCCTCCAAGCTCTTCTTCATCGGGGCCGACGCCGGCATTCCCGTCATCTCCGAATGCGCCTTCGCCGACGCCGGCGAGAAGGCGAGCGGATTTTTTTCCAACCTTGATCTCGAGGAAGGCAATATCCTCTTGCGCGATTATTCCGAAAGCCTGCGGCCCGAACACCGCGAGCTGGTGACCTTGGCCATGGAGGCTTGCGCGGCCGGCGTGGATCGCGTCCATCTCATCGACGGCGCCCAGGACGGCATCCTGCTGCAGGAGATCTTCTCCAGCAGCGGCCGCGGGACCATGTTCTATGCCAACCAGTACGACAAGATCCGCGCGGCCTGGCCCACGGATATTCCGGAAATCCTGCGCATCATGCAGCCTTATGTGGACGACGGCATCCTGATCCAGCGCAATGCGGAAGACATCGGCGAGTGCCTGGAGGAATACGTCGTCTATAAGATCGACGATACCATGCACGGCTGCGCGGGTCTGCATATCTATCCGAGCAAGACGGCGGAACTCTACGCGGTGGTGGTGGATGCCAACCATTGCGGCCAGGGCACGGGCCGCAAGATCATCTCCTTCCTTCTCGATAAGGCCCGCAAAGCCGGGGTGAAAACCGTTTTCCTGCTCACCACCCAGACCAGCGACTTCTTCATGCGCAACGGGTTCCGCGAGGCGCCCATATCCGTCCTGCCGCCGGAGAAGCTGGCGACGTATAACCAGGATCGCAATTCCCGGGTGCTGTCGATCGATCTTTGAAAAAATTATCGTTTCCCATGTCGATTTAGGCATCCGCCGATCGTCGTCAAGGTAGAGGCAGGAACGCCATCGGTTGAGACAGGCCGAGCCTCCGGCCCGGAACCCCAAAGGAGAAAACCATGCGATTCATGATGCTGATGTACCCGGATAAAAGCGCGGAGCAGGGCGTGATGCCCGATGAGAAGCTCATCAATGCCATGATGAAATACAACGAGGAATTGGCCAAGGGCATCGAAGCCGGGATGGCCAAAAACGCCAAGCGATAAAATCCATCGCGCCATCGACGCGGTCTGGCACTCACGCTCCGCCTGCTCGGAGGCTTGACCACGATCGAGATCGCCCGCGCCTTCCTGGTCCCGGAAGCGACCGTGGCCCAGCGCATCGTCCGCGCCAAACGGACCCTCACGGAGGCGCGCGTCCCTTTCGAAGTCCCGCGCGGAGACGAGATCACCGCCCGCCTGTCGTCCGTGCTCGGCGTCCTCTATCTCATTTTCAATGAAGGCTACTCCGCCACCTCCGGAGACGATTGGATGCGACCCGCACTCTGCGAGGACGCGCTGCGCATGGGCCGCATCCTGGCCGAGCTCGCCATCCGGGAAGCGGAAGTCCATGGCCTGGTGGCGCTCATGAAAATCCAGGCTTCGCGGTTGCGGGCGCGCACCGGTCCCGATGGAGGTCGCGCCTTCTCCCGTGGTCGAACTGAATCGCGCCGTCGCGCTATCCATGGCCTTCGCTCCGGGACTACCATTTCCTGCCGGCGGTGCGCGGCGATTTCCTGGCCAAGCTGGGCCGATGGGCGGAAGCGCGCGCGGAATTGGAACGCGCGGCCTCGCTGACCCAGAACGCGCAGGAGCGCAGCCTGCTATTGGAACGCGCGGAGGCCTGTGTCCGGGGAGCGATGTGGCGGTTGAGGAAAGGCACGGCGTAACCAGGTCTTGAACCTTGCCTAGTATGTCCGAAAAATGCATCATTTTAACCTGAGCTTCCAGATTGTGCAAAGGACAGGCTTTGCGTATTAATCATCCCAATGGCATAGCGGCATGAGAGCCGATTCCCTGCTCAGTTCGCTATGGACGGACGTGGCGCTGGACAAGTCCTTGCGCGTCTTCTCGATCCAAGACGCGGCTGCGAGTCCCCGCATCCATCCGAATATGGTCTTGTCGATGATGGACCATGCCTGTCTTTATGAGGGCGCCATACCCCAGGTCTTGACCCAAGCCGCTCCCCATATCGTGAGGCTCGCCGCGCTTTCCACCTATACCCGATGGTACCTGGAGGAAGGTTGGGGGAAACATTGGGGGATTTTCCTGCAATCGCAAGCCAACCTCATGGCGCTGCGCACGCATTTCCAGCGCCTGCTGCTGGTGAAGGATGAGGCCGGCCGCAAATTCAACTTCCGGTATTTCGATCCCCGCGTTCTCCGGAGTTACCTGCCGACTTGCGAGGCGAATGAACTCCGCATGGTTTTCGGCCCCGTGGTGCGCTTCTTCGTGGAATCGGAAAAGGGCGACGAATTGCTGGCCTATGGCCTGGAGGACGGAAAATTGAAGATCAAACGGATTCCGATCGAATCCCTGGCGGTCTCTTCAAGCCGGCCGGTTCCGGCGGCCGAAGCGGGGCGGACATGAGTCTGGTTTTTCTCAGCTTCGGTCATAAGTTGGAACTGGTCCCCAATCAAGGCGGCCGGAAGCGGGCGGATGCGATCGTCTTCCGGGATGCCCAGCATGCCAAACAGGTTCTGCACGGCATGCTTGCGTATGAGAGGGGTTTGCATCGCCTGCGCAACTTCCTCCATTCGCACATGGGTTGGCGGGATCTCTATAAGCGGAATGATAATGAACTGCTCGCCCAAGTCGCCGAAGCGCTCCGTCGTGGAATTCTCCAGTTGGAAAAAACCGTCCTGGTTTCCCGTCCCTCCATGTCCGGTGGAAACCTGGAGGTGGTTGCGAAGATCGAAGCTGAGGAATGGGTCGAGCTCGAACCGGAATCAGCCGTACCCGAAGAGGAAACGGAAACCCAGGCCGTCTCCTACGAAGCGGCTTTGGCCATGGCGGAGAGCAACCGGGAGTTGGCGGCGGAAGGCACGCCTTTCAAGGAACTTTGCAGGAACAAGGATTGCCCCGTTTGCAACGGCCACGCGGCCGTGACATCGTCCTGATAACCTTCCCTCCGAACCGTACGCCAAACCTCAGGACGAGGCTGCGGGCAGCTTAGGCTCGATGGCGTCTTCGATGCGCCAGCCCCGTAACTTGAGCAGGCACTTTCCGCAAAACATGGGCACGGTGGGTTGTTTCTTGGGATGGGCGCGCAGCCCCCAACCCATTTCAAATTTCGCGGGCTCCTGTTCCGGATAGAACATCGTGCAGTTGGCGTCCATGGGATCGTGCCCCTTTCTCTCCGCCGCATGTCCCAGATACAGGCAATGCCCCAGTTCATGCAGGACGATGAAGCTGTCCTCATACAGGGCGAAATGCTGATGGGTGATGAAGGCCGTCCCCCAATCGACGCCGATGGAGGGTCCGCCTCCGGATTTGAAATTCTCGAGACAGGGGATGTCGCGATAATTCAGGGCCGTGATCACGGTTTCGCGGGGTTCACTACGCCAAGTTTTGTCGGGGTTTTCCACCTTTTCGAAGTATTCGTATTTCAGGGTGTTGGCGGCGAACTTCAGCTTGTCCGCGGCATTGAGTTTGTCGGGCAAAACATAGGCCGGGAGATGATCGAAGCGGACCAGGATGAGGCCCGGTCCATCATGGGTATCGATCAGGCTGCGTAGCACGCGGGCGGGAACCCGATACAGCCCATAGTAGAAGCCCCCGCCTCCAATGAAGGCCTGAACCGTCGCACCCGCATTGTTCTCGGCTCGATAAGGCCAGGCCAAAATCGACTCGTCCTTCTCCTGATCGATGAAGGTGATGGGAATGATCGATTCCTTGCGCCAGCCGATCTGCGAATCTTTTTTGCCTGCGAAGAGGGCCGCGTTCTTTTGCTTTTCCACCGTCTCCTGAAGGGTTTTGACATAACCGGCCGTATCGAATCCCGGCAGCGTATCTACGACTACGGGTCCGGTGACGGGAGGGACGAATTCGACGAAGGCGGCGCGGTAGGCCGCCTGGATGATCGCCCAGTTGACTCCGGGAGCACCGGGGTAATCCCACCAGTCGACGACCTTGCGCACGGTATGCCGACGCCAGAGCGTCATTTTTCCGGTGCGGGCGGCTAGGGGATCCTTATCGGCTTTTTCCGGTTCACCGAAAGACCCGGATAGCGAACCCAAGGCAAGGTGATCCTTCTTCAGATCCGCTTCACCCGGAAGCCCCTGGAAACTCAATTGCGCTTGTACGATCCAATTGTCGCCCGCGATATAGGAGCCGCGGAAAAGCACGGCGGACGTGCCTACCTGGGCGCGCTGTTTCGCCTTTGCAAAAGTATTGTGGAACCGGGACAGGAAGGCCTTGCCCGCCGTGGTGGCGGAGTGCAGGCCCGGCAACCCATCGGCGACGAAGTACGCGGTCATGTCCTCCGGATCGTCCGGCCGGACCCCTCCGCGGGATTTGGGGCAGTTGTCCTGCGCGTTGAGCGCGTTCCCTTTATTTTTGGTCAAGCTATTGAAGGTCAGATCCAGATAGGTCTTGGCCTTGGTCTGCGCCTTGGCGGCAACGCCGAGCGTCAGGGCCGGATCGAGAGTCAAGGTTTCGGGCGGATCGAAAACGCTCCAAGTGCAATTCACGGGGCCTACCGCGAGAGGCGCGTCGATGCCGACACCCTTGCCGGTTTTGTCCGCCTTCCCCACCAGGAGCACCTTGACCTGGAGAGGGATCTCGAAACCGTCCAGTTTTTCCGCGTCCAAGGCCGCATGGCCATCCGGCAGATTGGCTTCACCTAGTCCGCGGAAGGGCTCTTCCAATCCCAGATCGCGGATGTCGCCGGTCTTCTCGTCGGTGACGCGGTTGACGTAGTAGTAGTTATGGTCCAGGGTGATCTTCCGCATCGCGGAGACATCGGTCAATACGTCCCGGTTTTCGATCAAATGCGGTCGATCGCCCTCATCGGCCGTGAGCTTGGCCTTGATCAAGGACCCGTCATCCGATTCCGCCAGCCCCGGCATGGCATAACTGTATCGCTTGATGGCCCGCTTGGTCTGATCATTTTTTTCGCCGCTCAACGGTCCGGCCAGATAGCCGCGCGCATTCAGCTTGTATTGGAACCAGAGCATCTGCTCCTTGCCGGATCCCGGGTCCTCCAGGCCGTCCCTCCCCGAGGTCGCTTTGTAAATCGCGTCCCACCCCAAGTCCACCATTTTGACGCTATGGTAAAGGACCTTGACCTGCTTGCAATGGGCTTCAATCGCCTTGTCGGCGGTCAATTTCTCCTTCGCCTCGTCGGGGAAATCCCCGAATCGGATCGGCCGTGGATAGGGCTGCATGTCTAAACCCTCCCCGTGTCCATGGAAATGAACACCTCGTAATGGCTGCGGCTATGGTACAGCTTGATCGCGGCGCCGTCTTCCGCGCCGAAAACCTGGGGCTGCGATCCGCCATGATAGACGATGATCCGCGTATAGGCCGTGTAACGGGCCAGGATCAACCGCCATAGGAACTGGATATCGCCCCATACCAGACCGCCGCCGGCGTTGGCGAAGGGCTTCTCGAGATCCTTCACCGTCTTCAGCAAGCTATCCCCCCAATGGACGGTGTCGGCGCCGCCATTGCTCAATTTATTCCACGTGTCTTCATACTTGAGTCCGATAGCCGTCAAGGCCGGATCCGGATCGAGTAGGGCGAGGGTCTGGTTGTATACGGCCATCACCAGGTCGTCCGCCAATTCCTTACGGACGGCCGCGGCTTTCAGCTGCTGGGCGATGGCATCGCCGTAGGTCTTGTCGTTGGTGTCGAAGTCGGTCTGCTCCAGCAGATCCGATTTTACGAAATAGGCCAGGGAATAGAAGAAGCAATCGCCGTCGCCCTTGGTCTTGACCACCCGCTTGGGCGCCCGGACCAGCTTTTTGGTCTTCTCGGGTTCGGTGGATTTCTTGGCCGACTCATCGTGAGCCGAATCGACCGACATGCCCTCGCGGTAGAGCGCGATACGCAGGTTCCCGAAGGCATTGGCATTGAACTTGATCTGGACGGGCGGATCCTCCAGCGCGTTCGACAGGTAATCGTAGGGCGCCTGGCAGAGATCCTCCGTGATCTTGCCGTACTGCTTGTCCACCGGAACCTTCATGCTCTTGAGGGTATCCAGGGCCACCCGGCACTCGACGCGCCAAATGTCCACGGGAGTTCCTTCCAGCTGGGCCACCCCCGCGCCGTACAGGCATGCGGTGGGATAGTCCATGGTCACGTAGAATCCCGGTCCCAGCTCGCCGCCGGAATCCGCGTCCCACTTCGCTTCCACTTTCTTGAGTCCGGCCCGCAGAGCGCCGCGATGCTTGCTGCTGGTTCCATGGTAGCCCACGAACTCCCAGCCATCGTCGTACTCCTCCACGAAGTCGGTGGTATCCGTCCTCGCGACGGTCGGCCCCGTGCCGGTGCTCGTACTCGTACTCGTATAAGCGGGACCGTCCAGGAAATTTCCCTTATCCTTGGTGCCGATATCCCAGCCCCGCAGGTTGAGCAGGCAGATGGCGCAGAACTCCGTGCGCGAGGCGTCATAGTTCATGAGGCAGCTGTATCCGGGAACATGCCGCCAGGTATTGTCCTCGGTCGGAGGCGAATGCTCCAGGAACAGGCAGTGGCCGAGTTCGTGGGCGACCAGCGGGTTCAAGGGAAGTCCCACGTCGACGGCGCGATCATCCTGGAGTTTCTTTTCCAGCAGATGATCGAGGTAGTTGCATACGAGCAGCCGCCGCTTACGCCCGTGCGACTCGTTCTTATAGAAGACGTAGATCGAGGGCACCTGCACGCCCTTTGCGCAGACGCTGGTGAGGAAGTCGCGCATGGTTTTCTTATTGTCGTTCTTGCTGATGTCATCGCTATAGCGGTTGAACGTCAGCAAGGCGGTATCCTTGTCCTTGCGGGCTTCCTGGAAATCGGCCTGGGTCGAAAGGTAGATGGCCTTCTCGCTTTGGGTCGGGTTGATAATCGGTCGCAGGTCGGCATAGCTGTTGAGCTTCAGCTTCAAGTCCAACATGGCGAGGATGCTATTCAGTTGCTCGACCACCGTGTCCTTGCGGGCGCCGCCTTTCTTGGTCGCCTGATGGAATACGTAAATAGTGCCGATTGGGAGCATGGAGGTCTTGAAGCACTTCTTGACCCAATCGAGCATGGTCTGGCGAATGTCATTCGCCTTGAGGTCGGCGCTGCCGGATTTGAAATGCAACTTGCCGGCCAGGTCCGTGTTCAGGTCGGGAAGCAGGCTCAGGTAGACGTCCTGTTCGTTGCCCGCCTTGTGGGCCTTGGTCGCAACCGTCACCGTCTTGTAGGTCTTGAGTTTCGCCAGCATGGCATCCACGGCCGGATCGCTGCCGCCGCGGACCTGGATGTTGGTATAGTCGGTCCAGAGATCGAAATCCTGGTGCCAGGTTTCCTTTTCCTTATCCTCCGTGGCTTCGGGGTAGGCGATGCCTTTGGGATCGAAAGTCTCCAGGACCTTAACCGCGCAAGCATTGACGATGGTTGTGAGTGCGGCCTGCAGATCGTCCTGCCGGAGGGCGTCGTCTATGAAGGTCGAGGAGAGGAACAGCGAGGCTCCCGAGCCGGGGATGCGCGTCGCGATCGGATCCATGATGAACGGATCGCGGCGGTTGAAGGAAAAGATTTGCACGACCGTTTCCGGATCCGGTGCGCAGAAGTAGAACAGGCCCTGCTTTCCCGCATGGGTGGAGGGAGCCTTATAGATCCCCGGGGTCAAGGCCAGGGCCGATCCCTTGGTGTCCACCGTGGCCGAAGCCGGATCGGCGAAATGGAAGATATGCATGCCCTGTTTGGCGACCAACCCTTTGTCCTCGACGTATTTGCCCGCAAGCGGCGCCAACAATTTTTCCTTCAGGTAGCTTCCCATGAGGGTGCTGGCCTGCAGGTATATCCCGATGACCTCGCTGGCCGTATTGGTGTCATTGAAGTTGACGCAAATCTTGGCGTTGGTATGCTGCCGATTGTTCGCATCGTTGAAGATCCACATGCCCACATGCTCGGCGAGCTTGGCCAATTCCGCTTCGGTCAGGTGGCGGGATGCCAGGACCCATGGGACCGGCGCCTTCTTGATCGTATCGACGCGCGCCGCGAGATTCGGAGCGGCGCCGACCGGAGGTTTGGCCTTCAGTTCATCCAGTCCCGCATCGACTCCGGCCTTTACGAACGCCGCGAAAGGGCGGGTCGTCAGGGCGGCGGGACTGTCGGCGGGCTGGACCGGCTCCAGTTCGCTCCGCATCTTCGGGTTGCGGTTTTTGTCCGCCACGTCCAACTCGTCCAGGAGGGTCTTGAAGTGTTTCCCCCAAAGCGTCTTGACCGCCTGGGCGTCGAACGGGCCGGAAACCAGGCGCAGCTTCGCGGGGGCGAACTTGCGGTTGACGACATCGAAATCCAGGCTGGGGAGGGTGCCGTTCTTTTTGAAGTAGCTGAGGATGTCGATGCGGCGCCAAACCTCGAAGTTGCCGGCGCTGGCCGTGGGGAGGCCCGCCTGGTTGGCTTGGGCCCAGAGGAAGGCTCCTTCCTGATCGCCCTTGAACTCGTCCTCCATGCCGTCCAGCAGGAGATAGGCGCGGATGCGATACGTATCGCCGGCGATACGGGAGGGTTGGAACAGCACGCCCGTCATTCCCTGGTAGGCTACGGTTTCGCCCGTATAGACGTCGCTCTTGGCGGCCCATTTGCGGGCGGCCACTTCTTCCACCTTGAAGGGAAACTCCTTGTCCTTGACCGCTCCCGCGGCGCCCTTCGAGACGGGAAACACCGCCGCGCCTCCGACGCCGCGCTTGCCGCCATAGGCCACGGGACAGTTGGTGGACTTGGGCGAGTCCGCCGTCGCATCGGGAAGCACCTTCTTATGCAGCGCCCAATGCATGAAGGTCTGGGTATCGATCCCCTGCTCCTTGTCCAACCGGGGGTCGTCCCAGTCCCATAAGACTTGGGCGCCTTTCAGGGCCAACGGAGCGACCACGGCCTTGCCGGCGGCATCGCGCACCAAGATCTTGGCATAGATCGGGATCCGCGGTCCGTTTCCCCAGAGCTCCGCATACTTCCGGGACGCCGTGCCGTCCTTCCATTCATCGGTATGTTGGTAGAAGATATTGCTGCGCAAGACCAGTTCGTGGTCGGTGCCGGCCAAGGCGAGGGCGCCGGCCGAGTCCTTGCCCACGGCGAGGAGCTCGGTCAGGCTGTCGGGGTGTTCGAGGACGGCGATTTTTTTCAAACCGCAGAGGAGCAGTGCCTCTTCTTTGACGATCTCGGCTGCGCCGTCCTTGGAGGGACGCGGCGGAAGGTGCTTGGCTTCGCCCCAGCAAAGGTCCATCTTTTCGACCATGACGTCTATATAGGTCCAGGCGACGTCGTATTCATGCTCCAGCAGATCGCCCTGTAAGGTGAGGCGCAGCTTGTAAGGCGAGTTGTGGACGGTGAGCAGATCGTTGAGCTCCGTCTCCTCTTTCGAAGCGGTGGTGATCTTCAGCGACTTGAGCGCCAAAGCCTTGTCATCCAGCTTCTTCGTCCATATGGGCGCCGTCTTACCGCTCATGAAAAGATCGAGCGTGCCGGACTTTTTCTGTTCGTTGTCGGTATAATCCCAGCAGATTTCGAGACCCGTTTCCTTCCCGGTCGCATAGCAGAATCGATCAGCCTTGCTGGCCGGCATCTTGAAATCGCCCACTAGGTAGTCGCGCAATGTGAAGCTCTTGGAGGAGACGCCGCTGGCCTTGAATACCAGGGACTTGAGCAGCCACTTGGGCGTGGGGGTTTCGCTCTCGACGCGGCAGGGCGCGGATTCGGGCGGATGCCGCGAAAGTCCGCCGGGGCTTTCCGGTTCAGGAACCTTGGACAATTCGGCGATGGCGCTGACGCGGAAGGGCGAGCCCAGGGGCGTGACGAAGGCCGGGATGATCGCATCGGCATCATCCTTCGCCTGCGCGAGTTGATTGTTCTCCCCATTCGTCCAGGTGAAAGAAACCGGCGGGCCCACCGACGCGCATTTTTTTGCGGGCTCGAGGGTTTCCTCGACGCCCCGACGCGTCCAGATTTCCCGGTACACCGGGTTCCCGTTGCGATCGCTTACAATCAGCTTGAGCCTGTCGACCTGTTCGTCGGCCGCATGGTCGATCTGGACTTCGGCCGCGATGCTTTCCTTCGACGGGGCGAAGTGGGTAGGAGCGCCGGTGAGCGTGACCTTCTGGAGCTTTTCGGGCATGGTTCAGCCTTGCTTGAGGTAGCTGTTGTAGTAGTTTTCGACCCGGTCCATACGCTCGGTAGGCGGGCAGTCCCGATTCAAGGCCGAGGATGCCCAGTTCTGGCTTACGTCGAATTCGGGGCCGAAGAGCACGGCGAACTTGAGGAATCTCGCCAGGTCCCACTCGATGTCTATTCCGTAGGCCTCGGCCCGCTTGAAGCCCGCCGCGACGAAGTCCAGCAGCTCGGGGTCTGAGCGATTGCCGACTTGCGCCGGCAGGCTCTTCCGCAAGTACGCGGCCACGGTGGGCACGTATCTCATCTTGATTTCCGCGCGGATGGCGGCCATCTGCCGGTTGCGAATAAGCAGCATGTCAACGTTCCAGATTTGGTTGGAAACCGGTTTTATTCCTGATGCGGATCACCCTTCGATTAAGGGGCGATTTCAAAAAAAAATGTAGTAACCCGGGGAGCGATTACGCTCGGTCGCTCGATGGTTTGCCGGCCGGATCAGGAACGCGGTGTGACCTTACCGAAACTCCCGATCCAGAATCGACGCGATGAATCGCTCGAGGCTGATGGGATAGAACCTCGGCTGCGGGCACCAGATGACGCCCATATTGATGATCTCAGCGCGGCTCAATTCGTTGAGGACCTGGGCGAGCAGATCCTTGCCGTCTTCGGGGAATTCCTCCACCGTGAGATGTTCGTTGCGGATGCGGTAGTTCTTCTTGGAGGCGGTGCTGAATGAGAAAAGCCGCGCGGTGATGCTCTTATCCATGAAGGGTTCGGCTTCCGGGAACACATCGGCGAAGCGCTCGTCCTGCGGCGATAAGGTAAGCAGGAGTTTGGGGCTGACCGTGATCTTCCCGGTGAGCTTCAGGGAGCCGGGGGGCTTGGAGGAGCTTTCATCGGCCTCATCGTTGGGGCCCACCAAGGTGAAGGGCAAAGTATGATAACCCGTTACGATGCCGGTGATGGGCGTGCGGCGGATATCCGTGGCCTTGTAGATCTCCTTGAGCCTGTCCTGATCGGCGTTCTCGAAAAATTCCGGCATGAACTCCAAGTTACTTAATTCGCCTTTCCTTCCGCCTTTCAGAATGCCGGCGCATCATAGGCGCGGGGCAGGTAGGTGCTCCAAATGCCGCCGGATCGGTCCGCTTCGAAAAATACCGCGCCCTGGCGCGCGGTCAGGAAGATATGCGAGCCCAAGTTCCGCAAGCCTTCCACCGTGGCCGGCCCCGGATGTCCGAAGCGGTTTTTCCGCCCGGCCGAGAGGATGGCGATGCCGGGATGGATGGCTTGCAGGAAGGCGGGGGGATTCGAACGGTCGCTGCCATGGTGCGGAACCTTCAGGATTACGCCCTCGAGTTTCGGATAGGCATGGCTGAGAAGGACGTCCTGGCCGGGCGCTTCCAAATCCCCGGTGAAAAGGAAACTTTGTCCGCGCAGCTCGAGATAGGTGACCACGGAATTGTCGTTCCGTTCCGGAAACTGATCGGGATAGCCGGGAGACAATACGGAAAAATCGATCCTGGGGTAACCGTAAAGTTGCTGGCCGCGATGCACGTCGGTCATGGGCACGCCTCGCTTCGCTAGCAAGGCATGTAAATCCTTCCAGGCATGGGTATCCGCTTCGATACCCGGATAGACCACGCGGCCGATCTCCATATGTTCGGCGACATAGGTCAGGCCTCCGTAATGATCCAGATCGGGATGGGTGATGACCACGATATCCAGGCGGTTGATGCCCTGAGAGCGCAGATAGGGGAGGATGACATTGCGCCCCGCCTCGATGGGACCCGCGTCCACGAGGATATCGGCCCCGGGCAAACGGATCAGGGCGCCATCGCCCTGGCCCACGTCCATATAGGTCACGGAAGCGGGTTCCTTCCAAAAGGATCGGCTCTGCGCATAAGCCCATTTCCCGGTGAAGGCCAGGACCCCAAGCAGGACGAGCCTCCTTCCGTACCCGATCCGCGACGCATGTGGAAAGGCGAGCAGGAGGAAAAGCAGGAATACTCCCCAGGCCCAAGGCAAGGCGCAGATCGACTGGGACGCTCCGGGCCCATGCGCCAAGGCATGCACGCTGGCGGACAAGCCCGCGGAAAAAGCTCCCGCGGTCTCGCCGAAGCCGCCCGGAATCCAAGGCGCCGGATGGATGACAGGATGGAAGAGCAAGGTGAGGCAGGATGCGACCAGCATGCCGGAGCTGAGTCCGATGGTAGCCAGGTTGCCGATCAAGGAGGATGGCGCCGTGGCATGGATGCCCGAGGCGAGCACCGGATAGACGGCGAGGTAAAGCACCAGGCTCAGGGCCAAGGTCGAGACGAGATAGGTGCCGATGACGCTGCGGACCCGAAGGCGCTTGAGCAAGGCAGCCATGGGCCGCGAGTAAAGGATGAGGAAGTACGTGGCCGCATAGGAGAGTTGGAATCCCAGGGAGAGAATCTGATAGGGCATCCAGACCAAGGAGATGGCCGCCGCCCAGCCGAGGTTGTTCAAGGCGAGTCCGGGACGCTCCCAGATTATTCCGGGCAGGATGCACCAGAACATAATCGCGGATCGCAATACGCTGACGCACCCGCCGCATATGGGGACATAAAGGGCGATCAATACCGCGGTCACGATGAAGGCCGCCTTGCGGGGCAGTCGCAGCAGGGAAAAAACCTGCAACAGGATCAACGCGAGCAATCCGATATGCTGTCCGCTGATCGCCAGGATATGCAACATGCCGCTCATCTTGAAATCGTCCACCAGTTGCGGATCCAGGCCATCCGTGGAGCCCAGCAGGCAGGCCCGCAATAAGGGCGCTTGCCGGGCGGGCACCGAACCGGTCAATGCCGAATCCAGGGCCGCATGGGCGCGGTTGATGCAGCGGGCGGGCCATCCGGGTCCCTGCAAGAGACGCACCTCTTCCGCGCGGTAGGTTTCGCGGACCCCCAAGGACAGGAGGTAGGTGGGATAGTCGAACTGGCCGGGATTGGTGGGTGGAAGCGGCGGTGCGGGCCGGGCCGTCACGGACACGGTCTGACCGGCTTCCAAAGTGAAGTCGAGGGGATCCGCCATCATCTTGATCAAGCCATGGCCGGTTGCCAGGATGAATGAGCAGCGCGGGGTGAGGGTTGGATTCCCGTCGATTTTTCCCGTCAGGCGGACGGACCCGGTGCCCGGGCGCCTCACCGAAGCGGCTTCCTTCATCAAGCTCCCGTCCCCATATTGCGGCCAAGCGAATCCCAACCATACGCACCAAGTGGAGAACAGCAAGGCTTGAAATGCGAGACGTTTTCCCGGCCGTGCTTCAAGGAAGCAGGCCGTGGCCAGAAAACCGATCGGCGCGATCAGAGGCCATAGGAATGCATCCATGCATCCCCAGATCGCGGGCACGGCGAGGAAGACTCCGTATTGATGCCGATAAACCCGCGCGGTTTCCTTGCGCCATCCGCGAAGAAATTTTCCGGTCGCGCGCATGGTACGCATACCCTCGGTCCACATGCATGCGAAGGTAACGCGATTTTCCGGAATCGTCCGTGACGCCATTCACAATGTCGAAGTGGTTTTGGAGTCGGTGGAATGGGGTCGGGAGAGGGGGGGGGACAAATCCGAAAAAAAATCCGGGCAAAAAAAAGGGCCGGCTAAGCCGGCCCTTCGCAGCTCGTTTCCGAAGCTTACTTCTTCTTCTTGGCGGCAGCCTTCTTGGGGGCTACGCCGCCGATGGCTTCCTTCGCGGCCTTGGCCACGCGGAACTTCACCACCTTCTTGGCGGGGATCTTGATCGCTTCGCCGGTGGCGGGGTTGCGGGCCATGCGAGC
>DAINDC010000075.1:16039-17001 GCA_036732085.1 Fibrobacterota bacterium | reverse complement strand
GGTCAGAACCACGCAGTCGGCCCCGAGCCGGTCGCGGAATTTTTCCAGGAACATCCCGAGATGGGTGGATCCGATTTCCTCCTCGCCCTCGATGATGACCTTGACGTTGAGGGGCAGTTCGCCCGCGGTCTCCAGCCAGGCGGCGATGCTGGCCGCATGGATGATGACGCCGGCCTTATCGTCCGCAATCCCGCGCGCATAGATGCGTCCGTTTTTCTCCGTGGGTTCGAAGACCGGGGTCTTCCACAATTCCTCGCGGAGCGGGGGCTGCACGTCATGATGGGCATAGAGCAGGACGGTGGGCGCGCCGGGTTTTTTCAACCAGTCCCCGTAGACATAGGGATGGGTGCCGGGAATGCGCATGAGTTCCACGTTCTCGAGCCCGGCTTTTTCCAGGATTTCCTTGGTGCACAAGGCGGAACGCTCGACCTGTTTGGGATCGAAGCCGTCGAAGCTGACTCCGGGTATCCGCGTGAGTCTCTTCAGGTCCTCGAGGTGGCGGTCCTGGGTGGCCTGGTAGCGGGCCAGGGCTGCGGCCCGCGCGCCTTCGCCTAGTGATTGCTGCGCGTTCATTTCGCCCCCGACCCATCTGTCGCGGCCACGGATGCTTCCCATTCTTCCCGGACTTTTTCCACCAGAGGCCGGATGGCCTGTTCGCGCATATCGAAAGCCAGGCCCGCGCCCTCAAAGAGGCTCCGTAACCCGCGGGTTCCCCCCAGTCCCAGCCCGCGCTTGTAATCGGCCAGGGCGGTTTTCTCGTTCTTGAGAGCTTTGAGCCAAACCTGCAGCGCGCCCAACTGGGCGATGCCATATTCGATATAGTAGAAGGGCACTTCGAAGATATGCAATTGGCGATGCCAGGCATTGGCCCGGAACTCCTCGAGCCCCGTCCAGTCCAGATCGGCGCCGAAGCGCTTGTCGAGGCCAAGCCAGACGGCCTTCCGCTGGGCCTGGGTATGTCC
>DAINDC010000075.1:8628-16029 GCA_036732085.1 Fibrobacterota bacterium | reverse complement strand
GGTAACAACCGGAAGCCCTCCTCGTCCTCCATCTGCACGGCCCGCTTGCGATCCTCCGGCGTATAGAACTCGTCGAGATAGCGCGAGCCGAGCCTTTCCATGGCCATGGAGGCGACCTCGCTGAATTCCATGGGCGCGCTGCGGTTGAATCCCAGGGACATGCCGCGCGTATAGAAGAGGTGGAAGGCATGCCCGCTCTCATGCAGCAAGGTGAAAACGTCCTCGTTCATGCCCACGGCATTCATGAAGATGAAGGGCAGGCGCACCTCGTTAAGGCTGCACTGGTATCCGCCCGGAGCCTTGCCCACGCGGTTCTCCAGGTCCATCAGTCCCTTGTCCGTCATGGTCCGGAAAAAACCGGACAGCTCCGGATCCATGCGCGAGAATATCTTGTCGACGCCTTCCACCAGCCGCGAGGCCTCCTGGAAAGGCTTCAAAGGCGGGCGTCCCAGCGGGTCGCAGCTCATGTCCCAGGGACGGAGCCTTTCCACGCCCAGTTTTTCCTGCCGGTATTTCAGGGTCCGCCGATAGATGGGAACCACGGCCTTTTCCACGCTGTCATGGAAGTCCATGCAGTCCTTGGCCGAATAGTCGGTGCGGTGGTTGGCCTTGAAACTATAATCGACATAATCCTGCAGGCCCAGGTTCCGGGCCGTCTGGTTGCGCAGGACGAAAAGCTCATCGAAAAGATCATCCAGCTTCTGCTTGTCCTTGAGCCTGCGTTCGGCGAGCTTCATCCAGGCTTTTTCCCGGATGGAGCGATCGCTGCTTTGCAGGAAGGGGGAGAGTTGGCTCAGGGGTTTGGTCTGGCCATCCCATTCCACGGTCATATCGCCGCAGATTTTCTGGTAGGCCTGAGCCAGCTTGGAGATCTCGGTATGCAGGGGGATATTGGTTTCGTGGAACAGTTCGATGCTGATGCGGAGGGCTTCCATCCATTGCCCGTACTCTTCCTTGGGAAGGCCCGCGGCATCCGGATGCGCCACTACTTTCCGGTTCAGCTCGTCGATCACGGGCGCCATGGCCGGCTCCACGGTTTCCACGAAGTTGAGATAGGCCTTCTGCTTCGCCTCGTCCTGGGTGAAGCAGGTCATGCCGATATAGAGGCGCGAGTTTTCCTCGTGGACGGCATCGCCGATTTCGGCATAGTCGCGGATCCATTTGAGCAGGCTGGGGCGATCGGGGAGAGGCCGCGCCCGGAGCTCATCCAGATAAGGCTTGATGCCTTCCCAGGAGGACAACTCCGCATCCGCTGCGATGAAGGTGCGCGGAAATTCCGGACTGGGCCGGGGGACCTTGGCTACCCAAGCCGGCACGCTACCAGCCTCGGTTGGGCCTCCCATCACCTGCTTTGAACCCGAATCGGCCATGCTGCCATCCTTTCCTCTTTCTTCCTAATTTAAAAAGACGGGAGAGGGCCGGGGACTCGCGCTTGCGACCTTTCCTTGCTATTTTCTTGCCCTCCTTCAAAATAGCCTGACCGACAGAATCCGAGTGAGCATGACCGACGAAATCCTGAAGCGCCGCACCTTTGCCATTGTCAGCCATCCCGACGCGGGCAAGACCACCATTACCGAAAAGTTCTTGTGGTATGGCAAGGTCATCCGCGAGGCCGGCCACGTGCGCGCCAAGGCCAATAAGAAATTCACCACTTCGGATTGGATGAAGATCGAACAGCAACGCGGCATCTCCGTTTCCTCGTCCGTGCTCAGCTTTCCCTATCAAGGTTGCCAGATCAATCTGGTCGATACGCCGGGCCATCAGGATTTTTCCGAAGACACCTACCGGGCGCTGACGGCCGTGGATTCCGTCCTCGTGCTTCTGGATGCCGCCAAGGGCGTGGAACCGCAAACCATCAAGCTGATGGAAGTCTGCAGCCTCCGCAAATGCCCGGTGACGGTCTTCATCAATAAAATGGATCGGGATGCCTTGGATCCCGTGGCCCTGATGGACGAGGTGGAAAAGGTTCTGGGGCTCAAATGCTCGCCCATGACCATGCCCATCGGCAATGGCAAATTCTTCCAGGGCGTCTATTCCTTCCGGGACGATACCGTGCACCTGTTCAATCCGGACTCCCAGGAAGGTGAGATGCGCAAGGTCGATGGTTTGGACGATCCGCGGCTGGACGAATGGTTCCACCCCCGTTACCTCGCCGAGTTCCGGGAGCAGGCCGCATTGGTCCACGGCGCCATGGAGCCTTTCAACCACGAGAAATACCTGCTCGGCGAGCTGTCGCCCGTCTATTTCGGATCCGGCATCAACAACTTTGGCGTCAAGCATCTGCTGGACAGCTTCGTCGCCTATGCGCCTTCGCCCATGCCCCGCGAGGCGGAACAGCGCATGGTAGTCGCCACCGAGCCGGCCTTTACCGGTTTCGTTTTCAAAATCCAGGCGAATACCGATCCGAAGCATCGCGATAGGATCGCCTTCATGCGCGTCTGTTCCGGGAAGTTCGTCCGCGGGGCGAAGGTCATCCATTGCCGCACCGGCAGGCAAGTCCGTCTGGCCGCGCCCTCGACCTTTTTGGCCAACGATAAGACCATAGTCGAAGAGGCCTATGCGGGCGATATCATCGGCATCCATGATCCGGGCCTCTACAATATCAGCGATACCATTTCCGAAACCGAGAATCTGAAATTCGTGGGCATCCCGGATTTCGCTCCGGAGCATTTCTCCCGCGTCTACCTCGATGATCCCTTGAAGGGCAAGCAGTTAAGCCAAGGTCTCAAGCAGCTTTCGGAAGAAGGCGCCACCCAGCTTTTCCATCCCATCGCCAGTCCCATTCCCGTCCTGGGCGTGGTGGGCGTGCTGCAATTCGACGTCATCAAGTTCCGTCTCGAGGAGGAATACAATGCGCGTTGCCGGTTGGAAGGGGCCCCGATTTTCTCCGCGCGTTGGATTCAGGGCGACCCAGTCCAGATTCAGGAATTCAAATCCCAGAACACCCATGACCTGGCTTTGGACAAGGGCGGAAACCTGGTTTATCTCTGCCCAAATGAATACCGCCTGGGGATGATGATTAAGAACTTCCCGAAGTTGGAATTCCTAAAGTTCCATCAGGAATAGCCCTGGCAAGGTTTTCAAATTTCTGACCCAGCTTTCAAGTTTTGGGTCAAATTCCCCAATATGACATCATTTTACATCTACAATATGTCTTTCGGGGCTATTTTTAATAAACTCAATCCTACACTTCCTTTAAGGTAAGCATGTATAAGACCCACCATTATTTCCATATCCCGATTATGGGAACCGGCTTTACCATCGACACCCCTCTGCGCGTGGCCAAGTACGGTATCTCCTCGGTCATATCCCTGGTGGATGACCTGCTAATCGAGCGGATTCGCAAGCATTATTGCGGCGTCTATGGCGTGCCTTATCAGGTCATTCCCGTTTCCCAGCCGGATGCCCGGGCCAAGCGGATCACAGCCTATCTGGATCTCTTACATGATGTCATCGAGAAGCAAATCGAAGACATCAAGGCCCTGCCCTTCGAGGCCGGCAACGACAAGACCAAATATTTCGAACTGCTGCCGGAAACCTCCCCGGTCCGCAAGATGTACCAAGCATTCCTGGCCAGCATGGACGGGGCCGAGAAGCGCCAGTTGGAACTGGACCTCAACCAGGCCATAGTCCCCGGATTCATCGATTGCAATATCATGACCAAGCTCGACCGGATCACCTACGATCGGGAAGGCCATGCCATGAGTATGGAGCATGCGGATGCCAAGTCCGCCTTGCGAGGTTTCGCCCAATCCAAGATCCGCGCCAGCATCGTCTATTCGGCGGGCATCAACCCGACCTTGTACGGCTATATGGAAAACTTCCTCGACTTCTACCGCGTCGGCGACGCGGAAGCCAGGAAGGGCGTCATCCTCAAGGTTTCCGATTACCGGTCGAGCATGATCCAGGGCAAGTTCCTGGCCAAGAAGGGCGTGGAGGTCCGCGAGTTCCGCATCGAATCCGGCCTGAATTGCGGCGGCCATGCCTTCGCTTCCGACGGCTTCCTCATGGGACCCATCCTGCAGGAGTTCAAGGACAATCGCGGCAAGTTCGGGGAAATGTTCGAATCCATGATCGTGAACCATTACGAGAAGCGCGGCAAGACCTATCCGGCATCCGCGCTCGGTCGTAACATCCCCGTTACTGCCCAGGGCGGCATCGGCATCTTCGGCGAAGTCCAACGTTTGATGGAAGGTTATGGCATCGATGCCACCGGTTGGGCGAGTCCCTTCCTGCTGGTTCCGGAGGCCACGGCCCTGGACTCGGCCACGCGCCAGCAACTTGCCGAAGCGAAGGAAGAGGATCTTTACCTGAGCGACGTATCGCCGCTGGGCGTGGTCTTCAACAACCTCCGGAATTCCAGTTCCGAACAATGGACCAAGAAGCAGATCGACAATGGCAAGCCCGGCTCCGCCTGTCCCAAGGGCTTCCTCGTCTCCAATACCGAATTCACGGATAAGCCCATCTGCACGGCCTCCAAGGAGTACCAGGGCACCAAACTCAATGCCATGGGCCTCGAAAACGTCCCGCCTTCGAATACCCCGGATGCGAAGATCCAAGCGGTTTATCAGAAGTCCTGTATCTGCGATCAACTCGGCAACGGAGCGCTCATCAATCTGGGCATCGTGGCTGCGCATATGCCGGTCTCGGTTTGCCCGGGTCCCAATATCGCCTATTTCGATCGCCTCTATACTTTGCGCGAGATGGTGAACCATATCTACGGCCGCGGCCGTTCTTTGGTGCCCGCCAATCGTCCGCATATGTTCACCAAGGACATGGTCATGTCTTTGGATTATTACGGCAAGCTCGTGGACAAGCTGGTTCCCGGCGATGCCAAGGCCTTTGCCTACCTTTCCTTGGTCAAAGGCAATCTGCTCGACGGCTTCGAGTACTATCGGTCCTTCGTCGAATTGCGGCCCTATCCCGGCGAGAATCTGGAGTCCTTGCGCTCCGCCATGGGTGTTCAGGGAGAGCGGTTGCAAACGATCTGGAAGAAGGCTGAGGTTATCATGGGGAAATCCCAGGAAGCCTTGGCTTCGACCGCTCCCAGCACCTAGTTCCTGTTCGGATATCTCCCATCAAATCAATCACTTAGCCTAGAGCTAGATCGACGTTCAGAGTTCGGTCTGGACTGATTTTCAGTCCTATCCACTCCTGATGCGTATGCTTGCGCCGTGCACCTCTCCAGTGATTCGCGCTTAATCTATAAGTCATTGATTTAAATCGGCTTATTGCCTTTTAAAGCGTTTTTTGTCCCGATTTCCAACTTGATATTAGTCTCGACACCTTGCTTGCCTCCTCCTAGAATCTCTGTATATGTCTCCTATGCGCATGCTTCCCTCGCTTGGCTCCTCCCTGCTTCTGCTCTGGCTGGCCGCGGTGCCCGTCCAGTCGGGAGTGAAGACGCCTAAACTGAAGGAAATGGGCGCAGATGAAAAAATTGCCCTGAATTCCCGATGGGATCTCGGCTATTACCTGTTTCAAATCCAGGAGTATGCCGCCGCCGCCCGCGAGTTCGAAAAAATACGCGTCATCCTGCCCACGGATGCTTCCCTGCTCGCCTTGATCGGCTCCTGCTACTCCATGGCGGGACGATGGCAGGAAGGCGAGACCGCTCTGCTCCAGGCCCGGTCCCAGAATCCCGATGACGATGACATCAACAGCCTACTGGGCCAGTTCTACCTATCCGCCGGTCAGCCGCTCAAGGGCGCGGCTTATATGGAACATTCCCTCCGCATCACTCCGGAGCAGGAGGATCTGCGCGCCCGTCTGGCCGCCATCTACCTCGACGCCGGGCAGGTGGAACGGGCGCACGACCATCTGGAAATGCTTCTCAAGGCCCACGGCGGACAATCCTTCGGGGATCCGGAAATGGACAATGAATATGCCCGCTGCATGGTCCAGTTGGGCAAGTTCAAGGAAGGGTTGGCCTTCGCCGACCGGGCCTATCGCGCCGAGCCTTCCAATGCCCGCTTCGCCCGGGTCCTGGGCCTGTGCCTGATGGGCAACAATCGCTATGAGGAGGCTTCCCGCATGCTGGCATTAGGCAGGGGAGAGGTGCTGGCCGATGCGGATCTCTATCTTCAACTCGGTGAGGCCTACTTCATGGACCGTCATTGGGAAGAGGCGGAAAAAGCCTGGCTCGATGGCGTCAGCCGTTACCCCGCCTCCTACGATATCCTCTCCCGGTTGGTCGAATATTATATCGGCGCCGCCAAACCGGATCGCGCCCGCCGCAACCCCGGGAATCCCGGCAACCTTTTGCTCGAAGCGCGCCTCAAGAGGAAACTCAGCGGTTACGCCGCCGCCTGGAAGGCCCTGGAACGGCTGAAGCGTCAGGCCTGCGGCCCGTTGGCAAAGGAAGCGCTATGGGAGGAAGCCCAATTGGATTTCGCGACGGGAAAGTTCTCGGCCTGCGATCGGATCCTGGACAACCTGCTTTTGAACAAGCACCGGAAGTCGGAGGCCCATCTCCTGAAGGCCAAGCTGGCCTTGCAGAACGGCGATAAGGTCAATGCCCAGGCTCAGGTCCTGGAAGCCAGGAATGCCGATCCGTATAACCTGAAGGTCTACGCCTTGGCGCGGGAAGCCTTCAGCGGCAGCGCCGACTTGGCCAAGCTAGTTCAGCCTTGAACGAGCCCTTGTGCAACCCTGAACTCGCAGCGGTCCCCGGCTTTTCCAATCCAAAAAAAAGGACCGCCAGGCTTAGCCCAGCGGTCCAAATGCAACGGTAGCGCTCCGGTTACTCTTCCGCGGCTTCGCCTTCCGGGGTATCGGTCGAGTTGCTGGTATCCAGATCGAACAGGCGCTTGAGGGGAATGATCTTCAGTCCCTTTTTCGGATCCACGGCATCGGACATCTTATCGGCGGCAAAACCGATCAGGAGCGGGTGCTCGGGATGGTTGGCCACGGCTTTGACGAACGGCGAGCTCGAATAGCCGGGCATCAGGAAATTGACCACGAAGGTATCGAAATCGCCTTCCTCCATCATGCCCAGGGCCTCTTCCGGATCGTTCGCGACCTCGATGACGGCATTGGGCAGGATCTGGCCGATGATGGCCACGGTTTCATTGCGCCGTTGTCCGTCCTCATCGACTACCAGAATGATCCGTTCCGAAGTATCGGTGGTGCCCAGTACGGCCTCGGGCGCGATTTCGCCTTCTAATTCGGCATCAGGTTCGTCCCCGAATAACGGGACGGCGGCGTCGTCCTCTTCATCCTCTTCGTCCTCTTCATCGAGGTCCTCGGAAGGATAAAGATCATCCTCCTTCAGGGGCTTCAAGTTGGCCGGACCGGGTTTCTTGAAATCGGCGCCCTTGGTTTCCAAGGCCTTGGCTTCCGGCTTGGCCGGGGCTTTCGGGGCGGGCTTGGGAGCGGCGGCTTTCAAGGGATCGGCAGCGG
>DAINDC010000075.1:0-8580 GCA_036732085.1 Fibrobacterota bacterium | reverse complement strand
CTTCTTGGCGGCCTGAGGGGCTCCGGCGGCGGGTGGGGCTTTGGGTTTCAAATCCTTGTTCTTATCCTCGGTCATGTGTCTTTCCTGAAAGGTTGGAAGCAGCCCGGGCCATTATGGGCCCTAGTCAGGGCGCACGGGGTTCAAGGGCACAACGGCGAAAGTAGTTATTAAAGATAACCTCAGGTACCGGAATCTCCGGAAATCAAGGCTTCCAAATCGGCGATTTTCCTCGGGATTTCCTCGGAAAGGTTGCGGCAGCCGGTCTTGGTGATGAGCAGGTCGTCTTCGATGCGGATTCCGATCCACTCCGAATATTTTTTCCCGGCCAGGGTCATGGTGAAATGGCCGTACAGTCCGGGTTCGTTGGAGATCTGCCAACCTTCCTGGAGGGGATAGTCCTGATAAAGGCGATGCGGATCGCCGTCATGTTCCTGCTCGCCCATGAGGTGCGAAACCCCGTGGGGCTGCTGGGTATAGGCGCGGACGGCCTTTCCGCCCCGGGCGAAAAAACGGGTCTGCAATTGGTCTTCCAGGAACTCCCAAACCTTGCGGTTCAGGTTCCGGATGGTTTCCCCGGGCTTGGCATTCTTCATGTTCTCCTTCTCGGCTTGGAGAACAATGTCATAGAGCAAGGCCTGGAGCGGGTTGAACCTACCGGATACCGGGACAGTTCGTGAGATGTCGGCATGCATGGTGCCGTAGCGGACGCCGAAGTCCAACAATACCAGGCATCCGGACGGAATGGGCTCGTCGTTTTTGAGGTAATGCAGGATGGTGGCATTTTTCCCTGCGGCCACGATATTCGGGAAGCTCAAGCCAGCAGCGCTCCTACGCTTCATGCCGGCTTCTAGATGAACGGACAATTCGTTTTCGTTCTTGAACTCCCCGAGCTTGGCCAGGGTCTCCTTGAAAGCCTCATGGGTATGGCGGACGGCGATGCCGACATCCTTGATCTGGGCGGGTTCCAAGGGCAGGCGGAGCCGGAAATGCTCATCCACGAAACTGCGGATTTGAAATCCCATCCGTCCGGAATCCTGGGCCAGGTGTTCAAGGGTTCCCTTAAATTCCCAATTGTAATCGGTCTTGGTCTCAAGGGTCTTCTTCGCGCCATCGACCTTGGTCTCGTACTGATGGAAGAACCCGTAACCGTAAGGTTTCCCCGCGGCTTTCACCAGGGCTTTGAAGAAGTCCGGGAATTGATCCAAGGGCCGCACGTCCTTGATGCCGGTCAGCGCGCGCAGTTCCGCGAGGTCGGCTTCGCCCTGGGGCGTCCGCTCCGTAGGATATCCCAGGCGCACGCCGTCCCAGAACTCCTTGGCCGGATCCTTGGGGGAGATGAAGAGGACTTCCTTCTCCATGCCGGGGACGCCGGGGCGTCCGGGGACGCTAGGGCGTCCCTTTGGATCAAGGACCAGGATGACCTTGGGCTGGTTGATGCCGGTCAAATGAATCATGGCCGGTTCCTGGAAGATGCGGAGGCCGCTCATGATCCAGAGATGCTCGCTGCCGGGTTCGCGTCCCACGCCGGAAAAGACCGCGAAGCTGTCCAGCTTCTTGAGATGCGCGTTGCGACGCGCGACCAACTGGGCCGGATAACCGGTCCCGGCCGATCCCACGGGAAAGACCTGGGAGTACTTGCGGAGTAACGCCGCGGTGACCTCAGGCGTAGCGGTGACCTTGGGTTTCGCGGCCACTTTAACCCTCACCAGCCCGAGACGTAGGGGAGGTTGGCGGCCACCGCCGAGATGCCCTGGTCATGGGTCAGGAGCTCATTGAGCGAATTCCAGCGGCCGCTCAGGAATTGCGACTTGGGTCCGGCCGGCAGGGCGGCCGATTCCTTCACGGGGCCGGAAATGGTTCCGGTTTCGATATCCACCGACCATTCGGCGGCAGGGGATTTTTCCGCGGCGGCCATCAGGTGCGCCATGGATTCCTCGCTGGCGACCAGGCAGGGGATTCCCAGGGACACGCAGTTGCCGAAGAAGATCTCGGCGAAGGATTCGCCCACGATGGCCTGGATGCCCCAGCGCATGATGGCTTGGGGCGCATGCTCGCGCGAGGATCCGCAGCCGAAGTTCTTGTTCACGAAGAGGATTCCCGAACCCTGGTATTTGGGTTCGTCGAAGGCGTGGAGCTGTCCCTTGGCCTTGAGGCCCAGGCGGTCGTCCTCGAAGGCATGTTCGCCCAGGCCGTCGAAGACCACGCAGCGCAGGAACCGCGCCGGGATGATGCGGTCGGTGTCGATATCGTTGCCGCGCACCGGGATGGCGCGGCCGTGGACCTTGGCTACTATCGCTTGCTCGCTCATGCGTACTCCTTGACCATGCCGAATACCTCGCGGGCGTCCGCGACCATGCCTTCGATGGCGGCGGCGGCGGCCATGGCCGGGCTCATCAGCAAGGTGCGACCGGAAGCCGAGCCCTGACGGCCCTTGAAATTGCGGTTTGAAGTGGAGGCGCAGACCTGGCGCCCTTGCAGTTTATCCGGATTCATGGCCAGGCACATGGAACAGCCCGGCTCGCGCCATTGGAAACCGGCGTCAGTGAGGATCTTGGGTAGGCCCAGGGCTTCGGCGGCCAATTGCACCTCGCGGGAACCGGGGACCACCAGGGCCTTGACCTTGGGGGAAACCTTGCGGCCACGTACCAGGCGCGCTACTTCCTGGATGTCGGAAAGCCGGCCGTTGGTGCAGGAACCGATGAAGACCACGTCGATGGGCACGCCGGCGATGGACTGGCCCTCTTTCAGGGACATGTATTCCAGCGCCTCCAGGATGAGCGGCTGCTCGTCCTTCGAATAGGAAGAGACCGCGGGTATGGCCTGGGTGACGGAAAGGGATTGTCCCGGGGTGATGCCCCAAGTCACGAAGGGCTCCAAGGTGGAGCCGTCCATTTCCACCACATCGTCATATTCCGCGTCCTTATCGGAGGCGATGCTCTTCCAATAGGCAAGAGCCTTGTCCCAGTCCGCGTCCTTGGGAGAAAAGTCTCGGCCCTTCAGGTAGGCATAGGTCGTCTCATCCGGATTCACGTATCCGATGCGCGCGCCGCCTTCGATGGACATATTGCACAAGGTCATGCGCTCTTCCATGGAGAAGGCCTCGATGACCGGTCCGGTGTATTCATAGGCATAGCCCACGCCGCCATTGACTCCCAGCTTATTGATGATGGCCAGGATGACATCCTTGGCATAAAGCCCGGCACGTAACCTGCCGGTCACGTTGATCTTGCGCACCTTGAGCTTGGACATGCTCATGGTCTGGGTGGCCAGGATGTCGGCCACCTGGCTGGTGCCGATGCCGAAGGCGAGCGACCCGAAGGCGCCATGGGTGGAGGTATGGCTGTCGCCGCAGGCGATGGTCTGCCCGGGCTGGGTCAGTCCCATTTCCGGTCCGATGACGTGGACGACGCCCTGGTGTCCGGATTCCTCGCCGAAAAACTGGATGCCGTTGCTCTTGGTATTGTTCTCGATGGCGACGAGCATTTCCTCGGCGAGGCCGTCCTTAAGGGGGCGCTGCCGCTCGCGCAGCTCGGTGGGAATGATATGGTCCACGGTCGCGAAGGTGCGTTCGGGATGGCGGACCGTGAGTCCGCGCAATTTAATCAGCGAGAAGGCCTGGGGCGAGGTGACCTCATGGATGAGATGCAGCCCGATGAAGAGTTGATATTGGCCTGAAGACAGCCTTCCGACCGAATGCCTATCGAAGACCTTGTGATAGAGGTTCTTGCCCATTTATGATTCCAGGTTAAGTAAAAAAATACGGGGGCCAGGGGCCAGGGATTCGGGGACGGGGTAAAAAAATCCGGTCTTTTTACCCTGACCCTTTTTCGAACAATAGTCGAATAATAATAATCCGGTCGAGTCCAGCCTAGTCCGGCACGCCCATCGCCGCGATCACCTTGTTTTCCAGGTCTTCTTCGGGTTGCAGCCCCTGAAGCTTTTCCCGGATCCGTCCGTCCTTCCCAATCAGGAAAGCCGTGGGCAGAGCGACGATCCCGCCGAATTGCTTCATGATGTCTTCAGAACCGATGAGGATAGGATAGGTGATGCCGAATTCCCGGCTGATAGCTTTGACCTTTTGACCTTCGGGGTCATCCACGTTCACGGACAGAACGCGGAAGTTACGTCCATGGTACTTTTCATGCAGTTTGATCAGGCTGGGCACTTCCATAAGGCAGGGCTGGCACCAAGTAGCCCAAAAAACCAATAAAGTCACATCCTTATCGTCGCCGGCCAAGGTGAAGGATTCGCCCGAGTAGGTCTTGAAGGAAACGGTGGGAACCTTGCCGGAGATGGGCTGTTTCTCCTCGCAACCCGTAAATAGCAGGGCAACGGCCACTAGGATAAAACCTGGTAAAATTCTGGTGGTCGTCTTGTTCAAGAGTTTTGGACCCAAAGTGGATTATTAACCGGATGTGTCTTACAATATACACAAAAAACGGCAAAATAAGACGTTGGGCCGGAGCCTCCGGACCTCATGAAAGGCGCGAGTCCAGTTGACTGAAAAATTGGGAGAAATTCTTCTTCGGGACGGGGTGGTGTCTCCGGACCAATTGGCGCTGGCCCTGAAGGCGCAATTGGAAAAAGGCGGGAGCCTGGGGGAAAACCTCGTGACCGTGGGAGCCATCAATTCCGTCGACGATATCGTCTGGCAGTTGGCGGCCCAGATCAACACCCAGGTGGTCAATCTGAACGAGATGGACGTGCCCGTCTCCATCATCTCCTTGGTGCCGGAAGAAATGGCGACCAAGTACGGCGTGATTCCCGTGCAGAAGGAAGACCGGATCATCCACGTGGTCATCGGCGATCCCAAGAATGTTTTCGTGGTGGATGCCATCAAGTTTCTGACCGGTTGCAATGTCCGCGTCTGGATGGCCCCGGAGTCCCAGGTCAAGAAAGCGATAGAGAAATATTACCTGACCTCGGTCAACAACGTGGTCATGGAAGGCTTGCTGCAGGATGTCGAGGACAGCAATCTCGAAATCCTCCCGGATACCAGCGCGGAAGACGGCGGTGCCGATTACAATGTCATGGAAGCGCCCCTGGTGCGCTTGGTGAACAAGGTCCTCACCGATGCCATCCGCTTGCGCGCCTCCGATATCCATGTCGAGGCCTATGAGAAATCCATGCGCGTCCGTTATCGCATGGATGGGACCTTGATCGAGCAGACCACCTTGCCCTATAAGCTGCGGAGCGCCATCGTCTCGCGCCTCAAGATCATGGCCAGCCTGGATATCGCCGAACGCCGGCTGCCGCAGGACGGCCGCATCAAGATGAATGTCGGCAGGAAGAAGATCGATTTGCGCGTGAGCGTATTGCCCACCATCTGGGGCGAGAAGGTGGTGATGCGTATCCTCGATCAGGACAACCTGAACCTGGATATGTCCAAGATGGGCTTTTCGGAAAAGTCACTGCGGGATTTCGCGGAAGCCTTGAACTCCCCGTTCGGCATGATCCTGGTGACCGGTCCCACGGGTTCGGGAAAATCCACCACGCTTTATTCCGCGCTGTCGAGCATCAATACCCCGGATACCAATATCATGACGGCGGAAGATCCGGTGGAATACAATCTGGAAGGCATCAATCAGGTGGCCGTCAAAACCGAAATCGGCCTGACCTTCGCGGCTGCGTTGAAGTCCTTCCTGCGCCAGGATCCGGACGTGATCATGGTCGGTGAGATCCGCGATTTGGAAACCGCCCAGATCGCCACCAAGGCCGCCTTGACGGGACATCTCGTCTTGAGCACTTTGCACACCAACGATGCCCCCAGCACCATCACGCGGCTTGCGGACATGGGTATCGAACCTTTTTTGATCGCCACTTCGGTGCGGCTGGTCATAGCGCAGCGGCTGGTCCGGCGGATCTGCAAGAACTGCAAGGTGGAGGACAAGGTGGATTCCGAAGTCTACCGCCTGCTCGAGGTAGGGGAGGAAGAGGCCAAGACCCTCACCTTTTACAAGGGGGCGGGTTGCGGCATGTGCGCGGGCACGGGCTTCAAAGGCCGCCTTGCCATCCATCAGGTCATGCCGATTTCCGATGCCATCCGGAAACTGATCGTGGATCGCGCGACCCCGGATGAAATCGAGAAGGTCTCGGTGGCGGAAGGCGTGCTCACTTTGCGCATGGCGGCCCTGGTGCAGCTCAAATTGGGAATCACCACGGCGCAAGAGGTGATAAAATCCACGAAGATATGATATTATCTACTTTGGGAAACTTGAGTCCGGCGCCCGTGTTTGGAGGCTAGTACATGATAAGCATCCAGGAACTGTTGAGCAAGATGGTGGAGATGGGCGCGTCCGATCTCCATATCACCACCGGCAAGCCCCCGTTATTCCGCGTCCACGGCAGCCTCCGCTCCATGATGCACGATCCGCTCAGCCCGGAAGACTGCATGCGCCTGGCTTACGGCGTCATGAACGAGTCCCAGCGCAAGGGCTTCGAACAGAAACGGGAGTACGATTTCTCCTTCGGCGTCGCCAACCTCGCGCGCTTCCGCGCCAATGCCTATCTCCAGCGCGGCTGCGTGGCCCTGGCCATCCGCTTCATTCCCTTCGAGATCCAGAGCCTGGAACAATTGGGCCTGCCCAAGGCCTTTTCGGACATCATCGATCGGCCTTCCGGCCTGGTGCTCGTGACCGGGCCGACCGGCTCCGGAAAGTCCACCACGCTCGCGGCCATGGTCGACAAATTGAATACCGAATTGGAAGGCCATATCCTCACGGTCGAGGACCCGATCGAATTCGTGCACAAGCATAAGCGCTGCATCGTGAACCAACGCGAAGTCCGCGCCGATACGGATACCTTCGCGTCGGCCCTGCGGGTGGCCTTGCGCCAGGATCCGGACGTGGTGCTCATCGGTGAGATGCGCGATACGGAAACCATGGCGGCGGCCCTGTCCATCGCCGAGACGGGCCATCTGACCTTGGCCACCTTGCATACCAATTCCGCGGCCCAGACCATCAACCGCATCGTCGACGCCTTTCCCGCCGGCGAGAAGTCGCAGATCCGGACGCAGCTGTCGTTCGTATTGCAAGGCGTGATCAGCCAGACCCTGCTGCCCAAGATCGGCGGCGGCCGCATCATCGCCTATGAGGTGATGACCATGACCACGGGCATCCGTTCCATGATCCGCGACGATAAGATCCATCAAATCCAAAGCGCCATCGAGTCCGGAAGCAAGTACGGCATGAATACCATGAATGCCAAGCTGGTGGAACTGGTGCAGACGCGCAAGGTGGAGCGGATCGACGCCTTGGCGCGATCCAATGACCAGGAGCATTTCGAGAGGCTGTTGGCCGGGAACTATCGTCCTTAAACGGGGCATCCTTTAACCGAGAGAGTCCGGAGCGATCATGTCCAAATGGCTATACAAAGGTAGGACTACCGCCGGCAAGGAAGTGTCGGGTGAGATTGAAGCGTCCAACAAAGTCGATGTCGAAGTCTTGTTGCGCAAGAAGCGCGTCCGCGCCAGTCTGATCAAGCGCAAGCCCCTGGATTGGAAGCTCAATCTGGCCGGGGGCGTGCCCCTCAAGGTCATGGCGCGTTTCACCCGCCAGTTCTCGGCCATGAGCTCCGCGGGCCTTCCCCTGATCCAATGCCTGGACATCCTCCAGGAGCAGACCGAGCATGAAGTCCTCAAGCGCGCCATCATGCAGGTGGCCGCGGATATCCAGGGCGGCGGCACCTTGGCGGATTCCCTGGGCAAGCACCGGAAAATCTTCTCGGAACTTTATTGCCAGATGATCGCCGCGGGCGAGGCGGGCGGTATCCTCGATACCATCCTCTTGCGTCTCGCGGAATACCAGGAAAAGGCGGACGCCCTCCGCCGCAAGATCAAAGGCGCCATGACCTACCCCGTCATCGTCGCCATCGTGGCGGTGGCCGCGGTGACCGTCCTCATGGTGTTCGTGGTGCCTATTTTCGCCAATATGTTCGCGGAAGGCGGCGCCAAGCTGCCGCTGCCCACCCGTATCGTCATGGGTACCTCGGATTTCATCCGTCATTGGATCCTGGCCATCCTGGTGGGCGTGGCCGGCGGCCTGTTCTCGCTGTTCCGGTATTACAAGACCGACAAAGGCCATTTGAAAATCGATCAGATCCTGCTCCGGACGCCCGTCATCGGCGACCTGGAACGCAAGTCCTGTATTTCCCGTTTCACGCGCACCTTGGGAACCTTGCTCAACTCCGGCGTCTCCATCATCGACGCCTTGCAGGTCACGGCCAAGACCTCGGGCAACAAGGTCCTGGAACTCGGCATCTATCGCACCCTGGAGAGCATTTCCGGCGGCCAGACCATCGCCGATCCGCTTAAAGCCACGGGCGTTTTCCCTCCCATGGTCATCCAAATGATCGCCGTCGGCGAACGCACGGGCGGCCTCTCCGAGATGCTCGTGAAGATCTCGGATTTTTACGATGACGAAGTGGACGCGGCCGTCGAAGCGCTCACCTCCATGATCGAGCCGCTCGTAATCGTGGTCCTGGGTTCCATCATCGGCGGCGTGCTGGTCGCCATGTACCTCCCCATGTTCGAGATGGCAGGAACAGTTGGTTAACCTCGCAGGATCCAGAGGTAACCGGTAC
>DAINDC010000074.1:11384-17077 GCA_036732085.1 Fibrobacterota bacterium | reverse complement strand
CCGTATCCACCGGGATCACGAACTTCAACGAGTCGGTAACCGCCAGCTTCTTGACTACGGGAGCATTCCCGTTCTTGATCCAACTCGTGGTGACGCTATCGTCATTGCCATCCGTATAGGCCACCTTGACGCTCAAGGTATCGCCTACCTGGGCGACCATGGTGCTGGAAGGCAATGGAATCAAGGTATCCGTGCCCCCGCCAACCGGTTGGAAGACGCGCGCGACTTCCGCGGCCTTGCGCTGGAAGACCTTCAGGGACTGGGTGGGAGGGATATTGCTGTAGTCGAACCGGAGCGTATCCGGAGTGCTGACCCATCCCCGATCGTCCACCGCCGTGACCACCAGGATCACGGAATTCATCAAGGTGTCGATCGGCTGGAAATCCTGGGGCGAGAACTTCAGGGTGCCCTTGAAATGGCCGGGCGAAGCCTTCACGGCATTCAGGGACTTGAGCAGGCGATTCCCCAGGTTCACGCGGAAGGTCATGGTCCCGTCGTCGAGATCGAAACCGGAAACCTTGAGCTGCAGGGAATCCTTGCGGCGCAGCAAACGGTATTTGAAAGGAGCGGGATTGAAGACCGACAAGGCGGAGTCGCCCACCTGGATCGAATCGACCACCGGGATCCGGGGCTTCGCATTGATGTCGATGTCCAGGCTCTTGAGCTTGGGCGTGGTATGACGGAGATCGGCGGCTGTGCTCGAAAGGGTCACGCGATACCGGTAATAACCATCGGAGGCGGTTTTCGGTGCGGCCAGGAGTTGATATCCCGAAGGTGCGGTGGTGAAGAGGCTGTCCTTGGCGGTCTCCAATTCCAGCTTGATCCGGATCGCGTCGATGCCCGTGAGCGAGAGGAATTTCGCGGAGTCGACTCCCGGGATGAAATTGTCCCCGACGGCCAAGGTGGGGCTGCGGACCTTGAAGAATCGGCTTCGGAACACCGCCGAGTCATGATAGGTGGGTGTATTGCGGACCAGGGAGAACTTCGCCTTGTAGCCATTGTCATAGGCGGCCATGACATTTCCCCGGTCGTCCATGGCCACGCTCGCGGTCTTGGGGAAATGGGTGTAACGCCATTGCACGGGTTGTCCGGTGAAATCCAAAGTATCGTATGCGAAGGGCTGGCGCTTGTAGATGTTAGCGGAGGTATCGATATCGGCGGCGACCTTGGGGAAGACCGTGCCTGTCAGGATAAGCTTATCGATGCTGGCGACGGCGGGGTCCAACTTCTGGAACCAGGCGATGACCACCTTGTCGGCGGTTACCGCGATGTCGGGGAAAATCGCGAATTGGGTCGGATCGGAAAGCGGGGTTTCCGGTCCCAGGATGGGTGCGCTGAGGGCGGCCCCGGTGACACGCAGGGTCTGATAATAGATGACGCCGGCCCGGCCGTATACGACCAGGAAATTATTGCGCGTCATGCTGGCTACGGCATAGGGGCGGTGGGTATGGGTCGGGACCGAGGTATTCAGGTACGGGACATCGTTATAGTAGACGGTGTTCTGGAGTTTGACCGTATCCAGCACTTGGGCATGGGCATTGTTGTAAGAGATGGCATAGAGCGCATTGGCCTCGCGCCAGAGCACCAAGGAGTTGCCGCTGCTATCCGCCGCAACCGCCAAGTCATAAGGAAGCATCGGACGCGGAGGACCCAGCAGGGAAGTAGAGGTATTGTTGTCGATATCCTCCCAGCGCACGCGGACCTTATTGCCGCCGCCGTCATGTCCCTCCACGGCGACCTCGCTGCGGGCGCCGTTGCTGCCGGGCACCTGGCAGGCGGTGATCATGCCGTAGGCCGCGGAGGGGTCGACATTGGGAGAACCGACGGTGGGCCGGTCCTGGACGTTCCTTCCCGAGAAATCGGATCCGGGTATGGTGTCCTTATGCGTGGTCCTGCGGAGAGCCACGTTGTTGGTCAAGGAGCCCCAGTAGGCGGAATAATGATCGCCCTCCGCCGCGAAGTTGAAGGAGTAGGGCGCGGTATTGGTCGGGGAGTTTTCCTTGCTGGCGATATAGGTTGAAATGGGATCGATTTGGACGGTATCCGGGCTGAACAGGACCTTGCGGATGACCAGGTTCGCGAGGGTGGCGACGCCGGATACGGGCGGGTGGGCATCGGGATTCACGATGTCGGCCTCCCAGGCGAGGTAGGCCACCTTGAAGTTGTAGCGGCCGGTGGAGGTCGCGACCGGGGACGCGCCCAGAAATCCGTTGATCGTATGATGGGAGAACCCCGCATCGCTGAGGTTCGAATCGAGCACGGTGGTGTAGGTGAAGAACTTGGCGTCGATGAGGAGGGAGTCGCCCCAACCCCGGTCAAGATGCAAAGCGGTATCCGAAGAGGCGGATGCGGAGTCCAAACGGAAATCGTCCACATGGTGGGTGATGGCAAGAACAGGCAGGGCCGCGCCCAAGCCTAAAAGGAGTAGGAACAGGAATGCCATTCGCGACCGGATCATGGCATGGATCAAGCTTCCGGGATTCCTTCGGCCACGCTTTGGCTTTCCGCGCCGCGCCGGAGGAAACCCGAAGTGCTCTCGTCCAGTTTGGCATACTCGTGGCGATTGCGGAGGATGCGGTACTCGCCGACCCGCCTTTCCTTGAGCTTCTCCAGGACCTTCCGCTCCTGCATCGCCTTGAGCAGCAGATCGGATTTTTCCTTGAGCCTTTGCCCCTGTTCGGCGATCACGCCTTGTTGGCCTTCGATCTGCGTGCCCATGAACCGGGCGTATTGCAGGATGCCGAGACGGCTCCGATAGTCGATCTCGTCCTCCTTATCCTCCTGACCGGAATCAAGCACGGAGTTGCGCTCCTTCTCGAGTTCGCGGAGCTTCGCCTTGAGCTTTTCCAGAGCCTGCACCTCCAGGGCCAAGGCCTTTTTCGCTTCCTCCTCGCGCCAGCGTTTCACGCGGAGCACCTGCTCCATCTCGAACCGGAACGACTTCACTTGAGGGCTCCAGCCAAGGCCGCGATCTTATCCACCGTGGATTTGAACTCGCTGCGGTCCTCGACGGCCTGGATCAGGAATTTATCGATCTCGGCATGCAGGGCGATGGCCTGATCCAAGAGGGGATTGGATCCGCGCACATAGGCGCCCAGGTTGACCATGTCCTCCGCATCCGCATAGACGGCCATGGCATTCAAAAGCTTGCCGAGGCAGGCCCGATGTTCCTTGGCGGTTACGTCGTTCATGCAGCGGCTCACGCTCTTGAGCACGTCGATGGCGGGATAATGGTTGCGGTGAGCGAGCGATCGGGACAGCACGATATGCCCGTCCAGCACGGAGCGGACCGCATCCGCGACCGGCTCGTCCATGTCGTCGCCCTCGACCAGCACGGTATACAGGGCGGTGATGGAACCGTGCTTGCCCATGCCGGCGCGTTCGAAAAGACGGGGAAGGAAGGCGAATACGGAAGGCGTGTAGCCGCGCGTGGAAGGCGGTTCCCCGATGGCCAGGCCGATTTCCCGCTGGGCCATGGCCAGGCGCGTGGAGGAATCCATCATCAGCATCACGTCGCCGCCCAGATCGCGGAAATATTCCGCCACCGTGGTGGCCACCTGAGCCGCCTTGATGCGCACCAGCGCGGGCTGATCCGAAGTCGCGACCACGACCACGGAGCGCGCAAGCCCGGCCTCGCCGAGATCCTTCTCCAGGAATTCTTTCACTTCGCGGCCGCGCTCGCCGATGAGGGCGATGACGTTCACGGCGCTCTGGCAGTTGCGGGCGATCATGCCCAGGAGGACCGACTTCCCCACGCCCGAGCCAGCGAACAGGCCCACCCGCTGGCCCTTGCCCACCGTCTTGAAGCCGTCGATGGCGCGGATGCCCGTGATCATGGGTTCGGAGATGCGGCGGCGGTCGAGCGGGCTGGGAGGATCGTTATTGATGCGCCCGGTTTCCGAAAGCAGGATGGGACCCTTGCCGTCGATCGGTTCCCCAAGCCCATTGATGACGCGGCCCAGGAGCTCACGTCCCACGCCCACGGAGAAGACCCGGCCCGTAGCCATCACCTCCATGCCGGGGCGCAAACCATCGAGTTGACCCAGGGCCATGAGCAAGGTGGTCTTGCGGCGGAAGCCCACCACTTCGGCCTGGCCCACCATGCGGCTCCCATCGAACACCTGGCAGATCTCGCCCATGCTGGCTGAAAGACCCGAGCTTTCCAGGACGAGTCCGATGACCTGGATGATCTTCGCGCGGATCGGGGCGAGGCACATCTCCTTGAGCGCCCGATCGTACGGGGCGAAGGATGATTCGGGATTCAAGGGGCAGGCTCGCCTTCATCGTCGGCGGCAAGATTGGGCGCAGCATCGTCGAAAGTGAGATTGCCTGAAGCGGCTTGATCGATGGCGACCGCAGCCGGATTGCGCACGGAAGCAACCTTGGCCAGGAAGACCTTTTTCATCTCCTCATCGATGCGATCGGCCATCTCATTCGCATGCGCGCTCACCGAGGTGGAATCGCTTTCCACGAAACAGCCGCCTTTGGAAATGCGGTCGTCCACCACCACCCGCACGTCCTTCAGGATGGCATTGACGGGCAACCAATAGGGCTTTTGGGCCTCGACCGTTTTGAAATCATCCGGATGCACCTTGATGGTCACCACCACCGCCTCGCCGATTGCGCTCACGGCCCGCTTGAGGAGCGGCAGCACCGCATCCGCATGTTCCGCGGCCAATCCGTCGAAGACCCTGTGGATACAGCCCGAAACCAGTTCCAGGACCTGCCCTTCGAATTCGAGGAACAAAGTGTTCTTCTCCCTGCCCAACGCCTCCAGCACACCCCGGGTATTATTCTGCAGGGCCTCCAGGACCTGGGCGTATTTCTCGCCCGCGACCCTCTCCCCTTCGATCAGACCGGCTTCCCGGCCGCGCGCCAAGGCCGCACGCGCGGCATCCTCGCCATCCTTGATGGCCTTCTCCAGGGCGCGCTTATGGGCGTCCTCCGCCTTACGGGCGCTTTGCGCCATCGCGGCCAATTTCTGTTCGGCGGGCTCCGGCTTGGCTGGGGCCCGGCCCGGCATGTTGAACGACGCCAGCGGGAACCCCTTCATGGATCCGTCCGGGACCGCCTTCCAATCGCCCGGCTTCACCACCCGCGCGGGACCATCAGGGGCTCCGTCGCCAGCGCCTTTGCCCGCACTTCTTCCGAAGGGACTCATGCCGCCCTGGCCCCCACGCGCCTGTCCGGCCTGCATTCCAGGTCTCCATTCCATTCGCAATTACCCGCGTTAAACCACGACTTCGTCGTCGCCGCCGCGGCCGGAGATGACAATCTCCCCGTCGTCTTCGAGGCGCCGCACGATATCCACGATGCGCTGCTGCGCGCCTTCCACGTCCTTCAGGCGGACCGGGCCCATGAAGCCCATATCGTCCTTCATCATCTCGGAGGCGCGGCTGGACATGTTCTTGAAGAACTTCTCCGCCACGGTCTCGCTGGCGCCCTTGAGGGCCAGGGCCAATTCCTTGGTGTCCACTTCCTTGAGCATGCGTTGGATGCCGCGATCGTCCAGGAGCATGATGTCCTCGAAGACGAACATGAGGTTCTTGATTTCAGTGGCGAGCTCGGGGTTCTCTCTTTCCAAGTTCCCGAGGATGTTCTTCTCCGCGCCTCGATCGACCTGGTTGAGCATTTCGGCCACGAACTTGACGCCGCCCACTTCGGAGACATTGCCGCCGAACAGGCTCTTCATC
>DAINDC010000074.1:0-11374 GCA_036732085.1 Fibrobacterota bacterium | reverse complement strand
ACTCCCAGCGTCAGCCCTTCAACCCAAAACTTCTTCCACCTGCTCAAGCACGTCGGGAGAGACGCTCTGCATGGTGGCGAGGCGCGTGGTCACGTCCACCTGCAATTCCTGCGGGAGTGCGGATAGAATGGGGGCTGCGAGAGCTGCATCCATATGGGCGAGCAGCAGGGCGATGGTCTGCGGATGTTCCTTCTGGATGAAGTTCACGAGCTGGGTGGGGTCCACATCCTGCAAGAGGCTGAAGCCCGTGGTGCGGATGGTGCTCTGCACCTTTTCCAGGATTTCCTTGGCGCGGCGCGGGCCCACGGCCGCTTCCAAGGCTTGGCGCGCGTATTCGACGCCGCCCTGGAGGATGTATTTCTGGGCCACGGCCATCTGATGGAATTCTTCCAGCACGCGCTCGCGGGTCTCGGGCGTGATACCGTCCAGGCGGGCGATTTCGGCGGTGAGGATTTCCACATCCTCCTCGTCGAGGCTCTTGAAGATTTGCGCGCACGCTTCCGGTCCCAAGGTAACCAGCATGATCGCGGCTTTGATGGGACCGCTGATGCCGGCGGTCGAGCCGTTCGCCGCCGCCTTTTCGCCTTCCGTATCGGCCTTGGTTCCGCCTGCCATATAGGTTAGTCCTTGCCCTGGGCTTGTTTCTTCTTATTGCCGCCGCCTCCACCATTGTCCCTAATTTTCTCCTCATGAAGCCAGGTTTTGATGAGGTTGGCGATATTGATCGGCTCGGTACGCGTCATGAACTCCACGCGCTCGAGGATGTCTTTTTGTTTTTGGACATTTTGGGGTATTTTCTCGTCCTCGGGCTCCAGGTTGAGGCCGGCGTACTTGGGGATCGGCGGGTTCATGGCCGAGGCCAGGTTCTGGATCAAGCCGCGGAAGAACCACAAGGCGAACAAGGCGATCAGGAACAGGACCCCGTATTTCTTGGCGAAGTCGATCCATTCCTTCTTCTCGAGCTTCTTCATCTCGTCCTGCTCTTCCACCAGGAACTGGTTGTCGAATTGGACATTGGTGACGAAGACCTCGTCCTTGGTGCCGGGCTTGAAACCCACGGCGTTCTTCACGAGGGCGGTGAACTTGTCCAGATCCTCCTGGGTGCGCGGCACGTAATTGCGCGCCCCTTCCTTGTCCCCGGGCTTGTAGGACCCGTCCACGGCCACGGAGACGGTGATGCGCTTGCGGGCCCCGGGGGTGCTGATGATATTGGCCATGGTCTTGTCGAATTCGTAATTGGTGATCGATCCTTCCTTCTGCTCGGACTGGGCCTGGGGGCTGCCCTTGACGGCGTTCTCATCGCGCTGCTGCGAGCGAATGACCTTGGTATTGGGATCGTAGGATTCCACCGTCTTCTGCACCTGATCGAAATCGAGTTCGGCGGAGACCTTGACGCGGGCCTTATTGGGCCCGAGCAGGCCGTCGAAGATGTCGATGATCTTCTGTTCCAGATCGTGCTCCACCGTATTCTGCATGGTCTGGTTGTGATCGGTCTGTTCGGCCAGGGCATTGTCGGCGAAGCCCTTGGTCAGCATATTGCCGTGGATGTCGAGCACGGTGACCTGGCGCGGCTTGAGGCCTTCCACCGAGCTGGCGACCAAATGGGTGATGCCGCGGACCTGCTTCTCGTTGATCTCTTCGCCGGGACGTAACTTCAAGATGACGGAGGCCGTGGCCTCCTCCTTCTTCTCCGTGAACAGGGAGGGCTTGGGGATGGTGACATGCACGCGGGCCTTCTCCACCTCATGCAGGCTTTCGATGGTACGGGCGAGCTCGCCTTCCAGCGCCCGTCGGTAGTTGAGGTTCTGGACGAAATCGGTCATGCCCAGGTGCAGCTTGTCGAAGATCTCATAACCCTGGCCGCCGGTTTGGGGCAGTCCCAGGCGGGCCATCTGCATGCGCGCCTCATAAAGCTGGTCCTTGGGCACGGTCACCTGCCGGCCGTTGTTCTCCAGTTTGTATCCCACCTTCATGGCCGTGAGGGCTTCCGTCACCTTGGCCGCATCTTCCGGTTCCAGGTTCACGAACAAGGTCGAATAGCCATTGTCGCTGCCGCCGCCGCTCCCGCCGGAAGACGTGGCCGACCAAGCGATGATGGCGATCATCCCCGCCATGGTCACCGCCGAGGTGGCGAGGAGGATGGTCTTCTGGGTGGCGTTGAGCTTGTCCCAGATCGCGCGGAGCTGGATGATGAGCTGCTTCATGTATTCCGACATCGTTCAGACCTCGTCTTAAATGGCTAGGGAAATGGAATGCGAAAAAAAATTAAAGGTTCCGGGAACTCCCGCCGATGATCGAAATAGGGGAAGCTGCTTCCCCGCCTCCGCCCCCGGGTAAAAAAAAGGGCTGGCGACCAGCCCCCGGGATTCATTCGATCCCGCGGAAGAGGCGACTCCCATCACCCCCTCATCCTCATGACTTCCTGGTACGCATCCATGGTCTTGTTGCGTATCTCGAGCAGCAGGTTGAACGCCGTCTTGGCTTCACCCACCGCCAGCATCACCTGATGCACGTCTTTCACTTCGCCGGATACCATCTTCTGGATGGACTGATCCGCCTTGAGCTGCATCTCGTTCACATCCTTGAGGAACCCGCTGAACATGGCCTGGAAATTGGCGCCGCCCTCCTTGGGCTTGATGGCGGGCGGTTGCGAGCCCGAGAACTCGATTTCCTTCGGAGGCCCGATATTGAAGATGGGATTCGTGTCTGCCATACCTTGCTCCTATGCCATGAAATCGATGTAACGGCCCAGCTTCGGCTTGGGATCCGTTTTTTCCAGTCCGCCGGCCCGGCCGTATGCGGATGATACACCCAGGACTCCTTGAGTCCCAGATCCTTGAGCTCCGACTCCTTGAGTCCCAGATCCTTGAGCCCCGACACCTTGTGTCCCAGTTCCTTGAGTACCGATACCCTTCAATGCTTGACCGCCGCCCAGGAAACCCGCCGCGGTCGATGCGCCAGCGCTCTGGGATCCAAACAGGCCTCGGGCCGCCGGGGTCTTCGGCGCCTGGACTCCGGCCTGCGGGCCTTTTACGGAGCCGCCTGCACCCAGTTCCGATTGCTTCAGCTTGAGAAGATCCGTCAGCCGCGTGCGGTTGTCCGCCCCGTCCAACTTTTTCTTGGCCTGGTCGCGGATCTGCTGGAACCGGTCCAGCGCGGATCCCGAACCATTGCCGCCTATGCCGTTCAAGGCCATTAGATCTCCAACGCTTTCATCAGCATGGACTTGGTCGAATTCATGGCGGTCACGCTCGCTTCGTAGGAGCGCGTCGCCGTGATCATATCGGTCATTTCCTGGACCACGTTGATATTGGGCATGGCCACATAGCCTTGCGCATCCGCATCGGGATGGCTGGGATCATAAACCAATCGCGGCGGAGACTGATCCTGCTCGATGGAAACCACCTCCACCCCGCTGCCCACCTGGTCCTTGCCTAGCGGCAGGCCGGGATTGGGAATGGCGATATGGTTCTCCTTGGTGGTGAAACCCTGCATCTTGTCCGGTCCGAAAACGAAGCGCTTCTCCGGATCCATCGGATCCTCCTTGAGCACGGCCACCTGGCGCTTGTAAGGGCCGCCCTCCTTGGTGCGCGTGGTCTCGGCATTGGCAAGGTTGCTGGAGATGAGGTTCTGGCGGATGCGCTGCGCGCGCAGCCCGCTGGCGCTGATCGAGAGCCCCGAAAACATTCCTATCATGCTCATGCGTCTACCCTATCCTTCCGGAAGCCTATCCGACTTGGCCCTTGATGGCGGAATCGAGGTCGCCCTTGCGGGCTTGCAGGAACCGGACCCCGAACATGTACAGCATCTGGTTCTCGGCCATCTTGGCCGCTTCGATATCCACGTCCACATTATTGATTTCCCCGGGCCGGGTGGGATCCTGGGACCGATAGGCAATCGGCTGGATCTGGTCCAGCTCGCCCTTGCCCAAGGTCATATGGTCCGCCTGATCGGCCGTGCCCTTCAGCTTCTTCTCGTCCAAGACATCGCGCAGCTTCGCTTCGAACTCCACTTCGATCCTCTGGTATCCCGGCGTGTTCACATTCGCCAGGTTGTTGGCGATGGCGCGGCTGCGCAACATGCACGCATCCAGGCTTTTCGACAGCATGGGGATCGAGGTTTTGGAGTACAGCGCTTCTTTGAGCAACATCTTAAAGTTTTCCTTCTAGGTGGAAATATTAAAGCAACCCGCATGCCATGGCCGGACAGGTCCGGAAGTGGGCAAATACCCGACGGTTCGGGGAAACCGCTGGAAAGGTTTCTTGGGCCAGGGAGGGATTTTCCGGGAAACGGGGCAGAATATGCCCCTAAAGAAAAAGCTCAAGTCCGGAAGCGGTTTATGCCGATAACTCCAGGTCAGGCATTTTTTTCCGATGGGACGGGCCGGGAAGGCAATTCCTGCCGATGCATTTCCGTGGCTCCTTAGCGGGAAGCCTAAGCGAGGGACGATTAATAGGGACGCCTGAGATCCAAGGCATCCCAAACCTCGGCAAGATCCCAACCCTTTTCGAGCTTGAGGACCACCTGCCGATGCAGCGGCCCGCAGTCGTACCCGAAGGGAACGGCCTGCCGATGGATGACCACGGCGGGGCGGCCGAGGTAGAGGCAGAGGTGCGCAAGGAAGCTGTTGAAGCAGAGTACCGTACCTTCGAAGTTACGTAGGTTTTTGATTAGACGGGACAGCGGGAACATCTGCGGCACGAATCCCGTTCCGCTCCGGATCTCGAGGGCGATGTCCTCGTCGCCGGGTCCCATCACCACCTCCACCGGCTTGCCGTCCAGCCTCCCCAGGATGCGCAAGACGAGCCGGGTATAAGCCTTGAGACCGAAATCCCTTTTGAGGCCCGCGCTGCCTATGTGAAACAGGATTTGCCCGCGACCCCAGCCTTCGGCGGAAGGAGTCGCAGGATCGGCCTCGGGCGCCGGCGCCGCAGCCATGCGAACGCCCGCCAGCTCCAGCACCCGGAGATTCTCCTCCGCGAAGCTGCGCACTGACGGAAGCAGGGCCAAGGTGGCATCGTAGCCTCCGCGCCGGGCCTCATGCGCATGGCGGAAACCATAGGCGCGCCTGGCGCAGAAGCGCGCGGCAAACTCGAAGCGGACGCGATAGACGCCCACGGCATTGGTGAAGAGCAGGTCCCGCCGCGCCAGGATCCAATTCCATAGCTCCCAGGAATCGGCCACGCGCAAATCGGGCGGCAATTCCGACGCGAATTCCCGCGCATAACGTCCGGCTCCAAAAAGGGAAAGTTCGCATCCGGGAAAGGCCTCGGCCAAACGGTTCAACGGTCCCAGGGCCTGGGCGAAATCCCCATAGGTTCCAGAGAAGAGGTAGGCGATGCGCAAGGGGCGCGTTCCCACAATGGGATAAGGCCTTCCGCGCCCTTCACCAACGGTGGGAATGGCGTCCCGGGAAGGAAGCAACCGCAGCAGATCGCGCAGCCGCCAACGCAGCATCTGAGCGCCGGGAAAGTTTGCCATGGCGTTAGCATACCACCTTGCATCCAGCCCCTACAACGGAAGGGCGAAGAACCCATCGATCGGATGCAGCGACCCAGGGAAAAGCGGAAGAAGACGAAGCCGGCCATGGTTCAAGTTGAAATATTTTGCTAAAAATGTGAAACTGGGGATATCGACAATGATGATGAACAGATACATTCATACTTGAAGCCACCGCGCGGAGCATATGGGTAAAAAAGGTCTAGTCCGGTTTTCGTTCATGAACAAGGAGTTCCTGCATAACAAGGATGGCAGGGCCATCCGCATCCTGGCGGAATTCCTGGAACCCGAGTATCGTTTCCGGCAATTCGGGATCGACGACACCATAGTCTTCTTCGGATCCGCCCGCATCCTGCCCCGCAAGGTGGCCCAGGCCAACCTGCGCAAGCTGCGCCGCGAACCCAAGGCAACCAAGGCCGCCCTCGATAAGGCCGATCACAACCTGCAGATGTCGCGCTATTACGAGGAAGCCGTGGAGCTTTCCAAGCGGCTCTCCGAATGGAACAAGACCCAGACCTCCCAATACGCCATCTGCTCGGGCGGAGGACCCGGTATCATGGAAGCGGCGAACAAGGGCGCGCACCTCGCCCATGCGCCTTCCATCGGCCTCAATATCCATCTGCCCTTCGAGCAGCATGCCAACCCGTATATCTCCTCGCATCTCAACTTCGAGTTCCATTACTTCTTCGTCCGCAAGTTCTGGTTCGTCTATATGGCCAAGGCCATCGTCATGTTCCCGGGCGGCTTCGGCACCCTCGATGAAATGATGGAGGTGCTCACCTTGATCCAGACCGAACGCATCACCAAAAAGATGGTGCTGGTCCTCTACGGGGCCGAGTTCTGGACCAAGGTGCTCAATATGGATTACCTGGTGGAGAGCGGCATGATCAGCCCCGAGGATCTGGGCCTCTTCAAGATCTGCAGCACCGTCGACGAGGCCTATGCGCATATCACCAAGGGCCTGGTCGCCAACGGCAAGAAAAGCAGCAAGAAAAAAAAAGCCGCTAAAAAGGCATGAGTGAACCTTGAGCCGGGCCGCCCAAAAGGAAAAACCCTTTCCACGCGACCCGGTAACCGGCATCATACGGGGGGCGGAGCCCTTCGATCTCGGCCCTAAGTCGGCGTCGCATGCCGTCCTGTTCCTGCATGGCTGGACCTCCAGTCCGCGCGAACTCGTCTTCCTGGCGGAGAAGGTCGCCGAGGCCGGATTCCATTGCCGCGGACTATTGCTCAAGGGCCATGGCCTCACCCTTTCTGACCTTGCTCCCACGCGCTATGCCGATTACCTAGCACAGAGCGAGGCCGCGCTGCTGGAACTCCGCGCGACCCACGCCAGCATTTTCATCTGCGGACTCAGCATGGGCGGGCTCTTGGGACTGGATCTGGCGGCCCGGCACCCGGATAAGGTCGCCGGCCTGCTCCTGCTCGCCCCCTTCCTGCGGCCCTGGGGCCGCACCTTAGGGCTTCCCAATCATTGGCTCATCGGCCGCGTGCCGCTGACCGGAAACATCTCCAAATCCATCGCGGGTCCCATCCTGGATCCCAAAGGCGCCGCAGGCCATATCGCCTATCATGCCATGCCGGCGAAAGCCATGGTCAGCGTGGTCCTGGCCGGGCGCGCGCTGAACCGGAAATTGCCGGCCATCGTCTGCCCCACCTTGATCCTCCACGATGTCCACGATACCACCAGCGATTTTACCGGCAGCCTGGAGCTTATCCGCGATCTCGGATCGGACGATAAGACCTTGATCGCCTTCACGCATAGCAATCATATTCTGACCTTGGATTACGATCGGGATCGGACTGAAAGCGAATCCGTGGCCTGGCTGGTGAATCGGCGCATCCCCAAATTGAAACAGCGAAGCCCGAAATCCGTTTGAAGAATCATCCCCACTGGGCTGGATCCCTATTCTGATCGGTTGACAGAACCCGGGGCAATTATTAACCTATCATTTCAATAGGTTTGATAGGATAAGGCCAAGGGCAAAGCTAAGGCAAGCTAAGGACAACGCTTCGGCATGCAGATATCCATTCGCAAGGTGCGCAAGCATTTCGAGTCCACCCAGGCCTTGAACGATGTCTCCATTGAAATCCCGGATGGTGAATTGGTCGCCTTGCTCGGACCTTCCGGCTGCGGCAAAACCACCTTGCTACGCATTATCGCCGGACTCGAGACTCCGGAATCGGGCGAGGTCCTCTTCGGCGAAACCGATTCCTCCAGCCTGGCCGTGCGCGACCGCGGCGTCGGCTTCGTCTTCCAGCATTACGCCCTGTTCAAGCATATGACCGTGCGCGACAATATCGGTTTCTCCCTGAAGATCCAAGGCCGGCCCAAGGAAGAAATCCGGACCCGGGTGGACGAGCTGCTCCAACTGATCCAGCTCAAGGGCATCGGCGATCGGTTTCCCTCCCAACTTTCCGGCGGCCAGAAGCAGCGCGTGGCCTTGGCCCGGGCCTTGGCCGCCCGACCGCAAGTGATGCTGCTCGATGAACCCTTCGGCGCTTTGGATGCCCAGGTGCGCCAGGATCTGCGACGCTGGCTGCGCAACCTCCATGACGAACTCAAGATGACGAGCGTATTCGTGACCCACGATCAGGACGAGGCCTTCGAGGTCGCGGACCGCGTGGTCATCATGAACAAGGGACGGGTGGAGCAAATCGGATCGCCCGAGGAAATCTTCCATCATCCCGCCAATGGCTTCGTCATGCACTTCCTGGGCAATGTGAACATCTTCCATAGCCGCCTGGAACACGGGCAGATTCCCGAGAGTCTGGAACTCATCCATCCCACCACAACGCCCAATGCCAATGGGGCCACGGCCATTTATGTCCGGCCGCATGAATTGACAATCTACCGCAGCCCGGAACCGAATGCCTTGGAAGGCAAGGTCGCCCATATCCGCTCCATCGGGCTTTCCGTGCGCGTCAGCCTGTCCACGGCCTCGGGTCCCGAGATCCAGGTCGAAGTCTCGCAGGAGGAATTCCGGAACCTGGGGATCAACAAGGGCGATACCGTCTATGCCGTCGCCAAAGGCCACAAGACCTTCCAGGACGACTATACCATCTGACTCCTCGCAGACCCGCGGTCGTGACTTCCGACCACGGAAAGCCGCACCGTAGTTGCTGCGGCGCGCTTTTATTCGGACAATGTACCACCCATGGACAAGCCCCCTTCAGAAATGAAACTTGCATGACGGAGTACCTGTCCTCGATGATGAATACCTTGGCCATCATTCCCGGGGCCGGAACCGCTTTGGCCGGACTCTTCGGTTTGATGTTGGGCTCGTTCTTCAATGTGGTCATCTGGCGGATGCCGCGAGGCGAGTCCGTTGTTTGGCCTCCTTCGCGCTGCACGCGTTGCGGTTACCAGATCAAGTTTTACGAGAACATACCGGTCCTCTCCTGGTTGCTCCTGCGCGGCAAATGCAAATCCTGCGGCGTGGGCATCAGTTCGGAATACCCGATCGTGGAAGCCCTCACGGGAATCGTTTCGGCCTTGACCATCACCTATCTGATCCGCAGCGGCGAGGCTCATGCCCTCGATTTCAAAATCGCCTTCACCTTCCTGACCTTGGCATCCATTCCCATCTTCGTCATCGACTTCCGGCACTACCTCATTCCGGATGTGCTGACCCTTCCCGGAATGGTCCTGGGTCTGGCCATCAGCTTCCTGCCGGGCGGCCTGACTCCGCTGCAGAGCCTCACGGGAGGCGCCGTCGCCGGCCTGTTCCTGTGGTCGGTAGGATTCGCCGCCGGCCTGCTGCTGAAAAAAGACGCGATGGGATTCGGGGATGTGAAACTCATCGCCATGTCCGGAGCCCTGTTCGGATTGCAGACCGCCATGTTCGGCCTCATCTTCGCGTCCTTGCTGGGATGCCTGGTGGGACTGCCGATGATGATGCTCCGTCGCCTGAATGAAAACCGGCATATTCCCTTCGGACCCTATATCTGCGTGGGGGTTTTGCTATCGGCCCTGTTCGGAGAGCAAATCCTGACCTGGTATCTGGGCCTCCTGGGAGGATAGGCGGAGCGGGAAAACCGCATGCCCGCATGCGCCAAAACACGGTGGGTAACATTCCCGTGCCTGTAGCATCCACGGTCGTTTCGTAATCCTTGCTGCCAAAAGCGCAAAAATCCGGCCAAATTTACTATAATTATCACCCTATAATTTCGATAGATTTCGATAGTTTACACCGCTTTAGGGGTTTCTCCCGAAACAAGTTGGCGGAACTATTTGAATCGGACCCTAGATCCGAGCTTTTCCTAATCGGGGAGTGATATGGGCAGTGTCGTAAAGTTGGATGGCAACTGGGATTTCAGCTTCGATCCGGTGGATGCCGGGCTCATTGACCAGTGGTACCGAAAAAAACCCGCCCAGACGAAAAAGGTTTCCATTCCCCATGTGTGGGCCCAGGAATCCAATGAAGAAAACGCTCATATCGCGTATTACTTCAAGGAGTTCATCGTCGATAAAAAGGAGTCGCCCAAGCGCTTCTTCGTGCGCTTCGGATCCGTACAGCACCTGGCCACCGTCTGGCTGAACGGAGAGGAAATCGGCTCCCATCTGGGCGGCCATACCCCATTCGATGCCGACGGATCCAAAGCCGTGAAAATCGGTGAGACCAACATTCTGGTCGTCCGGGTCCAGACCTTGGATCGCCAGAGTAAAATCCAGGACTATACCGCTCCGGAACTCGCCTTGGGCGGCCCATACATGCGCGGCGCCTTCGCGGGCATCACCGGCGACGTGAACCTGTACATGGTGGGCAAGGCCGGCATCCGCTCGCTCAATTGCTTCCCGGACTTCGAGGCCGATCGCATCACCATCGAAGCCAAGTTCTGGAATCCGAAAAACTACCAGGCCGAACTGACCTATGAAATCATCCATCCGGATGGCGATATCGGTACGGTCACCAAGTCCGTCAAGCTCGAAAAGGAAAACGGCGGATTCGCCATGACCTTGCAGATGGAAAATGGCAAGGTCTGGCATTTGCATGAACCCGTGCTCTACAAAGCCACCGTCACCTTGGCCGGCTCCTTCCCGGTGGAAGTTAAATTCGGCATGCGCAGCGCGGATGTGGAAAAGGGCGTCTTCAAGCTCAACCACCATCCGATCAAGATCAAAGGGCTCACCTATCCCTGGTTCTTCGCGTTCCAGCACGGCCTGCCTCCCACGGACTTCGATCTGCGCAAGGAACTGGTCTCCATCAAGGAAGCCGGCTTCAACCTGCTCCGCTCCGGCGGCGCTCCGCTTCCGCGCGAAGTCCTCGACCTCTGCGATGAAATCGGCCTGCTCATCCTCCAGGAGACGACCTGTTTCAACCAGAAGTCGAGCAAGGAAGGGCTGGAGAATCTCAAGTCCCAGCTCGTGACCATGATCGACAATGACGGGCATCATCCCTGCATCTTCGGCTGGGTCATCGGTTCCGAGAACGGATCCATGGTGCTCGAGAACGGCAACAAACTTCTCCGCTATGCCACGGAACTCGATCCCACCCGTCCCATCTTCTCCAATCTCTGCTCCGTATCCATGGACAGCCTGGGCGGCGGCAAGATCGATCTCGGCAAGGTTTATGAACCGCTCGCCGCGCAGATCAGCCCTTTCGAATCGCATAAGCTGAAAATCGGTTATCCGGTTTCGGTCAAGACCTATACCTTGCTCTCAAGCTATTGCTCTTCCAAGGACGGCAAGGCCGTGATGGACGGCATCCATGGCAGCAAATCCTTTTGGGAACGCTACAATTATCTCAAGGATGATTTGGAGGGCAAGGTGCTCGTGGACGGCCTGGGCGTGTCCTCGCCGGAAGGCATCCAGGAACTCCTCGACGAGAAAAAGAAGTTTTCGAGCCATTCGGAATATAAGGATCTGCAAAAG
>DAINDC010000073.1:10758-17242 GCA_036732085.1 Fibrobacterota bacterium | reverse complement strand
TGCCTTCACGAATAGCATTCCGGGCGCGCTCTGCCGCAAGGACCAGTTACGCGCCCGCGTTTCCGGGTCGCCGCGCATCGCACTCGCGTCCCCGCCATAGGTATGATCGGCGCCGGGGCCGAACTTGTTCTGCGTGTAATATCCGATATTCGTCCATGGGCTCTCGCCGATCTCCGATTTGACCCCATTCAGGGAAACGGAGACGACGAACTCTTCCTTCAGCCCGCCGATGGTCAGGGCCACCTTCTTCCCGTCCGCGGAGAGAACGGCCGCGCTGACGCTGGGGGTGGACACGTTCGTCTTCGGCCCGCCGTAGGCGGAAGTCGGGGTGTAATCCCATTGCGAGAGCTTGAAGGCCGCCGCCGTTATCGTGGAGGCTTGTACCGGCTGGGTGAATTCGACCTCCATGGCGTTCGGGCCTCTGGATCGGATCATCAACATCTCGAAGGGGACTTTTCCGGTGGGTACCAAGCGCTGCAAATCCCAATACTGATCGCTGGAGACCCAGCCGCCGGTCCCGCCGGCGCTCCCGAGGATGATGGAGCCGTCTTTCGCCATCAGGAGCCGGTTCGGGCCCGAGGGGAATCCCCAGGAATGCTTGAAGATGCAGCCCTGCCAGGCGCCGCCGACCATCTCCAGGCCCACGCGCATCAGGAGCCGGTCGGTGACCTCGCCCATGAGGAATTGCCCGGCATAGGGGCCGCTCGGGAATTCCATCATCTCCGATGGGGAATTGGACAATTCGCCGTAAGGGATCCAAAGCGGGGGCGGCGTGACCGGCAGGCTGTCCAGCGGGGTATCGGGGTGCCCATAGAAGGTATTCGGCTTGCCCCATAGGACCTTTCCGGCCGGCAACCAGCTTCCCTGGTTATCTGAAGTGAATAATTCCCCATGCGAATCGAAGGTCATTCCGTTGGGCTGCCGCAAGCCGCCCACGATGGGCTGGAAGGTCGATCCGTCCTTGGAGACCTTCACGATGGTCCCGCGGTTATCGGGCTGGGGCGTTCCGTCATCGCCGCCCGGAACCATGAAAACGCCGATCCCGAGGTAGAAGAATCCGTCCTTCGGATTATAGCCGAACGCGGCGGCCCATTTGCGATCGGTCCCCTTCACGCCCTTGTCCGTGATCAAGGTGAGGGAGGCGGTATCGGTCTTGCCCGCGATGGGATCCAAGCGGAAGAGGCCGTCGCGATTGTCGAGCACGTAGGCCTTGCCGTCGACCACTCTGACGCCGGTGGGGATATGGAAACCCGTCGCGTATTTTTTCACGGTAATGGACGAGGCCTTTCCGTCCAACACGTGATCGAGAAGAAACAGATCGCTGGGCCCGGACTTTTCGTCGTGATCCTTGATCAACATGGTCAAGACCGCCAGACGGCCGTCGGGCCACCAATCCAGGCCGCCCACGCTGGGCTCGAATCCCGGGGGCAAAAGGCTCTGAGCCGTATAGCCTGGGTGGATGGTCTGGGCGGCCTGCGCCGTTCCCAGGGATCCAAGCACTGGCACTAAGCCTGAGAAAGCCATTACTCGTGCAAGCGTGACAGGACTCATGAATATATCCCCGCCGGGGCCCTGGATCCGAAGAGCCGCGATATCAGGTTAGTAGCATTTGGGCTAAGCGGTCGGTCCGCTGTTAACGAAGCGCATGCGCTCCCTTAACATACGCTGGGGGAAACGAATCGCCCGATGAGAATCTCCCGGCGCGGGCCCGGGTTTGCGGTATATTGGGGCTTATGGCGAACCCCATCCTCTTGCCTTTCCCCAAGCCGCTTGCGGCCCAAACCCCTTACCCGCAGCCCAGTGAGCCGACTTTCAAATTCGTGGAAGTCCTCAAAACCCGAAGGAAGCGCGATCACCGCCATGCGCAGGTGGAAATCCTGTTGGTCAAATCCGGAAGCGGCACTTGGATCATCGGGGAGTCCTTGGGCGAATTCCACGAAGGCGATCTTTTCATCTTGGGTTCGGGAACGGTCCATTCCTTCTTCCAATCGCCGGGCGCGAAGGAAGATATCCGGGCCTTGGTCATGCAATTCCAACCCGACGCCATCCGTAAAGCGCTTTCTTCCTTCCCGGAGTTCCATGGCTTCGAGGCTTTCCTCACGTCCGCCCGCAGGGGACTGCTTGCGGGAAGCGCCACCCGCGCCGCCGTGCTTCCCCTTGTTCGCCGCATTGGGGAGCTGCCGCCCGCTTCGCCGCGCCGTCTGGGAGTGTTCCTTTCCGTCTTGGCCGAGTTGGCCTCGGCCGACGATCTGATTTCGATAGGCGGACCGCAGGTGTCCGTGGGCCCGGGAGGCGGCCTCGACGAGAAGCTGGATCGGGTTTGTAAATTGATCCAATCCAGCCTCGTGAATCCGCTTTCGCAAGCGGCGGTGGCGGGTCGCATCGGAATGTCCCCGGCCGCATTCAGCCGTTGGTTCAAGCATCGCATCGGCAAGCCTTATACGGAATACATCAACGAAGCGCGCATCGATCTTGTCTGCCGCGCCCTCATCGAAACCGACCGGGACATAACCCACGTCGCCGGCGAATGCGGATTCGCGGCCGGTAGCCATTTTCACAAGCTGTTCAAGGCATGCAAGAGCGTTTCGCCGACCGAGTATCGTCGGTTGTCCCGCGCCGAGTAACGGGTAAGAACAGCGCTCACGGCGTATCCGTTCGCGGCATTCAAAACTCCTCTACACTCCTTCGGGAAACCTGCTGGCGGCGGGCATCGGCGGATCCCTCGATTTCTCTTTTTCCTTCCCAATCAGGGTGACTGCGCAATATGAAATACCCGATGCCCAGTCGCCATCCTGGGCTGGAAAGAATATCATGTGATTGAAAACGGAAAAGCACAACCCCTACCGTACAACGGTAAGTGGGAAGGTGTCGGCGTAGAACGTAAGTAACCCTTCTATGCCCGCCCTTGTTTTCGGACGGTCGCGTGAATATCGGTTCAGGCGGATTTTGAGCGAAGCATGAAGGCTTGTGGGGTCAGCTCAGCGAACCGGTGGATGAAGTGATCAGCCACTCGGGATAGGGTGCCCTTCAGATAGGAGCGGAGCATTGGTTTATTGGAATAACCGAAGTGTTGGACCTATCCCAAGGGCATCCCGAATCCCAAAAACTGCCGGATTTGCGCAGAAAAAGGGACAGGTGTTGTCAAAAAAGTTCTGAAATCGTCCCGGAATGCCGACCAATTTTATAGCGGCGCCCTGTTCGCTTGACAACTGGGGTTTTACCAATCCTACCCCAGGTTTTTCCGACTGCGCATCCGAACGAATCCCGGACTTGTCCTCGAAGCAGATTTCAGCCCCTTCCCGCTTGGCTTGCTTCTGTATCTTGGGAAATTCCGTTTTGAGCCAAGTCTTGACCAATTCTCCGCTTTGCTCATAGGCTCGTTGAACTGGTTTTTGAAAGCGGAGTCCCAGCCTGGCCATCAAGCGGCCCATAGTTGCCTTGGAAAGTTCCAAGCCAAAGCGGCGACGGACGCACTCCTTCACCCCTGCTAACGTCCATAATGCGAACGGAAGCTTTATTTGTTCCGGCGTGAAATCAACCAGCTTATAGGGGCGTGCACGGAGAGGCGGACGTACCCGGGAAGACCGTTTCGACCTTTGGCCGCGCTTCCTGGCCGAGCATTACGCTAAGGACGATGCCCGGGTGATGGCATCGGGCGGGCCGTTACTGAACCGCATCGAGCTGGTGCTGGGCCGCGACCGATCGGCGGAGTGGTTCGCGACCACCAAGGGCCTTTACGCAACGCCGCAGCAGAGGTCGCCGGCATCGAAGGGGTGTGCCGCTACCTCAGGCTCCACGCCCGGCACGCGGCAGATGCGGGCTCGCCGATCGGTAGGATAACCTAAGGCGTGGAGCCGCGCGCCACCACCGTTCCTTCATAATGGAGGGTCCGGCGACCGCCGGCTTGCGGCGACAGCACTTGGCGCACCATCGCCCGCGCCATCATCTGGGCGTCGAAGCGGACGCTGGTCAAGCCGTGGCGTAAGGCCTCGCGCGAATCATCGAAACCGGCCAAGGCAACATCTTCGGGCACCCGGAGGCCCTTGGCGCCCAACCAATCCAGGCAGGCCAGGGCGACCCAATCCGAAGCCGCCACCCATAGGCTCGAGCCCGAGGCCAGGGCCTCATCCAGGGAAGGGGAGAAGCTTTGGAGCAAGCGGTCGCAGCCGATGGCTTCCATCAACGGGCGCACCAAGTCGGGAAAATGCGCCTCCCGGCCCACCCCATCCAGCCGCACCCTTTTCCACGCCTCGGGGTCCCGCCAGACCGCTTCCTGAAAATCCCATTCCGAAACCCACGGGCTAAGCGCCTCATGGATGAGGGTCCCCTCGGGAAGACTTTGGCGCAACCCCTCCAGACGATTGCGCGACCATTCCGCGCCATGGAAAGGCGAGATCCAGGCGATGCGCGTATGCTTCCGGATGGCCGGATGACCTCCGAGTACCGCACCCGATTCCCGGCCATAGGCCATGTCGTGGAAACCGAGCCAAGGCGATCGAATGGAAAGCCGCGCGGGAGAAAGAACGGGATTTTCCATCCACACCGCGGAAGGGAGGCGGGCGCGGTGCAGGGCCGAGAGCAGCGGGTAGGGGTCGGGCAAATGCCAAGTGGAAACCACCGCACCCATCGGCCGGATGCCCAGGTCGGGGAGCTTGCCCGACCAAGGATGGATCTCGGGCAGCAGGTTGTTGCGCGCAGCCTCGATCTGGATCTCCCGCCAGAAATCCCATTCGCGATCGGAACCGAGGCGCAGACTTCCATCCGTCTCCCCGGCGCCCAGGCAGAGCAGGACGGGTTGGGCGTCGCTGCGCTGCCGCGGACGCAAAACCCGCCAAGTACGTCCCTGCCGTTCCAGCATCGCCTCATCGGACAGACGGCCGTACGCCTTGCGCGCAGTGGCGGGATGGACCCGATGCAGGGCGGCCATATGCTTCGGCGCGGGCAGCCTCTCCCCGCCTCCCCATCGTCCCGAGCGGATCTCCTCCCTCAGCTCGGCCGCCAGGGTTTCGGCGGTCCGCCGCGGACGCGGCGCGACCGGGGCTGGCATCCGGCCGGCCGGCCAACTCCCTCCGCCGGACCTCGTCTCGATCCACCCCTGCGCGCGCGCATTTCGCAACACGCCCTGTACGGTGGTGGGCGAGCATTTCCAGCGCGCGGCCAGTGCCCGCACCGAGGGAAGCCGACGGCTCCCGGCCGTGCGGATGAGGGCGCGTAAATCGTTTAGGAATTTGGCTTCCACACTCTAATAGTACGCTGGTACGGTCGATTTGAAAATGGAATTATGCGTTTAATCCGGCAGGGCTCCGCATCCACTAATTGGATGGACCGGAATCCTCGCCTCCCGGCGCGGACCGGAGATAAAATCGGAGGAAGAAATGTTACGCATGCTTTACATCGCCCTAGGCCTGAGTCAGATCGTCTTAACCGCGGGCGTCGCCCGCGCGGCCACCACCTTGGACGGCGCCGAATTCTATTCCAATGATACCGTGAAATTCGGACGCTGGGAGATCCGCATGCGGGTGGCCGCGACGCCGGGCTCGGTCTCTTCCTTCTTCACCTACTACAACAATTCCTACCTCGGATCGCCCGAGCCTTGGCGCGAGATCGACATCGAAGTCATCGGAAAGAACGGGAGCGGGTTCCAATCGAACCTGATCACCGGGAACGCCGCGGCCAAAATCACCTCCGAGGCCTTCCAGACGGCCGCTTCCGATCTTTCCAAGGATTTCCATACCTATGTGTTGGACTGGACGCCCGATTCCATCGTTTATCGCATCGACGGCCAAACCGTCAGGAAAAACCTGGGCTCCGAGGCTCAGGTGAAGGACCTTTCCGACATGCCGGAGACTTACCGCATGAATCTTTGGGCGAGCACGACGGCCGCCTGGGCGGGCGCGCTGGATCCGGAAATGCTGCCCGTTACGCAAACGGTCAATTGGATCGCCTATTCCTCCTATACCCCAGGGCAGGGGCCTAACGGTTCGAACTTCACGCCGAAATGGACCGATGACTTCAACAGCCTCGACACCCAACGTTGGTCCCGCGGGAATTGGACCTTTGACGGGAATATGGCCGACTTCTCCCCCAACAACGCCCTGGTTTCGGGCGGCTATCTGATGCTGGTCCTATCGAAAAAAGGATGGACCGGAACCCTGACCCCATCGTCGGATCCCCAGGGCAATTCGCGCCCAGCGCCGATCATGGCCCGAGCCGGGTCGGCCCCGTTCCGGATGGAAGCTTTCGCCGGCCGCCTGCGGGTGTATACAGGGGCCCGGACCGCAGAGATCTCAATCAGTACTCTCGATGGCCGAATCCTTGAGCGGTCCAAGAACAAAGGCTGGTTGCAATTCGAGGGCCTTCCCAGCGGCCTTTTAATAGTTCATTCTCCGGAGGGGAGCCGCCTCGTTACCATGCCTTGAACAGGGCTTGGGGCGGAAGGCCTCCGGAGCCTCCGAGAAGGGCATATATGCGCAGCCGCAGGCTT
>DAINDC010000073.1:0-10748 GCA_036732085.1 Fibrobacterota bacterium | reverse complement strand
GCCTGGAGCCTACGGCTGCGGCCCGAGAGCGAGTAGCGGCAAAGCGGGCAGCGTGATATGAACGGCATCATCCCGGCGGCAAGACCGGATCGGTTACCGTTATCCAACGGGCCTCTTCCGACCTTCGCCTCAACCCGCGCTTCCACACCCTATTCCATCCCGCGCCCAAGCCTACCCAGGCGGATATCGAGTTCGTCATCAATCGTGCCCGTAAGCGCATTCTGCGATACCTGGAAAAGGGGGGTGTCGTCACTTTCGCGGCCGCTCCGGGCGATGACGAGGTGAGCGTGGTTCTGGGGGATGGGTTCGGCGAGTCCGAGCCCGTGCACTCGATCTTGCTTCACGCGGCGACCGGGTTTTTGGCTTCCAATAGTCCGTGGCGCAGGTTGAGCATTCCGATGACTGAGAATGTGGAGGCGGAAAGCGGCCACCGGTCCGCCAATGATTACGAAATCGGGGCCGATGAATTCACAGGAGGAATTCGAATCCAGCGGCGAGGGAGAAAGCACGGATTGGCCGGAGTATCCGGACTGACTGAGCGGGCCAATACCTAACAGGGGAAGAGGGGGGTGCCCTGGCGTGAATGGGGAAGGCGGCTATTAACGGAAAGGGAGTCGATTTACATATGCACCGCGGGTGCTCTGGAAGATCGGCCTCGACGGCACGCTCTACGGCGAGCCGGGCAATGGGCTGTATGGCGGCCCGATCACGCTGACGTCATACATTTGGGAGTATCTTGGGAGCGCCTGTCCGGCGACGATCTGTTCCTCCGTTGCCACCACGGTCCTCCGCCCCCGGTCCGCCCTGGGCGGTTCCGTAGAACGCTTTTCCCTAGATGGCCGCCGACTCCCGGCGACGGCGCAGTCGAGCGGACTCATTTTCGTGCACGAAAAGGGATCCAAGGCCGCGCGCCTGAGCCTCACTCCGTGAGGGGCGCCACAACAAGTGCTTTTTAAAATTCAGCGTTTCCGCACCTTGATGATGCGGACACCTTCTGCCGCGGCCGCTGCGGCCGTGAAGAATTCCTCTTTTTCCCCGAGCAATGCCTTTTGCAGGCATTTTCCGGAGAGATCATAGATCGCGATTTCCCGGTAGGGACTACCGGGAATCCTGGGCACGGAGAACCGATTCGCGGCGGAGAGGAAGGAATACGCGCGCGACGCGCCCATTTCGCCCGCTTGCCCACGGATGCAGGTCGGTCCGCCGGCTTTCACCAGGACCACGAAATCGATCGCAGAGCCTGCGATGTTCACGGCGGCGGCGGCGGGGAGGAATTTTCCGTAGACCTCGAAGGGGACGGGATTCATGTTATTGTCCCTCCAGGTTCCGGAAATGCCCATGGATGCGAATCCGGCGGCGATCCAGGCTGGGGGACTCGCCTGTCTGGTGGCCATGATATATACGTCGGCCCCGGCGTTGTCGCGAATGGAGAAGGACAGGCCCGCCGGGGTCAGGCTTTGCCGGCGGGTGGCGATCCACCGGGATCCGGCCAACTTGGCCGGGATGGTATCGAAGGAATTGTCGGCATTGCCGTCGCATTGGTAGTAAATAGGCCATTGGCTTTGCACCGGCAGGTTCACGAAATAAGCCGGGTTGGCGGAGCTGCTGGAAACGAGGCCGGATATCGGCTCGGTCGTGTCGGTAGGGGCGGCGGGAGCGGTTCCCATGTAATAGACCACAGCTGTATCGGCATTGCCCGATCCGTCGGAGGCGATCACTGTATTCCTGCCTTTTTGGAGAACGGAATCGAAATAGAACACGTCGTTGATGACGCCGCCCGTGGACGGATTCGCATAAGCGCCGTCCGCTTTCGTTCCCTTGCCGGCTCCGTTCACCGAGAGGGCGATGGAAGACCGGTTGGAGTAGACCTTTACGTCCCGCGTAGCCATCCTGAGGTACCAATGCTTCCCGCAGATCCGGATCAGCGGATCGTTCGGCCGCGCCATGGCTTTCCAGAGATAAGCCGCGTCCTTCGGGAATCCGGCCGCCGTGAAGATCCCCTTCGTATTCAGGCCCTTGTACTTCACGTCGCCCATGTCGAACAAGACCCAGTGCGCGTATAACGGCACGTCCGCGGGCTTGGTCTTGAATAGGTATTGGAACTTATGCTCCAGCACCAGGCTTTCGTATTCTTCTGGCTCGAAGGTCCCGACGGAGAATGCCGAGGACTTGTAATCTTGGTGCGAGGCGATCACGCCGCCGGCTCCGCTCTCGGAGATCCAATGGTTGCCCGCCGGGAAATCCTTGATCACGCCGCTGTACCAGCCTTGGTAGATGTTCTGGAAAATGAAATCGACGCCCGGCGGGTTCTGGCCGCTGCTGGCATACACCGTGGGCCTGGTGCTGTCGGCGGCCTTGATGATCGCGGCGAACCGGGTGGTATTGGGGAGGTAGAAATCCTCGTTGCCCGCCCCCCACCATAGGATGCTCGGATGATTGAAGTTCTGCTTCACCATCTCGCGCGTATTGTCGTCCCGTACCGCGGTTCCCGCGTCGCCCTGGTTCTGGTAAAGCCCGTTCTCGGTGGAGATACCGATGCCCCGCTCGTCGGCGAGGTTATAGGCGGCGGTCGCATGCGGGTAATGGACCAGCCTCAGGTAATTCATCCCCATGTCCTGTGCCACGTCGAATTGCTTTCGGACGGCCAGGCTGTCCAGGGCATTATAGGAGGCTTCGTTTTCGGCGTGCATCCCGGCCCCTCGCAAGAGCTTCTGCTCGCCATTGATGGTGAAGGTGCTCATGGTGAGCTGGTAGGCGCGGAAGCCAGTGCGTTGGGCGACCACGTCCTTGACCGCCCCGTCCACCCACAGCTCCGCGTAGATCCGGTAAAGATATGGGTTCCCCAGCGACCACCGATGGGGGTTCGCGAGGGCGCCGTTCAGGATCAGGGAGGTATCCGCGTTCGCGGGTACCACTAGGCTGTCCCGCAGGGTGGACACGATATCGTCCGCGCTATCGCATACCATCAGGTTCACCGCGAAGGTTTTGCCGACGGGGCCGGAGTTGCGCAGCATGGCGCGGACGGATAGGCTGGCGGAAGCGGCGCCGACCTTGCTTTGGGAGACGTAAATTCCCGGGGACGCAAAGTCGGTCGGGTCGATGCTATACCTGTTCGTGGCGAGTATGCGCACCTTCCGGAACAGCCCGCCGTAATGGACCCAGCCGTTGCCGTTGGACGGCAGTCCCGGATGGGTTGCATTGTCCACCTTGACGGCCAGGACGTTGTCGCCATCCTTGCGGGCGGTCGTGGCATCGAAGATGAAGGCCGTATAGCCGCCCTGATGCCGACCGAGGAGCGTTCCGTTGAGATAGACGTCGGCATTGGCGTTGGCGCCGTCGAAGTAAAGGTAGAATCGCTTTCCGCCGGAGGTGTCGGCGCTCGTGCCTTGCACATGGGTCCGGTACCAGGCGTTGGTATAAGTGGTCCGGTCGGCTTTGGTATTCCAGGTATGCGGAACCCGGATGGTCTGCCAAGAAGCGTCGTTGAAAGGGCTCGCCTCCGCGCCGGTCAAGGAATTGCTCCCGATGAATTTCCAAACCTGGCCGCTTAAGTCGGTCCAGGATCGATCCGTGGCCGGAGGCGCATAACGGGCGGCTTGGATAGCCACGGCGGAGATCAGACAAATCGGAAGCCATGCGCGCATCCTGGAAAATCTACCTTCCCGGCGGATGTTGCGGGTGGGCAATCTTACTTAAGCAATGGATTACCCGCGCCCCCGGCGGAGGATAGTCCCTCATGCACAGCGCAATCTATAGGGAGACGCGACCTTTTTGCTACGCGATCATCCTGCGGACCCGGTAACCGGCGGGTATACATCCAGACCATGCAAGTTGGCGACGAATCTTTACCGGGCTCTTGGCAGGAAGGCTGGCGGAAAAGCTGAGAGGAGACTTTAAGTTCGGGACTAGGATCGGGCCGCTCGCGCCGGCTCCACGCTTCGTGGATCTGCGGGCTCACCCTTTGCCTCCACCCTCTCAGGGGCTCTTATATTTGCGGCCCGAGAGCGAGTAGCGGCAAAGCGGGCAGCGGGATGCGGAACTCCCGGCCCGCTTCGATTTCGCGGGGGACCGGAAAAGAGCCGTAGCGGCGTTCGGGTTCCGCAACTTGTACCACATCAACGGCGTAGCAGCGGGAACCGACGAACGCGGGAGATCCTGGTTGTTGGGCATGGTTTCCCATCGCAAAGCGTAGATCACGGCGGGATCGGCCTTGGAGGGGGTCTGGGCCCAGTTCACCTGCATGCCCGATCTCTGCGCGGTTTCATGATTGGCTGGCCAATAGGCGTCGGGAAGGGTTTGGAGCGGTTGCAAGGTGGCCGGGTCCAATACCCACAGCCCCGTTTCCACCGGACCGTTGACGCCCAGATAGTGGGAGAACCATTGGGTGAGGGTTCCATTGGGGTTCAGCGTGACCGGTCCGAATTGTACTTCCAGCACCAAGGTGCCCGTGCCTCCAAAATTCCATTTGTAAGTCCAGTTGCTGGTTTGGCGCACGCGCCATTTTCCGTCTTCCAGGCGTGCATTGAAGATCTGCGTGTACCCGTTGGGGCTGGAGTCGAATTTGTGATAGGAAACGATGGGCCGGCCCTGGGCGTCGAAGCCGATCTGGCCGCGGTTGATTAATCCCCCATGCTGCGGAATCGTATCGATGATGGCTCCCGGCGTGCCCAGGTTGATCGGCAAGGTCAGGCCCGCGCCGGACGAAGTCTCCCATTGCGTCAGGTCCTTGGTCCGCATGTAGGAGACGTCGTGCGTGGTGGCGGCGTCGGGCGTTTCGCGCCAAAACCATAAAAGATGGTAATATCCGTCGGGACCGGAGACGGGGCCGGCATTGGGAGCTCCCAGATAGGCGTTGCGCAGGCCCTGCCCGTCGAATAACGCCGTGCCCAACAGCCGGGTCCAGATTTTCGTATCCGGGTTCCAACGATTGATGTATTCGTTCCCATTGCCGCTGCCTCCGTCGCGATACATGTAGAGCAATTCATTCCGGGTGCCCTGGACGAATACCGGATAGGTCATGGAATTTTCCTGGGTCCCGACCATGCTGGCGACCCGTTGCAAGCTGCCGATGTCGCCGGGCGTCGTCGCGCGGAAATACACGAGGCCGGCCACGTGCATGTTGCCGCTCACGTGCAACAGGTTCCGCTCGTCCAAGGCGGCCGTGACGTAATTATGGCTGTCCCATCCCAATTGGGACGGGAGTTTTTTGTACTTCCAGGCGGATCCGGCGGCGGAGGGCCGCATGGCCACGGTCATGGCCTCGCTGCTATCGTAGTAGGAGGCGTAAATCGAGTCGCCGGGGCCGGCCAGAAGGGAGAAATCCACCGGATGCCCCGACCATACTTTGGAGACCAACGCGGAATCCAGAATCATCAGCCGCTGTTGTCCAAGCGCGGGCAGGGCCGCGGCCAGAAGCGCGAACGGAATGGATCTAAAAAAACGCATATGGTTTCCGGCTCCTGGTTTGAATCTAACCGATTTCCGATTTTCCGCCTTCGTGGAATAATGTTCTGTCGGCGCAACAATTCGTCGCCTTCATGATAAAACATCATCCCGAATGGCAACATGCTTCGCTGCCGCGACTAGGCGGGTGGAGGATGCCGGGGTTTTGGGGCCGGGAGATAGGAAAAATTTTCATTATCGAATGTGAATTAGTCGAATCCGCGATAGTATCTATTGGGCCGGGGCGGGATTACGGTGCAAAGTAACCGTCAAGCAAAGGCATGGAAAAGTTTCTCTGGGGAATTAGGGGCGGCGTAAAGATGATGAAAGCTTTCCTGTTTACGTTGTTGGTTTCCACGGCTTTCGCGCAGACCGTTCCGCCCGGTGCCGGGCAGACCTATCCCACGGTGGACGCCAACGGGGCCTGGACGTTCTTCACCGATCCCCGCTGTCTCTATTACAAGGGCCAGCACGAAAAAATCTATCTGGGCTTTATCACCCGGCAAGGCACTACGCGCGTATGGTCCTACGATTATGCGACCGGCGGCGTCGACACGGCCAGTTTGCACGTCGGGCTTGAGCAAGACGATCATGACGTGCCCGCGCTCTACATGCGCAAGGACGGGCGCATCACCGCCTTCTACTCGCGCCATACCGTGGATCATAACGTGTACATCCGCACTACGGTGAATCCCGAGGATATCCGCACCTGGGGCGCCGAGCGGACTTGGGTCTTTCCGGACAACACGACTTACGCCAATCCCATCCGCCTTTCCAAGGAAAACGACCGGGTTTATTTCTTCAACCGCGTCCTCAAGTGGCATCCCACGGCGACGACTTCGGACGATGACGGCGCAACCTGGGGGACCCCGGCGCAATGGATAGGCGGCGGGGCGGCGCGTCCCTACGTGAAATACCGCGGCGACGGGGTCTCGCGGATCCACTTCGGCTTCACCGATGGGCATCCCCGCGACGTGCCCGACAACAGCATCTACTACATGTATTACGAAGCGGGCGCATTCCACCACGCGGACGGAACCCAGATCAAAACCGTCTCCCAGGTTCCCGTCGAGCCCAAGGAAGCGGATAGGGTCTATAACGGATCCACCAAGGGCAAGGCATGGATTTGGGACATCGCTCTGGATGCGCAAAACCGGCCCGTACTGGTCTTCACCGTGATGCCTTCGGATTCGGATCACCGTTACTATTACGCGCGCTGGAACGGAACCAAATGGATTGTCAACCAGATGTGCGCCGCTGCGCATTGGTTCCCGCAAACGCCTCCGGGCACTACGGAGCGGGAGCCACAATATTCCGGAGGCATCATTTTGAATCCTCAGGATCCTTCGGAGGTATTTCTCTCGCGTCCGCCGAACGGAACCGTGGGCGGCATTTTTGAAATCGAGCGTTGGTACACCGAGGATATGGGAGCCACCTGGACCAGCGAGCCCATCACTTCGAAATCGGCGAAGAACAACGTGCGTCCCATCATCCCTTGGACCGTGCCGGGCCAAATCAATCCACGCCGGACCCTGCTGTGGATGTACGGTGATTATACGCATTACACCAATTTCAACACGGGAATGAAATACGCCTTTTTGTCGGAAGCGACCTCCCTGTCGCCTTCCCGCGCCGACCGGAGGCTTCGAATTTTGCCAGCGACCCCCCGCCTTTCAATACCGCTCTACCGGTATTCGGATGCGTACTTCAATCCCATCGGAGCCGAAGAAAAAGGCGGTAGGTAGGTTCTGCTAAAAGAAGAAGCCCAGCCTCGCCAGCCAATACCAGTCTTTCGGGGAGGCGAAATAGGTTTCCCATTCAGACCCCGGCGGGGTCGGCGTTCCGCCGGGACGGGTATGATTGTTGGCAGCCTGCAAGATGATTTGCAATTGCCCGAGAGTGTCACCGTTAGCGCCTTCTTCCCGCCAGTAAAGGATATGCTGGCTCGGATCCACGATCCAGACCCCGCCCGATTTGTGGTATCGGTCGTATGCGTTTGGCAGTCTTCCCACCAACCTGTGAGATCCGTCCCGTTAAAGATAGAGACGAATCCTTCCGAATCGGGCGCCGCGTTGACGGTATAGGGCTTGGCGCCATTCATCTTGGGGCCATCTTGGCAAGATGCATTGGTTACGGGAATAGAGATGGCGGGTTGGTCCGCAAACGCAAATACGAGAGCGGCCAAGAGTAGAGCCAGCCAAACGCTTGAACATAATTTCATTTCAAAATTCCCCACCGAGAGTGATGGAGCCAAAGGGGACGGCCCGAATGGCTTATGCCAATAGCAGGAAACCCCACTAAATGCTGACCAAAAACCGTGTTCACTGGTTCGGAAAACCTGCTCTCTAAGAAACAAAACGATCGGCTACCGTCGCATGTGGGCAGATACCGGGATTTTGTTCTTCATTCTTGAGTTCAAAAAAGTGAACCCCGTGAAAACGGCTTGACCCAAGACCTTTGTTGACGTACTAATTGATTGCAGGGACTCGTTCTGCACGGTGCCGAAGGAGATTTGAGTTTGGTGGGGAAACATGCGAGATAACTGGAATATGCCTGCGTGGACTTTACTTGCGGTTGGATTGATTGCGAATCCCGCCCATTCCGCGTTGACTTGGTCGGGCTGCTCTGATTTGACGGATGCGGATTTCAAGGTCACGACTCTGGTTTCGCGCGGGGCCGATACGATAGAAGAGCCCATGAAAATGGCTTTCGATCTTCTCGCCCAGCCGGGCGAAGATGCCAAGGGCAAGGTCGACGTTTATTTCACTGAGCGCTTAGGCAAGTTGCGTAAGTTCGATTCGCGAACGAGTAAGGTTTTGACCTTAGGCTCGTTCAACCTGACGATTGGTGAGTCTTCGTCCGACGGCCTCATGGGCATCGCCCTGGATCCGACTTTCAAGTCCAATCATTGGGTTTACTTGTATTACACCTTCAAAAGCGCCAGCGAGACGAGTTGGCGGATATCCCGCTTCACGCTCGACGCGGCCAACGCGCATTTGGATATGGCCTCGGAAAAGGTCGTGCTCAGCATCCCGATCAAAATCGGCAGCCAGCATCCGGGAGGCGCCCTGCAATTCGACGCCTATGGCGACCTTTGGATCGGCACCGGAAACGACATGATCGGCAGCGATGCCTACCCGATATCGAGCTCCCCAAATACCAATGATTTACGAGGCAAGGTGCTGCGAATCCATCCCAAACCGGACGGCACCTATTCCATTCCCGACAGCAACCTGTTTCCAGCGGGAAAATATCCCCAGGGAAAAACGCGCCCGGAAATCTACGTGATGGGCTCACGGAACCCGTATACGTTGTCCCTCGATCCCGTCCGCCGCTGGCTGGTCTGGGGCGACATCGGCCCCGATGCCACCGATATGGACGGCAACCCCATGAATGGAAGTAAGGCCGCGACCGACAAAACCGAGGAATACGATTTGGCCACCGCGCCCGGCAATTACGGCTACCCCTTTTTCGCCGGCGCCAAGGCCACGAAATCCGGAATCAACCCGGCCCGGCCCGTCATCCCGGCCGGCTCCAATTGGAACGGCTACCCCCCCGGCTTGGACACCTTGCCGCCGGCCATCGCCCCCATTTATCCTTACCCGCGGGCCTGCGCCATTACCGGTCCCATTTACCGGTACGACGGCGAACTCAACTCCTCCATAAAAATGCCGCCCCATTTCCATCGCAAATGGCTGGTCACGGATTTCAATGGCGCCAACAAGGTGTTCGCCTTCACCCTCAGCGAGGACGGCAAAACCATAACGGCCGATGATCCGATCTTCACCAGAATCCCCTTCAACGCGCCCGTGGATTTTCAAGCCGGACCCGATGGCGCCTTCTATGTCGTCAGCTATTCGGGTTACCGTAGCGTGACCGCTAGCACAAGCATCATCCGGATCGATTATACGGGAGATTGCCGGCCCGCTCTGCCCAAGCTGGAAACCCCCACCGCGATCGCGCAAGCCCGCGGCAGTACAGGTACGGGTCCAGGTCCGGAAATCGGCGTCTTGCCCGGCCGGGAACTATCCCTTGCCGTGAAAAGCGCCGGGGCTTTCTCCATCCATCTTTACGATTTATCCGGAAAGCCCTTGGCCTCACGACGCGGCAAGGGTAATATGCATGTTACCCTGGAGGAAGCGGGCAGCGCGGGAATCTACCTCTTGTCCGTGACCGGGCCGGAAGGCAGCCGGACGCTCAAGCTGGTCCGCGATTAGGGGCCGTCAAAAAGGGCTCGGCCACAGCCAGATCCTTGAACTTCCCAACAAATTATAAAGAGACGAATCCCAAAATATTGCGAATTTGGTCAGAAAAGGGAACTGGTGCGATCAGGAAAGTTCTGAAATCGTCCAGGAATGCCGACCAATTTAAAAGCCCGTTTTTCCGAAAGGAACGCCGGGCTTTTTTCGACAATAATTGGAATTAACACAAGGACGGGAAGGCAAAGCCAAGTCAGTATTTTACCCTGAGCCGAGCGGGAGCGGAGGGTAGATAGCCGAGCGACGCTCGACAATGGACTCAAGCAGGTCAAGAATGCCTTGCTCTTCCAAAAGGCGCATTCCCAACCGTTGCGTGGAGACCCCTTTCTCAAGCCGATACGTGAATGCCAAGGCGCCTTCCTCTGCTTCCATTTTCATCGGTATGACATTCGGGAATTCCGCCAGCTCTTCCGCGACCTCGTGCAAGTGGGAAGAAAGGATCCCGATGACATGGGTGAGACCGGAAAGCGCCTTGATCAAAGCCGAAGTCGCATCCGAAGCGTCCTTCACATTGGTTCCCTTGAACGTTTCATCAAAGAGCAGCAAGCAAGTGCGGACCCTGCCTGCGAGCAAAGCCGCTTCCTTCACTCGCTTCACCTCGCTCATATAATAGCTGTTTCCCAAACTCAGGGAATCGCTGATGCCGATACTGGTTATCATTCCGCCCAGAACGGAAAACGCCATGCTCTTGGCTGGGACCCCCAGGCCAAGATGGCCTAGATACACCGCCAAGCCAATCGATTTGAGCAAGGTTGATTTTCCCGCCATATTCGGGCCGGTTAAAAAGAGAATGGAAGGGCCTTCACCCAAATGAACGTCATTCCCGCGCCCCTTCAATAGGAAAAGATGGCGAAGATCCTGCGCCGCAAATTGAACCGGTTCCTCGGAGAGTATTTCAGGATTGACAAGGCCGTTCCGGTGATTGAATTCGGCCAGACAGAGAAGCATATCCAGTTCGTGAAGAAGCGTCATCAGGCGCTTGAGCTCCAGTTTCATTTCGTGCCGAAAAATCCAGTCAAGGGCCAGCGGAGAAGCGCTCCTCCACCC
>DAINDC010000072.1:4691-17358 GCA_036732085.1 Fibrobacterota bacterium | reverse complement strand
CCTACAAGTGACTTTTTGGCCCAAAATCACCCACTCGATCGCCCGAAGAGCCGATCTTCTATGATATTTTGAAAGCGGAGATAAATCTGGTCCGCACCGGGCCCCAAGACGTTCGCACGCATTTCGCGTCCATGTCGGAATTCATCGGCGGGATTCCCGCCGGCAAGTTGGCCTTCGCCTATGCGCCCGGCAAATGGACAGTCGCCCAGGTTCTGGGGCATATCATCGATACCCAGGTGGTTTTCTTATACCGCATCCTGAATATTTCCCGGGGAGAGAAGATCTCCCTTCCGGGATTCGACGAACGGATTTGGGTCGAGAACGGCAAGAGCCGTGGTCTGGACCTGGAGGAGATCGGATCGTTATACGAAAAAGCCTCCTCGCTTACCTTGGCTTTCCTCCTACAGTTGCAGGGACCCGACTTGAAAATGACTGGTGAGGCGAACGGGGTGACTCTTAGCGTCGAAGAAATCATCGCGTATTTGATCGCGCATGAGATGCATCATTCGAAGATTATTGTGTCGAGATACCTGGGGCGGGAAGGCCGGCAAGTTTAGCTAAATTCGGAATCGGAAGGAGGCGAGGTGACAGAAGGAAGCGAGATGGAACCGGAACCCGAAAGCCTGGACCTGCGCGCCTGGTTCGGCGGCATCGATCTCTACCTCTTCGATCAATTGCTCAAGGGACGGCTCAAGCCGCCCATGCGCGTCCTCGATGCCGGCTGCGGGACCGGTCGCAACCTCACCTATTTCCTCAGGTCCGGCTTCGAGGTCTGTGCCGTGGACGAGGACGAGGATGCCCTCGATCATGTCCGGGAGATGGCTGCGGAACTTGCGCCCGGCCTCCCAGCCGACCGCTTCCGGCCGGAACGATTCCGGGTTGAGAAGATTGAGGCCATGTCCTTCCCGCCGGAAAGCTTCGACCTGGTCATCTGCAATGCCGTGCTCCACTTCGCCGAGGATGAGGCGCACTTCCAGCGCATGCTGGACGGCCTCTGGCAGGCGACGGCCCCGGGAGGCATGCTTTTCATGCGCCTGGCCTCCTCCATCGGCATCGAGGATCGCCTGGACCGCCTGGAGAACGGGAGATACCGGATGCCAACGGGCGGGGAGTGGTTTCTCGCGACCGAAGCCAAGCTCCTGCTGGCCACGCAAAGGCTGGGCGGGGACATGGTTGAGCCCCTGCGATCGGTGAACGTCCAGAACCTTCGGTGCATGACCACCTGGATCCTCCGGAAGCGCAAGCCCAAGACCTGAATCCGGTCCTTGCTCTCGAACCCAAATTGTCCGATAATGTCTATGTATCGGAACTTTGCTCAATGGGAACGCCGAGCCCGGAACAAAAATACCCGGGGCCAGGCGTGGCGGGCGCGGTAGCAAAGAGGACTGCCGACTCGCCTTCCTTGTTTTTATATTCACTGGACAGTCGGCGGCCGATTCCTGGCCGGACTTAGACGGCGACTTAGTCGCCGCGGTGACACGGTCGCCGGGATGCCGAGATGTACGAAACCCAACTCTTGAAAATCAGGATACGCCCCGGCAAGACCGGGCAGGTGATCGAATTCCTGCGCACCTTGCAGGAGCGCGAGTCGCAGTGCCGGGACGCGCTCCGCCGCGAAGGCATGGTCGTCGAGAGCATGTTCCTGGAACGCCATGATGAAGGCGATTACCTCTACTATTACGTCAAGGCCCGGAACCTGATGCATGCCAACGAGGTTAACATGCAGGCTACGGATCCCCTCACCCTGGAGATCCGCGCTTTCGTCTCCGAGACCTGGGATCATATCGTCTCTCCCGAGCCCCTGCTCGACCTCGATCTCATCAAGGAAGAGGTCTCGGAAAAGATCGTGGAAGCCCCCAAGCCCGTGCGCGCCCGCCGCAAACCCAAGCCGGCACCCGCGTCCTCGCCGGCGCCCCATGCCCTTGCCGGCTGACGCCGGTCCCCCCGAATCCGCCGCGGCCGATGCGACCACGGCTAAGACACCCATGATCGAACCCGCCGCAGCCGAACCGTCCGGCATGGAATGGAACGACGGCTTCCAGGAAGTGATGGAATGGATCGAGGAGGGCCGTCGCTGCCTGTTCGTCACCGGCAAGGCCGGCACCGGCAAATCCACCTTGCTCCAGCATATCAAGCGCCGCGTCCTCGGCCAAGCCGTGGTGCTCGCGCCCACGGGCGTCGCCGCGGTGCATATCGGCGGGCAGACCATCCACTCCTTCTTCCGCTTCCCGCCCCATGTCCTCTTCCCGGACGTGGTGTCGCGCATGGGCGGCGGGGCCATCTACCGGCGCCTGCGCACCGTCATCGTGGACGAGATCTCCATGGTCCGCGCGGACGTGGTGGACGCCATGGACATCTTCCTGCGCCGTCACGGGCCCGAGCAGAGCCTGCCCTTCGGGGGCGTGCAGATGGTCTTCTTCGGGGACCTGCACCAATTGCCACCGGTCGTTTCCCCGCATGAGGCCGAAGCCTTCCGATCCCTGTACGAGAGCCCATGGTTCTTCAAGGCCGACGTATTCTCCAGGTTACCCTTCGATCGCGTGGAGCTCAAGAAGGTCTACCGGCAGAAGGAGAAGGGCTTCCTGTCCCTGCTCAACGCCGTGCGCGGCGGCGAGGCCGAGGCGGAGGATCTCGACGCCCTGAACGTCCGCCTGGACGGGGCCTTCCAACCCGATGCCGCCGATCCGTATATCACCCTGACCGCCACCAACCTGGCCGCCGACCGGGTCAACGGCCGCCGCCTGGAATCCCTGTCCGCGCACCTGGCCCTCTATCCCGCCGTCGTGCAGGGCGAGTTCGACGTCCGCGCCTTTCCCACCGACGAGCCGCTGGGCCTCAAGGTGGGCGCCCAGGTCATGTTCCTCAAGAACCAGGCGCAAGGGCAATGGGTGAACGGCACCTTGGGCGTGGTGACGGCCATGGAACCGGACGCCATCTGGGTGGACATCCCCGGCCGCACGCCTGTCCCAGGCGCACCCGGAGATGTGCGCTCGGCCATCGGTTCGGTCAAGGTGGAGAAGACGACCTGGGAGAGCGTCCGCTATGCGCTCGACCCGGCGACCGGCAAGCCTACGCCCAAGCCGGTGGGGCGCTTCACGCAATTCCCCTTGAAGCTCGCCTGGGCCATGACCATCCATAAGAGCCAGGGCAAGACCTTCGACCGCGTCATCATCGACATGGGGAACGGGGCGTTCGCGCATGGCCAGTCTTACGTGGCCTTGAGCCGGTGCACGACTTTGGAAGGCATCACCTTGCGCAAGAAATTATCCGAACGCGATTTGCTTTTGGATCCCGAGGTCCGGGAATTCCTGGCTTGATCTAATCCTGCCTGCCCCGTCTTCGAATAGTCGGTTGGTAAACCTACCCTGAGGACGAAAATAAATAATGAGGAACGAGGAGCCTGTCATGCCGGAAAATAATGAATTGAAAATCCCGGATGCGCCCGAAGAGAATCGGCTGGAAAAGATATTGAAGGAACGATTCGGAGATGCGAAATTGGGAAGCATCATGGATCGGATTGTCGGTGAGATGTTCAAAAGCGTCGACGAGAAACCGGACCCGAAGCAGGACTGAACCCGCTGAATTAGAAGCGTCCGATGGTATGATGCCATGCTTTGCCTTTGCCCCGGTGGGTTGTCATGTTTTTTTCTGGTAAAATACGGTGCGCAGATAGCGTTTCGGTTCGAACTCGGGACAGAGCCCCGTGATGGACTCGGTGGATCCGATGATGAGCGCGCAATCGCGGGCCATGGAGTTTCCCAGGTTTCGGAACAGGCGTATCTTGTCGGTTTCGGTGAAGTAGATGGCCACGTTGCGGCAGAAGATGATGTCGAACGGCGTCACGTTCACGAGAGGTTCGAGCAGGTTCCCGCGCCGGAAGGTCGCGGTGGCGCGCAATTCATCGCGTACTTTCCAGCGGTCCCCTTCAGGCTGGAAATGCCGTGCGAGCGTCGCGGGATCCATGCCGCGGTCCAATTCCATGCGGGTATAATGCGCGTAGCTCGCCTGCGCCACGGCCCTGTCGGAGATGTCGATGCCCAGGATGCGGATATCGTAGCCGTGGAAATCGCCCAGCAGTTCCTTGAGGACGATGGCGGTGCTGTAGACTTCCTGGCCCGTGGAGCAGGCGGCGCTGAGGATCCGGATGGGGACGGGGTGCAGGCCGGCCTTGTTGCGGCGATCGATGAGCTCGGGAAAGAGCTTGTGCTGCAGCAGATCGAACGGGGAGGCGTCGCGGAAGAACGAGGTCTCGTTGGTGGTGATGGAATTGATGACCTTGGTGCGCAAGGTGTTCCCGGCATCGCACTTGACCTTGTTCAATAGCTCGGTATAGCCGAGGGAACCGGTTTCGCGCACCAGCCCGGCGAGGCGAGTCTCGACCAGGTAGCCCTTGGACTCGTCCAGGTAGACGCCGCAGGTTTCGTGGATATAGCGCCGCCAGATCGCCAGTTCATCATTCTTGAGCAGGGCCGTGGTCATGCGCCCCCGTTCCGGATCGTGGCGACGATCAAGCCTGCGATGGATTCCAGCGGGACCGTCGCGTCCACCACTCCGGCGTCCACGGCGGCCTTGGGCATGCCGTAGACCACGCAACTGGCCTCGTCCTGGGCGATGATGAAACAGCCGTGGCGCTTGAGCAGGCGCAGCCCCAAGGTGCCGTCGCTGCCCATGCCGGTTAGGATGACGCCCATGGCGCGGCCCGGGAAATGCGTGGCCGCGGAGCGGAACAGGTAATCCACGGCGGGCCGGCAATTGTTCTCCGGCGGGTCGTCGGTGATCTGGACGAGCCGGCCGCCTCCCGGGCCGGGGGCGATCCGCATTTGATGGCCTCCGGGCGCGATATACACCGTATTGGGTTGGAGGATGTCTCCTTCCGCGGCCTCGCGCACGCGCAAGGCGCACTTGCCATCCAGGCTCTCGGCCAGGGAGCGGGTGAAGATGGGGGGCATGTGCTGGACCACCAGGACCGGAACATCCAGGTTACCTGGCAGGGCCGGCAACAGGGCCGTGGGGCCGCCGGTGGATACGCCGATGAGGACCATTTCGGGCTTGACCGCCGACGCCAGCCTGGCCATGCGTTTGCCGGGGCCACCCCCAACACTTACTCCGCCCGCGCCTCCCAAAATGCTGCGGATGCCTTGGCGCAGGGCCAGGGCCTTGATGCGGGGGGCCAGTTCGGCCCGCAACGCCGCGCGGCTTTGCCCGGCGCTGGCCGTATCCGGCTTGGTGAGGAAATCGAAGGCTCCTTTTTGCAAGGCCCGTATGGTGAGCCGTCCGCCCTGCAAGGTCGAGGCGCTGACCACGATGACCGCGGGCTTGTCCGGCGAGCCTTTAAGGGCTTCCAGCACGGCCAGGCCGTCCATCTCGGGCATATCCATGTCCAAGGTCAGCAGGTCGGGTTTGAGCTCATGGACCATCTGGAGGGCCAGCTTGCCATTGGATGCCTGGCCGACCACCTCGACGTCCGGTAGCGAGGCCAATACCTCGGCCATCACCCGGCGGAACAGGATGGCATCATCGGCGACCAGCACTTTCATCTTTCCAATCCGTCGCCCATTTTCACTAATGCATTTTGCTCTTGTACCCTTATGGCTACTTGGGGCTACTTGGCCATGCCCGCCGTTTCATCCCACTGGAACAGGGCCTGCGAGTCGAGAATGGCCGTGAGTCGCCCGGCCTCGCGCCATACCCCGCGCAGTCTGCCGAGCATGGCCTGGTCCAGGCTGGCGGGAGGCGCGCCGATTCCTTCCGCGTCCAAGGCGAGGATATCGGTCAGGGCATCCACCAGGAACCCGTAGGTTTCATTGCGGTGTTCCATGATCAAGAGTCGGTTCTCGGGGCCGACTTCGACGCAGCCGAGGCCTAGGTGGGTGGCCATATCCATCACCGTGACGATGCGGCCGCGCAGGTTGCGGATGCCCACCACGCCGGCGGGCGCGTCATGCACCCGGGTCATCTCGCCCACCTTGACCACCTCCAGCACTAGGCGCGCTTCGACGCCGAAGGCCGCCGCACCCAGCGTGAACCTGGCCACCAGCAGGCCGTCACCGGTCTCTTCCTCGTAGGCCATCGTTTATCTCGCGCCGGAAAGGTAGGAGGTGTACTGCTTGTCCATCTTCACGATATGATCCACCAGCCAGACCTGGAGCAGCTTCATCATCTCCGAGGTTACGGTCTTATCCCCGCCCTGCCAACGTTTTTCCATGGCCCCGACCGTTTCCAGGAACTTATGGTGGGCGGCCTGCTGGGCGGCGAGCCCGGGATATTTCAGCTTCGCCAACAGCACCTCCTCGGAATTGAAATGGTACTGGACGTATTGCTTGAGTTTGTCCAGCAGCTTCTGGACCACGTCATTCCCCCGCTTCTCGCGGAGGGCGGCATGCATATCATTGATCATGCGCACCAGTTTCTTGTGATCGGTGTCCATGCCGGGATCGCCCACCGAATATTTTTCGCTCCAGTTGATCAGCAAGCCGCGCTCCCCGGCAGGCGCGCCCTGGCTTTCGGCCGCGCTGCGCTCCCCGGTCTTGAACATCCGCAGCATTTCGTTGAGCTGTTCGGAGAGCATCAGGAGTTCCGTCCCGCTCGCCTGCACCTGTTCGCCGCCGGAGCGGATGTCACCGGCGGCCGAGTCCACCCCCGCGATGTCCTGCGCCATGGATCGCGAGACCGAGGCCGTCTGGGCCATCCGCTCGTTGGCATCCCGCACGCCCGCCGAGGCCTGGGCGATATTGCCCGCGACGTCCCGGGTCACGGCCGCCTGCTCCTCGATGGCCGTGGCGATGTTGGCCACCAGATGGCCCACCTCCCCTATGACCCCGGTGATTTTTTCCGCATCCGCGATGGCGCTGGCCGCCGAGCTCTGCACGCCGCCGATCTTGCTCTTGATGTCCTCGGTGGCCGCCGCGGTCTGCTTGGCCAGTTCCTTGATCTCGTTGGCCACCACCGCGAAGCCCTTGCCCGCCGTCCCGGCCCGGGCCGCTTCGATGGTGGCGTTGAGGGCCAGCAGGTTGGTCTGCGAGGAGATATTGGTGATGGTCTCCGTGACCTTGCCGATCTCCTGCGCCGCCTGCCCCAGCTGTTGCATCAGGGAGGAAACGGAGGCCGCTTGGGATCCTGCATCGGCGCTGATGGACCTGGCTTTCTCGGAGTTGGCGGCGATCTCGCCGATGGTGGCGCTCATCTCCTCGGTGGCTCCGGCCACGGAGGTGAGATTGACGGAGGCCTGTTCCATGCTCGCGGCCACGGAGGTGGTATTGGCGCTGGATTCCTCCGCCGCCGCCGCCACCGTGGAGGTCTTTTCCGAGAGCGTCTGGACGGACCGCGCCGTCTGCGTGCTCACGGAGGAGAGCTCGGACGCGGAAGCGGCCAAGGTATTGGCATTGGCGGCGATGTTGCCGATGATGCCCTCGATCTTCTCGACGAAGAGATTGAGGCTCTGCGCGATTTCACCAATCTCGTCCCGGCCATGGACCGTGATACGTTCGGTGAGATTGCCTTTGGCGATCTCCTGGGCGCCCGTGGTGATGGACTTGATCGAAGCAAGCATCACGCGTACGATGAGCACGAAGATCACGGTGCTCAGCAGGGCGGTCGCGATGAAGAGGGCGATCAGGCCCCAGGTCATCAGCTTGATGCGGCTTCTGGCGCTCTGCTCCACGTTCTGGTTCCGGGCTGTCGCAAGCGCCACCACTTTGTCGATCTGCTTCCGGTGTTCGGCATAATCCTCCTTGAGCTTTCCATTGAGAATGGCATCCGCGGCGGCCTTGTTTTTTCCCTTGATCGCGGGGAGATATTCCCTTTCGACGGTTTTGAAAAAGTCATCGGCGGGTTGGAAACTCGCCTTGATCAAGGCTTCGCGGATGGCGGGCTCTTTTGCAATCAGGATTCCGTCAGCGTCCCAATATTCCTTGCGCTCGTAAAAATCCTTTTTCAACTTGTTGATCAGGAAGTCTGACAATTCGGCGGTTTTCTTGGAATCGTCGATATCCAGACGCATCTGCAAAACGTTCAGGTAAGACTCAAGGATGTATTCGGGAGGGGGCAGGATGTCCGCAACCAGTTCCTCTCCCTTTAGAATTCCGTTGTACATGTCGCCGTTGATCTTGGCGGTGTTCAGCGTCCAGAAGGCGCATACGGTGAAAAGGAAAAACCCCACCGTGCCCACCAGGGGCGCCAGGGAAATTTTGAAGAACAACCTCAGATTAGACAGCATGGGCATTTCCTTTCTTCTCAGCATATGAATGGACACTGGTCAATAATTGATCCCGATCGAGTTTGGCCTGGTATTCCGTAATGCCGGCGGCCTTGCCGCGGGCCACGTCTTCCTCCGCGGCCAGCGAGGTGACGGCGATGATGGGGAGCGCCGAGGTCCGGGCATCGGCGCGGATGAGGGCCGCCAGGCCCAGGCCGGTCAGGCGCGGCATCTCGATATCGGTAACGACGACGCTGACCTCTTCGAAGTTCTTCAAGAGCAGCTCCCAGGCCGCCTGGCCATCGGGCGCGTCCAGCACCTTGAAGCCGTCCTCCTCCAGGTATTTCTTGATCTGGGCGCGGAAGAAATCCGAATCCTCCGCCAAGAGCACGGTGGTGGCTCCTAAGGTCGCGACGGCGGCGCGGTTCTCGGTCCGGGCCGCGCGCCAATCCGGATATACGGCATCCACCAATTCATAAAGGTCGGCGATGAGGGTGGTGCGATCGTGGAGGATGGTCGAACCGGCGATGCCCTTCTGGCGATGCGTGGTCTGATCGATCGTGATCTGGGTCTCGATCACGTCCACGGGCATGCTGCCCAGGAGGCCTACCTCGTGTCCGTTGGCGCTGGAGACCAGCACCACCAAGTCCTGCGAGCCTTCCAGCGATCCCACCGCGGCGGCGTCGGAGAGCGTGACCAGCGGCAGGGCATGGCCGCGATATTGCATGCTGCCAGGGCCTTGGCGCGGGCTGATGCGGAAACGGAAGCCAGGCCGGCCTTGGCCGCCAGGCCCGAGATGTCCAGGATCAAGGCGACCGTGCCATCGCCCAGAATGGTAGCCCCGGAATACTCGCGCAGATGCTTGAGACGACGGCCCAAGGGCTTGACCACCACTTCCTCGGTCTCATGGAAGTTACCCACCACCAGGCCATAGGACAAGGCGCCCGTGGTGACCACGGCGATTTCCAGAGTAGAGGTGGCGGCCCGCCGGCGTTCGCCGGTTCGGCGCGTGAAGGATGGCGGGGCCTCGGGCGCATCCGCTCCGCGAGCGGAGGAATCTTCGACCATCGGATGGCGCGGCGATCTCCTATCGGCCAGACGGGTGCGCCGGTCGACCTCCAGGCGGGCATTGGCCGGATTGACATAGGTGGGCAGCGCTCCGACGATATCCGCGAAGTGGGCCAGAGGCAGGATGCGGTCCCGCAACAGGAGCACTTCGCGATCGCCGACGACCTCGATCCGGGTCTTGAACTCTTCGGGGCGCAGCCGCAGCAGCTCCTCGATATTGGTTTGCGGAATGGCGAAGCGCTCGTCCTGCACCGAGATGATGAGCGAGGGGATGACCGCCAAGGTCAGGGGCAGTTTGATCCGGAAGGTCGAACCCTTGCCGACTTGGGACAGGATTTCCACTTGTCCGCCCAGGCGGTCGAGGTTGGTTTTCACCACATCCATGCCCACGCCCCGTCCCGACACATCCGAAACCTGGGCGGCGGTGGAAAGGCCGGGGAGGAAAATCAGGGCCTGCTTGTCCCGATCGGACATGCCGAGCAGCTTATCGGCCGTGATCAGGCCCTTGCGCAGGGCCGCGTCGGCGAGCCGTTTGGGATCGAGCCCCTTGCCGTCATCGGCGACTTCCACCACCACCTGGCCGGCCTCATGCCTGGCCTCGATGCGGATCGTGCCCATCGGCTTCTTGCCCGCTGCCAGCCGCTCTTCCGGGGTTTCGATGCCATGGTCCACGGCATTGCGCGCCATATGGGTGAGGGGATCGGAAAGCCCCTCGATCAAGGTCTTGTCCAGGGCCACATCCTTGCCCTGGATGTCGAGCAGGATTTCCTTTCCCAGCGACCGGGACAGGTCGCGCACCAGGCGCGGGAACTTGGCGAAAACGTTGTTGATGGGCTGCAGCCGCGTTTGCATGATCACGTCCTGGAGCTCGGAGGTAACCTGGTTGATACGCTGCTCGGCCGAGACCAGGAGGGCCCCGTTGCCTTGGGCCACGGCCACCCGCACCTGGTTGCGGCTGAGCACAAGCTCGCCCGCCAGGTTCATGAGGGTGTCCAGCAGGCCGACATCGATGCGCAGGGTTTCCTCGGAGGAAGATGCCTGGGCGGGCTTGCCGGCGCTACGGGAAGGGACGATATTCGGCTTCGGCGCTTCCCCCGCGGGAGTCTGCGCGGAAGCGGGCGCGGGCGCCGGTGCGGAAGCCGCTTTCGCCAGGGGCAGGGGCTCCGTGTCCGTCTCCGGGGGAGCCGCGGGCATGGAGGCGGTGGCGGCCGCGGATTGCGCCCCATGCGGATCGAAAAGCAACCGGATCCGATCCGGATCGATGGTCTCGAAAAGGGCGCTTATGACCTCCGGTTCCAGGACGGTCGCGAAGACCAGGCGAAGCGGCAATCCTCGATCCAGGGGGCCTTCGAGGGTGCCGATGCTCCCGGCATCCACCTCGCATGCGAGGATCTCGCCGGTGGCCGCCAGGTGGCTGAAAAAGTCCAGGATATTCCCGCCCTTCCTGTCCACGTCCAGGACCATGTTCCCGTCGAACCCGTAGATGTACTGGCGCCAATGCCGCGCCTTTTCAAGGACGGCCGGGGTCAGGGTAGCATTCCCGTTACCCGTGCGGGATTCACCCTTAGCAGGGGTCGGCGGCGCAGGTTTCGCTCCGAGGGGCAGGTAGGAGGAGACCAGGGCGCTCAGGTTGGCCAGGAGATCGGCGATGTCGGTCTGTTCGCTGGTATCGGTCTGCTTGATCATCTCCCGGAGCTGATCGAAGGCGGCCAACAGGACGTTGGTGATCTCCGCGTTCGGGGAGATCTTCCGGGAACGCAGCATGTCGAGGACCGTCTCGGCCTTATGGGCGAGCTGTTTGACCTTTTCCAGGCCGAAGAATCCGCTGCCACCCTTGATGGAATGGGCGGCCCGGAAGACCTTGTTCACCAACGCCTCGTCGATGTCGGCGCCGCCTTCCTCTATGACGAGCAGGTCGGCCTCGATGGTGGCCAGATGCTCGCGGGACTCCTCGGTGAATGCCTTCAACAGGGCTTCATTATCATCCATGGACGGCATCCTTATCGGCTGGCGTAACATGCAGGATACTCGAAAGCCCAAGGCTCCGGAACAGAGCCTGGATCTCCACGGACACGTTGAGCAACCGGATTTCCCCCCTTGACCGCTTGATACTATTGACCGCCGCCAATAGGAGTCCGATGCCGCTGGAATCGATCGAAACGGTCCTGGCCATATCGAAAGCCATCTCCCTGACACCCGCCGCGATTTCCCGATGCAAGGCGGGCTGCAGGTCCGGGATATCGGCTTCCGTCAGGCTCCCGCCCAAGTCCACCCTGGCCCGGTCACCGTTCCGGCTGATTTCCACTCCCGTCATTGCAATCCCTCCGCGCAGAGCGTTCTCCGTCCGGAAAAAGCGAGCTCGTTTATTCTATGATCCGCCGCCTGGAAACCAGCAATATTATTCTGAGGTTTCGTTTTGCAATTTTGGCATTCCGGATCCGTTTTGCAAATTTGTCAGAGCGACGCGACACATTGACAAAAAATCCTGCCTTGAAAGCGGACTCGAGTCCGCTTAGCTGACTTCTTCGATGGTGAATTAGAAGTCCAGCCTGATTTAGGACCGGTCCATCGGCCCCAATGTCCGCAGATTCATCCGCACCATATCTTATGGCGCTTCCCGCCCCATTTTTTTGCCTACCTTTCGCAATCCGAGGCCGCGCGGGAGCAGCTCGCCGCCGCTCGGATTTTGAATCCCGGGAGAGAGACCGATGGAAGGCGGAGTGAGGGAGAATCCCGCGACCCAGGCTGCGGTTCCGGATCGTGGAAACATGCTCGCCCAACTCCGGCATGTCGAGGAAAACCGAAAGGCTTCCAATTCGCTGACCCTGTTCATCGTCACCCTGGTGCTTTTCTTCACCTCGGGCCTGGTCCATGACGATATCCATGAAATCGGCATCCTCATAGGCGTGCTGCTCTTCCATGAGTTGGGGCATCTGGCCGCGATGAAGATCCTGGGCTATCGGGATGTCCGGATGTTTTTCGTTCCCTTCCTGGGTGCGGCGGTCAGCGGCAAGAGCAGGACCAATTCCGCGGCCAGGAGCTGCTTCGTATCGCTCATGGGTCCACTGCCCGGGGTTGTCGTCGGCTTGGCCTTGCTGGTCCTCTACAAATTGACCAACAACTATTACCTGCTCAAGACCGCGCAAATCATGCTGCTGCTCAATGTCTTCAACATGCTGCCCATCATGCCCCTGGACGGCGGCCGATATATCGACGTGCTGTTCATCCGCAACCGGCATTTCCGGTTCGCATTCTCGCTGTTCGGCGTGACTTGCTTCGCAGCCTTGGCGATCTCGGATACGGATTTCGTCATGGCCACCATCGCCTTCCTTTCCCTGATCGGATCGGTCGCGAATTTCCGGACCAACCGGGTCACGCATAAAATGATCCAACAGGGGATGTCGG
>DAINDC010000072.1:0-4681 GCA_036732085.1 Fibrobacterota bacterium | reverse complement strand
GATAAACCTTGCAACTCCCGACGACACCCTTTGGGAGAAATCCCTGGCGGCCTTGGCGGAAAACCCCGGCATGTTCGATCGGCTCATCTCGGAGTTGCGGGAGGCGTTCCCCAAATCTTTTTCACCCCGGGAAAATTACCGGTCGATACATGCCCATATCACCAATATCCTTGACACCCTCAAGTTCGTGCCGGCAAGCTGGCCCGCGAAAATCCTGCTAAGCTCCCTGTACGGATTGATACTCCTCGTCAGCCTGGGTCTGGTCTTCCTCTTCCTGGCCGCGAATATCCATGAGCAATTGAAAGACACGCGGGATGCGACCTTGATTGACGAGGCCTTTGCCTTCCATGCGAAGGCCTCGGAGACGCCGTTGAACCGGGATCTTTTATATGACGGCGTGGCGACGGTTTTCGGAAAAGATACGAATACCATCACCGGGCATATCGAGTATGCCAAAGGCTATCGGGTGGGGTGGACCGTCCAGTTTGGCCCTCAGATGGATACCACGGAAATCTCCTACTATACCGCGGGGAGGCTCGATTCCATCGTGAGTATCGATGCGGGAAAACGGACCGTGATCTTGGCGCGTAACCGGAACGCATTCAAAAGGCTGGCCAGTTGGATCATCTACGCCTCCCAGCCCTTCAAATCGAACCACAAGCTATTCCGGGATTAGTCGGGAGTATTCGGATGGAGGCGCCCACGCGCCCCTTTCCGTTACCCCTCAATCCACTACCGCCTGTTCAGTCCGTCACCGTGATCTGATCGAAGGTGGACAGGTTGGGTGTCCCGTTATGATGCGAGGTGACCGCCAAGCCCACCATCACTTCGGTTCCCATGGCAACGGTCGCCGAGCCCACCACGGTCCAGGCGATGCCATCGGTGGATGAGTAGGAGGTGAAGAGGCTCCCGGCCCGCACCAGGCGGACCCAGGTGGGAGCGGTCCCGGCAGCCGCGACATGCAGGCTGATGCCGTCGGTCGTCTCGCGGCGCTGGAAGGCGATGCCGTTCGCGGAGGTAAGGAAGGTGGAGACCTGCTTGGATCCGGCCGCCGTGGTCTCGCGGATCATGACCCCGGCCTTGGCCCACGGGTCCGTATTCTGGACGCCGACCACCCGGGCCTTGATTTCGCCGTCCCCGGAGAGGGAGCGGGACCAATAGAAGAAGCCGTCCGCATTGCCCCAGATGTCGGCGCCGTCGCCCTTCACCTGGACGGTGCCATAACCCGTGGCGCTGCCGGCGTTCGCGACCGTGCCGATATCGCGCGGAGTCCAGACGTCCTTGGCGATGGAGACATTGTCGAAGACGGAGGTATTCAGGACCGTATTATTGTGGGCCGTGACCGCGAGGCCGATCAGGACGTTCTGCGGCAGGGATTGGATGGATTCCCCCCGTAACGTCCAGGTGACGCCATCGGAAGAGGCATAGCCCTTGAGGCTAGGCCCGCTGCGGACCAGGCGCAACCAGACCGGGGCCGCTCCGGCGGAGGGTATCTCGAGGCTATTGGCGCCGGCCGTCACGCGGGTACGCAAGGTGAGGCCGTGTCCGATGCTCGCGGCCATGAAGGCATGGCGGGAGCCGGGAGTGGTATTTTCGCGGATCATGAGCCCGGTCATGGCCGAGGGATCCGTATTCTGCTGGGACGCGACGCGGGCCGTGATCATGCCGTCGCCGCTCAAGGTCTGGTACCCGAACTGGAAGGCGTCCGCCGTGCCCCAGATATCCGCGCCGGATCCCTTGACCGTGTAGGAGCCGCCCGAGGCCGCGAAGCTCCCTGCGAGGCCCACCGCGCCGATGTCCTGGTTGGTCCAGGCGCTGGCAATTCCGTTGAAAACCGCCGTGAAGGTGGCGCCGGTCGCGGGGGTGGTGATCTCATGCGCGGTCGCGCCGCCATCCGACCAGGAGCCGAAGGTCCAATTGGACCCGCCCGACGCCTGCGGCGAGACCGCCTCGAGGGAGCGTATCATGCCCGCTACTCCCGTGAAGGTATACGGGGAGGTTACGGGTTGGCCGTCCAGCTTCATTTGCAAGCCGGCGGGATTCGTCGCCAAGGTGACGGTGGCCTTTACCGGCTGGACGTCGCGGTAGGTGGTGGTGGTCAGACCCGAGGCATCCTTGACGGTGAGGGTGACGCGGTACCAGGCATTCGCCGTGGTCACGCCGCGGTTGGGGATGGCGAAGGAGCCGGATCCGATTCCCGACGTGGCTGCCAGGACCGGATCGATGGCGGCGTCATGGTAGAAATCGACCTTCCAGGTGAGCGCGGCGGCGGTGAGGCTGCCGTCCTCCGGGTCCGTGCCCGTGCCGGAGAAGTTCAAGGTGGTGCCCGCGGTATAGAGCGCGCCGGCTGCGGGCGTGGTTATGGTGGGAACCGGCGGGGTGCTGGGAGGCTTGACGGTGCCCGCGAAAAAGGACTCGGCGAGGGGGGCCGTCTGGTTGATGGTGCGGGCATTGTCCGCGGAATTGGGTTGGCCGTCCGGAATGCCGGTGGGGACGCCCATGTACAGGACATTGGGATTGGAGTAGTTGGGAATGGGGGTGCCGGGGGCATAGGCCATGATGGTCCGGTATTGGACCCCGTTGCTGCCCGTGAAGCGGTAACCGTAAGAGTACGGGTAGGCGGCCTGGCTGCTGCTGTTCTGCCGATCGTGCGCGCATCCGAGGTTATGCCCCACTTCATGCGCCAGGGTATTGTAGCTTCCCGTATAGACGCGGCCGACCACGGTGAAGGCCCAGTCCTTGAATCCCGTATTGACCCAGGTCATCACATAGCCGATGCCGGCGATGTTGCCGGCCTGTTCCACCACCAGGGAAACGAGATCCGCCTTGTAGGTGGCGCGCAAGGTCAGCACATCGTCCAGGAATCCATCCGTGCTCTTCTGGAGACGGCCCAGGTCCGTGCCCATATCGCCGGACTCGGTATAGTTGATCTGCTGGGCATGCACGAGATTCAGCTTGGCATTGATTTGGGAGTTGAGAAAGGCGTTGTTCGCCTCCGCCACGGCCTTGTCGATGCGGGAAAGCATGGCGGTCTGGCCGCCCGCTCCCGTCGCCGCCGCCGCGGTATAGACCACCATGATATCCACCACCGGCGTCACCGTGGCCGCGGACTTGCGCATGAGCATGGTGGGCATGCCGGAATCCGTCATCACATGCTGGGGCGCGCCATCGGGAAAAAGCATCCCATGGCCGACATGGGGAAGATGATTGGGATCGAACTCGGAAATCTTGCCGGCGAGCCCACCGGTGGCCTCGATTTCAAAATAGCCCAAGGTCGGATGGCTGACCGTGGCGGACACCGCGCCCTGATTGAAGGCGAGGATGAAATAGCTGCCGTCGACGCCGACGATGTGTCCGTTCAAAGTGAAACGCCCGGCCTCCTGGGCTTCCGCGCGATCCAACTCGGCGACCAATTCCACGTCATCGAAAAGGTTGAAGACGAACCGCTTGGATCCGCTCAGGAGCGCGCCGGCATTCGCCGCCATGCCCGAATCGATTTCCGCCACGCGGATGCGTTTCTCCTCGGGAAAGGTCCGCTCAGGCTCCGGGGCGCCCAGTCCCATGGTCGAGAAAAGTCGGGGCAGATCCTTGTCGACGGCGACGGGGACCGTGCCTTTATCGGTGCTTTCGATCGAAGGGGTGCTTTCCGGCCCACGGTTCTCGGTCATGCAACCCGTGAGAGCCAAAGCCAGGGCGAAGAGACCCGCCTGGATCCGGAACCGGGAAAGCGACGGAGACACCATCCGGAAAATAAGGACAAAATGCAAGCCATCCCAAAGCATGGGCACCCTTTCGATCGATGTGAAAAATCAGACTCCCCATTTGCGCCTGCCTCGTGGAAAGAGAGGGGGCGACGCAAAGCACGAATAGAAATAATAAGACGCTGGGGAAATTTTCTCTAGGCTTAATTAGGATCGTAAACGGGGGAATCACGACATCAGCGGGAGCTTTTATCCCGCCTCTCAGGATTTGACCGGTTCCGCTTCGCCATTTCAGGTGTTCGCTCAATCCCCTTCCGATCCCGATTGAATGATTCCCCGAAATGGAAGGGAAACGCGCTATCTGGGTTCGGCCTCGATATTGCTTAATCGGAAAGCAGGCCTTATCGAAAGAGGAAATGATGCGCACACTCCTGCTTTGTCTACCTGCTCTGGTCGCTTTTACCGCCCATGCCATTGGACTCCAACACGGGATCTTCAGGAGCCAATCGACCCAAGGCGATACCTGGTTGGGTTCGGCGCCCATCGTAAAGGAGAATTTCCTTTTCACGGTGTATCCCGATTACCTCGATGTGGAACTGAATTGGGAATTCGGTATCGGTGGCGAGGAGCCGGGCGCCTATAAGAATGCCTTGGAGATTGTCGGGAACATCAACCTTGAAAGCAATTCCACCGTGGTTGGGATGCTGGTCTGGTACAAAGGCGAGATCCTCAAAGCCAAGTTGAAAACCAAGGACTTCGCCAGGAAACAATACGAAGAGGTGGTGGATCGGAACTCTCCCGTGCCTCCCCGCCCGCATGACCCGGTGCTCCTGGAATTGATCGGCGATAATAATTACGACATCTCCATTTACCCGCTGGAATGGGGCGGAACCAGAAAAGTCCGGATCCGATATCTGGTCCCCGCAGTCGGAAATTCAGTCGAGTATCCGTACGCTTTTTCCGACCATGCGACCGTAACG
>DAINDC010000071.1:13360-17898 GCA_036732085.1 Fibrobacterota bacterium | reverse complement strand
ATCCCGTCCCCGCCAGGTGCGCATGGCGTCCTTGGTGGAGCGGAGCTTCAAGGAAGGCCGGTTCCTGGCCGTCGAATCCGAGCCGGGCACGGGCCGCATCCTGGCCTCCCTGGTCGCGTCCATCCGCCAGGCGCTGGCGCGCCGACGTCCCGCCTACCTGGCCGTCCACGGCCGCCCGCGCATGGAGGCCATCGTAACCTCCGAGTTTCCCCTGCTCCAGGCCGCCTTCGGGGAAGGCCTGCGCCTGTCCGTGCTCAAGCCGCCGTCCGCCTACCTGAGCCCGCGCAAATACGCCGCCCTCATGGCGCATCCCGAGACGCGCCTCCGCGACGAGGAGCGGCTCGCCATCCTGCCGCTCATCACCTGGCTGGAAACCACGGTGGAAGGCGATATCGGCGAGAACATGGGCTTCAACCACGAGCGCAACCGCCTGCTCTGGTCCAAGCTCGCCTCCGAGACCTACCTGGCTGAACCGGACGGGCATGCCCATGCGGCCCGCGACCGCGCGGCGCGAGCCCATCTGGTGCTCATCGGCCACGACCTGTTCCTGGACGATCTGGCCCTGGACTTCGCCCTGCTCCCGCCCTACGAGACCATCCTGTTCGACGAGGCCCATCGGCTTCCCGAATCCGGGCAAGGCCGCCTGGGCCGCGACGTGAATTTCTTCCGGCTCAAGTACATCCTGCAATTGCTGGCCTTCTCCAAGACCGAGCCCGCCGGACTCCTGGCGGAAATGGAGCGCCGGGCCCCCGCCGCGCCGGCCGCCACCGAGACCGACAGCGACGCTGCAGGACTTAAAGATGTAGGACTTAAAGATGCGGGCATCAAAGATGCCTTGGAGAAGCTCAAGGAGAAGGTCTTCGAGCCGGAGCGCCAGCTGCAGAAGTTCTTCAATAAGATCGCCAAGCATGCCCAGAAGCGCCGCAAGGACGGCGAGAGCCGGATCCGGTATACGGACAAGCTGATCATGGAATTCGGCGCCGGACCGGAAGCCGTGCTCTCCTCGGCCGAGGAGATCGAGGGACTCCTGGCGGAGCTGGCGCCGGCCTTCCCCGATCTGGCCCCCGACTGCCGCAAGGTATCCGACATGTTACGCGCCTTCCGGGCCGATCTCGAGCACCTCGCCCATCCCGTCGCCGTCGCCGACGGCGGGACCGGGAACGAGGTCTTCTGGATCGAGGATTTCCCCAATCCCCATCGCGCCCTCATCCGCTGCGCCCCCGTGGACATCGGCCCCATCCTGGCCGAGAAGTTCCTGCCGCAGATGGACTCGGTCGTCTTCGCCTCGCCGGCGCTGGCCCTGGGCGACCAGTTCGGGTTCTTCACGCCGCAGGTGGGCCTGGACGCCTTTCCGGACAGGCTCAAGACCGCGCTGGTGCGCGCCAAGGATCAGGAACGGAAGCCCGATCCCATTTTCATCGCCCGCTTCAGCCCGGTCTTGTCCAATGCCGCCGCCGCCCAGACCATGAGCGCCCTCATCCTCCGCGGTCTGCGGCGCGTGGTGCGCCCGGCCTTCGTCCTCTTCACCCATATCGGCATGCTCAAACAGGTGCGCGGCCTCCTGCAGGAAGGTCTCGCCGCGGACGGCCGCATGGTCCTGGCCCAGCACGTGGACGGCAGCCGCGAGAGCCTGCTCCACCTCTTCCGCCATCGCCAGGACGCCTGCCTACTGGGCACGGAAGCCTTTACCGCCAACCTGGGCGAGGACGTGGCCATCCCGGAAATCATCATGGTCACCAAGCTGCCCTTCCCTGTGCCCACCGAACCCATCACCGCCGCCCACCTGGACAAGATCCAAGCGGCCAAGCAGAATCCCCTTTACGATTACCTCCTGCCCTGTTCCATCCTGCGCCTCAAGCAGGAGCTGAACCGCATGCCGCGCCGCGCCGGGCGCCGCCAGATCACCTGGATCCTGGATCCGCGTCCGGTCACGGAGAAATACGGCCGACTGTACCTGCGCGGTCTCGGCCGCGATGTGGTCGTTTGCGAATCGGAAGAGGAACTCTTCGCCAAGACCCTGGAAGCCCTGGGAGCCTGATTCCCGGGACTCGCAAGTTTGCTAACTTGCCTTATCATGGTTTCCTCCAGGACCGAAGCCCTTAATCGTTCCGCGCGTGGAGCCGCCCGCGCCGCCTTTCAAGCCCAAGCCCAAGCCCTGGGCCTGCCCGCCAAGGCCAGCAAGGCATTGCACGTAAAAGCCGCCGGCTTCCTGACCCTCCTGGCCATCCTGGCGTTGACCTCCGCGCTTTCCGGCTGCTACAGCTTTTCCGGTACCACCTTGCCGCCCCATCTGCGCACGGTGCGCATCGATCCCGTCGTCAACAAGACCCTGGAATCCTCGCTCGCCGACAAGATCACGCGCGGCCTCGAAGACGGTTTCAGCAGCCGCAGCAACCTGCGCAAGGTCAATGACGGCGGGGACGCGGAGCTCATCACCGTCCTGACCGATTATTCCCATTCCCCGCAGAGCACCAGCGGCGCCACGGTGACCAGCTACCGGGTGGATGTCCTCGTGAGCGTCCGCTTCGTGGACCGTATCAAGGGTGATACCCTCTTCAAGGACGATCGGGTGCCCGGTTTCGGGCAATACGCGGTGGACAAGGGCGAGACGGAGGAGATCGGCCAGAAGCTGGCGATCGACAATCTGGTCAAGGTGATTCTGGATCAAACGGTATCGGGGTGGTGATGAAGTTCGTCAAGATGCAGGGCACGGGCAACGATTATATCTACGTCGACATGTTCACGGAGAAGGTCCCGGATCCGGTCCGGACCGCGCAGGAGGTCTCGCACCGGCGCTTCGGCATCGGCGGCGACGGGCTCATCCTCATCAAGCCCCGCCCGGACGCGGATGGCGAGATGGAGATGTACAATGCCGACGGCTCCATGTCCGAGATGTGCGGCAACGGCATCCGTTGCGTGGCCAAGTACGTGCACGATCATTATACCCGCGGTAAAGACGAGCTCAAGCTCATGACAGGCGCGGGCTGGCGCACGGCCCGCATCGTCAAGCGCGACGCAGCCGGCAATGCGGAACTGGTCCGCATCGACATGGGCGAACCCATCTTCGCGGGCCTCCGGATCCCCACCACCTTCGACATGCCCGAAGTCATGGAACAGAAAATCGAAGCGGCCGGCCGCATCTTCACCTTCAACTCCGTCTCCATGGGCAATCCCCACTGCGTCATCTTCGTGGACGATGTGGTGGGATTCCCCGTCAGCCAGGTGGGACCGCTCATCGAGACCCATCCCTTCTTCCCGCGCAAGGTGAACGTCGAGTTCGTCCAGATCATGTCCAAGAGCGAAGTGGTCCAGCGCACCTGGGAACGCGGCTCCGGCGAGACCTGGGCCTGCGGGACCGGCGCCTCCGCGGTGGCGGCCATCGGTTTCAAACTGGGCAAGACCGGTCCCCGGCTCAATATCCATTTGACCGGCGGCGACCTGCTCCTGGAATACGATGGGAAGGGCAGCGTGATGATGACCGGGCCCGCGGTCGAGGTCTTCTCCGGCGAATGGGCGGGGTAAAGCGGAGTTAGGGTAAGTGGCAAGAGCGGCACAGGGTCAATTGGGACTCGGTGATGCGGCCGAGAATGCCCTGCCAGATAAACCCAGCCGCCCGGCCACTGCTGGCTACTGCTTGACGACGAAGCCCTGGATTTTCTGATCGGACAACTCCAGCAGCTTGTCCTCCGCATCCTGCTTTGAATCGAAGTAACCCCAGCGCAGCTTGTAATAGGGTTGATCGAAAACCACGTCCACGGTTCCGCCGAGCTGTTTCTCGTAGGCTATTTTTTTGGCATGGGCCGCATCCATATCCGATTCCGCGCCGATTTGCAATCGGAAGTTCCCCTTGACCGCCGCAGCCTTTTCCGTCGGCGCTTTGGCCTGGGATGCGCCCGTAGGAGCGGCCTGGGAGGCCGGCTTCACGGCGGCGAGAGTGATGGGCTTGGCATCGAGCAACTTGTCCAACTCGCCCGGCTCTTCGAATTTCCTTCCACCCTTGGACGGCTCCCCCACATGCGAGCCCGCGACGGCAGGCGTGTTTTCCTCCGTATCCGATCCGAATCCCGCGCTGGATTTTCCGGTGGGTGAAAGGGCCGCACAGCCCGAAAGCGCCCAAGCCAGGGCCAGCGGAAGGCATGCGGCGATCCATCGGAACCGCGCCAAATTTATTTGCTCAGGATTCGATCCGGTTTTACCCATAGCCGACCTACCGTCCTTCCAAGGGATGGGGACGCCGAAGTTCCCCGGTTAGAGGGAAAAAGTAGCAAAGTGGATCCGGGGACGAAAACGGCCGGGACCAAATTGTTCGAGAAGCTCAAACTACGCTTGGGAGCGGCCCAGGCGGCAGCGATGGACGCCCATGCAGCCATGGCGCGGATTCCCAGCCGGCTCGTATGCTTTGCCTACGACCATGGAAATCAACCTAACCCGAAAAGGGGATTTGCAAATCCTCAGCGTCAAGGGCAAGATCCATCTTCAGAGCTGGCGCGTCCTCGACAAGCATCTCCAATCCCTGCTGCTCAAGGACTCCCGTTGGG
>DAINDC010000071.1:1857-13350 GCA_036732085.1 Fibrobacterota bacterium | reverse complement strand
TTGGGTGGCCCTGGACCTTGGCGACGTAAGCCTCATCTGCAGCACCGGCGTGGGCTCCATCATGCACAATATCCGGAAGTTCCAGGACAACGAATGCACCTTGATGCTCGTCTCCACGTCCCCGTATGTCCAGGAGCTCTTCCAGATCTTCGGCTGCGACGCCTTCATCGGCGACAATATCTTCCTCGATTGGCGCTCGCTGGAAAAACGGTTGCAGTCCCAAGGCCTGGCCCTGAAAGATTAGGCCGGCCCACCCGAACGCCAAGCCACCACCACCCCGACTATTCTAGATTTCAGCCTCCCCTATCAGGAGTCGAGGCCATGGATTACGAAGCGACCTTGAACCAAGCCCTGGATCTGCTGGCCGATAGCGAGGAACGCAAGGCGGGCCGCATCCTCCAGGGCTGCATCGACGATATCAAGAAGCACCTCACCGGCACCAACGAAGATTTGAACCGCTTTTACTATTGGGGCCGCTGCCTCACGGCCATGGAGGAAGTGGAACAGGCCCTGCTCAAGTTCGAGAAGGCGCTCCGCATCGATCCCGATCACGAGGGCTCGCTCTGGGAAACCGCCTCCATCTTCATGCACGATTTGGAACGCCCGGAAAGCGCCAAGCCCATCCTGGCCGAACGCCTCCTCAAGCTCCACCCGGACAATCCGCTCTACCAGGAGACCCTGCGCGCCGTCGAATTCTCCCTGAAGCTCCGCAAGAGCCCGCCGCCATTGAGCAAGGAAGAGGCGGATTCCGTGGACGACGAGCTTGGCAGCGAAGGCGCAAGCGACGATCCGCCCGGCGACCCCAGTCCGCTTCGGTAGAAGAAAAAGTCTTCGGTAAAGGTAAAAGTGGAGGTAAGCTCCGAGCCCGCTTCGGTAAAGGAAAAAGCAAAGGTAAAGGTCGATTCCGAGCCCGCCTACTCGCCGGCCCGGGTTCCATTCAGGGGCCGCTCCTCCCGAATCATCCGGTCCTCCGCCTCCACCCAAAGCGCCAGTGCGGGCGGCATCGGTGGGGGCGCATCCCGCACGCCCATCAGTTCCAACAATTCGGTGATCGGCACGCTGCCCTTGGGCCCTACGAACACCCCTTTGAGATAGGCATGCAGGGCCAGTTCGCCGGCGCGCTTGATTTTCTGCTCGATGAAAATCCATTTTGTATCCCATGTCACGATGCGGGTGTGGATCTCGAATTTCTGGAACAGGTTCAGGGGCCGACGGAAGCGGACCTCCAGGCCCGCCAGCACGGGAAACCATTTCTTCTTGAACACGATCCGCACGGCGCCCAGGTGAAGCAGCAGATCCAGCCGGCCCAGATCCATCAAGGTGAGGTAGCGGCCGTTGTTCATGTGGAAATTGGTATCGAGATCATTGGGCCAGACGCGGAAACTCACCTTGGATTCGCCCAGGATGGGGCGACGGCCGGGGCTGCAAAGGTAGAGCAAGAGGGTCTTGAGCAGCCTGACGATGAGATTCATGGAAGATTCCTGACCGTTTCCCGAGGCTGCGACAGCCCCGTCGATGTGAGAATATCCGATTTATGTAAAAGAAACACTAGTTTGCGCAAGCTGGTCAAAGCAATAAAGCGTACTGTATGAGATAATCGTACCCGAAGTTCTCAATCGGATTCCCAAAGCGGGGCCCAAAAGCGACGGGCGGACCGTATTTTTTTGCTTCGTCGGCGAATTGTTTCTTAAACGGAAAACCTTGATTTTGCAGGGCATTAACGGGTTTTCGGCTTATATTATCGGCGGGTAGGGGAACATCTTCTTTAGTGTATTCACAGTGGGGTTATGATGCGAGGTACGATGAACAAGATTCTCCTGACAGGTCTGATTTTGGGCGGACTCAACATTATGGTTTCGGCGCAACCGGGACCGATTCCTCCTGGAACGAATACCGCATGCAATGCGGGACCTGGAGCGGATACCGTCGTTTCCGTGCCCGATGCCGAAGGGTTCATGTCGCTGTTCGATGGGACCTCTTTAAAGGGTTGGTGGGAAAGCTGCAAGAGCAGCCATTCCGGCGCGGACCGTATCCTGGGCGGAACCTGGCTCGCCGATCCGACCTTGCATGCCATCTTTTCGGCACAGAACCCGAACGGTGCAGGCGGTCTTCTCGTTACGAATAAGAAGAACTTCGGGAATTATGAAATCATCATGGACATCTGGCCCGATTTCAACAATGACGGCGGCGTTTTCAACCGCACCACCGAGGACGGCAAAGCCTATCAGGCGACCATCGATTATATCCTCGGCAGCAGCATAGGCGGAAGCTTCAGCGAAGGCATTAGCGCAGCCGGGGGTAAAACCTGGAATAGTGATCCCTTTAAGTTCGGCGCGAACGAGAGTTCGGTTTCCGACGGCAATACCAATTGGAAAACCTTCACGGCAGCCAAAAACCCAACCAGCTTCGGTTGTTCCGCAGCGGGTTGCGTACCGGCGGATTGGACCAAGATTTGGGATATCAACGGATGGAATCAATTCCGGGTCAAATTTTATGGCGGATTGACGGCCGCCTCCAAGTCCCGCTTGGAAACCTTCATTCGCGATTTGAAAGCCCCGAACAAAACCTGGGTTCCCATCATGGATGAATCCAATGCTGTGGTCCTGCCCGCCAGTTACATTGCCCTCCAAATCCACGGTGGAACGGATCGCTGGAAAGGCGCGGCGGGATCCTGGTACCGGAACATCAAATGGCGTCCGCTGGATGACAAAGGGGATCCGCTGGTCACCACCTCCACCAAGGTCCAGGCGGCGCTGCCCCTGTACCGCATGACGACTACCGCGTCTTCGATGGAGGGATATTCGGATGCGGATTTCGAGATAACCCTTCGCGACCTTTCGGGAAAGATCGTGGAAAGGTTCTCGGGCCTGAACGGGGCTTTCCACCATGATTTTTCGACAAAGACCATGGGCGTCCTGCTCATGGATTTCAAAACCAATCGTGGCGTAGATCACCGCCGCATAAGCAGGCTATTCTAACCATCGATTCGGTTGCTGTGACGCTATGTCCTTCCGGGCCCGGACAAACCGGTCCCGGATAGGATTGCATCGTCAATCGTTGCATTCGACTTCCCTTCTATTTAAGTTTCCAACTCCATATGCGATTGATGGAAAGAATTTCGGATCATTTTCCAAAGGCTTGTCTTCCATGAGAGCAGCGCTCTTCTTATTCGCGGCCGCCGTAATCGGGAATAGCCATCCCCAAGCGGATGAGAACGTAAAAATCAAGGTCCATGGGCAAGGCTGGTCCGATGTCGGCCGTATCATGCATGTTACGGACACTTTGGTGAACAACCTTAATGGAAATTGGCAGCAGAGCGCCGGCGCCCAATTCACCGCGAATGCGCTTATCGGCGAGGATTGGGAAGGCGCCTTCGGTTTCGGCGGATACCAGATCTACTCCTCCCTGGGAACCAGCGGGGATGCGCGCCTCGCCCGCACGGCATTGCAGAATTTCATCACCGAATCCCGGATGACCTATTCCCATGGCGGCCGCGAGAATCCAGCCTTTACCCTTACCTTCGGAAATTTCCCCTTCGAATACAATAAGGACTCGAAGAATCTCGGCTCCTATCTTTTGCGCGGGCCGGTCTATCCCGGCTTCCTCATGGGCGGCTTCAAGGATTTCAAGATCGACTCGACCAAGGGGAATATCCTCGGGATCAACCTCCATCAAGCCATCGGCAACTTCAGTCACGATATCATATTCGCCGATGAACGCGAGCTGCCGCCGACCGGGGATTGGAGCGCCGCCTATCTGGCCAAATACAAGGCCTTCTCGGCATTGGAAATCGGCGGGGGCGTGAATTTCTATCGCGCGCTCCCGAACAAAAAGGACCTGACCACTCCCAGTTCCCGGTTCTACTCCGTTAACTCCAATGATAGCGCCCTGCTCCATGACGGCCTTCCGCACAACCGGTATGACTTCCAATACATTGAAGTAGACACCGTTACCCATGACACGGTTTTCTATACGCATAAGGGCATCAAATTGATGGGGATGTTCAGCCTGGATCTGAAACCGCTATTCGGCATCAGTTCCCTGGGGCATGAGGATCTAAAGCTCTACGGCGAGGCCGCGATCTTGGGCGTCAAGAATTATGGATCCGTATATCACGATATCTACCAGCGCATTCCCTGGACCCTGGGGTTCAACCTGCCGACTTGGGGATTGCTCAACTATCTCTCGGTCGAAGTGGAATGGTACGGCGCGAAATACCGGAATGATTTGAGCAAGCTGGGCAACTTCAATACCTTGGGCGGCGGGATTTTCGCCGCCATCCCGAACAACCCCGCCTTGATTCCTTCGCCGATACCCACGTCCTATCGGAACTACAATACACTCAGCGATGATGGGAAATACCTTTCGGCTTCCGGGGATTCCGTTTCCGTGCGGGGAACGGCGCTCGACGTCCAGAACCTCACCCAGGACAATTGGAAATGGTCCTTATACATGCAAAAGGACATCCTGAACCATATCCGTTTCATCGGCCAGGTGGCCAATGATCATTTCCGTCCCCGTCCTACCGCCGGGCTCATCCAAGAGGCTGGCGGCAGCGCGGAAGCCTTCAGTTCCATGAAGGATTGGTATTGGATGTTCCGGGTCGGGTATTACTTCTGATGCGGGTTATCGGGAGGCATAAGGCAAGTATGCGATTAAGGGTTTCATTATTACTGGCCTTGCTGGCCGCGGTGCCGACCGCGATCCGTTCCCAGGAATTGAGCGTCACCTATAAGGGTTCCGGTTGGATCCAGTTCGGCCGCATCCAGCATAGCAGTGATTCGGTTTCCAACCAACCCGACAATAACTTCAACGGGAATTGGATCCAGAGCACGGGCGGCCAAATCACGGCCCTGGCCAAGATCGGCGAAAATTGGGAAGGCGGAGTCGGAGTCGGAGCCATCCAGACCCATTCGGCGCGGGGCGCCTATTTCGTTTCTAATCAGTGGGCCCCATTCTGGGCTCCGCTCATCGAAGCTCGGGTTACCAATACGCAAACTTGGGGCGCCAACAAGATGCAAGTGACCTTGGGTAATTTCCCATACGACTATAATCCAGACGTCAAGAATCTGGGCCTGTATCTTATCCGCGGACAGGCGTATCCTGGCACTGTGATATCCGGTTTCGAAACCAAGCATGTCCTTCCCATAGCGAGCATATACGGAGGCATGACGCGGCTGCAATTGGGCGATTTTCAAAATGATATCATCCTGAATTCCGAAACCGAGACCAAGCCCTTCTTCGATTTCTCCCTGGCCGATGTCATGAGCTACCAGGTCGCACCGGGATTCCAGATCGGCGCGGGAGTCAACTTCTATCGGTTGTTCCCGCAAAACCGCAAGGTCACTTCGCCCGGAAAAGGATGCGCAACGGAAGGCCACTTTTATCACCAGGTGGATGATAATGATCCGGAAGCTTGCTACAGCTTGGACACCCTTTCCAAGACCTTGACCAAGGTGGATACTTCGGTCGTTTACAATGATGCCGGAACCGATAGCGCTTTGAGCATGGTGCCGACATATCAAAACGTGGTGGTGGATACGGTCACAGGATCCATGGCGGGGACCAAGGTGATGGCAAGGTTTCGTGTGGATCCGAAGGTCTGGTTCGGAACTCCCGGCATTTTGGGCAAGGAAGATTTGGTCATTTATAGCGAGGCCGCGATCTTGGGCATCAAGAATCAGGGAAAATATTTCAACGACATCAAAAAGCGCATTCCCATCATGGTCGGCTTCAATATTCCCGCCTTCAAATTCCTGGACAAGCTTTCCCTGGAAGTTGAGTACTATGGGTCCAATAACTACAGCGATTACGGAAAGGCCGAGTCCTTTGGCTCCTGGGTACCCAGGACCGTTCCGGGCAGTCCCGTCTTCGAGGCCAGCGCGCCGATAACCTTCAATGGGCAGACTTATAGCAAGGTGCAGACCATTCGCAGCCTTGATTATGCGCGGGACAATTGGAAATGGTCCTTATATGGTTCACGCGTGTTGATGGGCCACCTCAGGCTCGCGGCTCAGGTCGCCAATGATCATTATCGGAATAATGGAACCGGCGCGACCTCCTTTCCCACTTGGGCCGAGGCCATGACCACGCCTAAGGATTGGTATTGGATGTGCAAATTGGCCTACTTCTTCTAAGGATTTCGGGTGGCATCATGATTCCCTGCATGAATTTTTTCTATCGGCCTCTCGCCTTCGCTGTGATGGTTTTGGCCCTCTGCATGGCTCCCGCCAGGGCTTTGGAGAATAAGGATTTGATCTTCAGCGGATTGGGCTGGGTGCAATACGGAATCGTGGGACATAGCACCGATACTGTTAACCTAAATACCAATGGAAACTCCCTGCAGACCACCGGCGCCCAGCTCTCGCTCTTCGCGTCTATATCGGAAAAGCTGAGCGGAAAAGCTGGGTTAGGCGTGATTGAAAATCTGCCTATGGCGGGCGGGATCCAAGGGGGCGGGCGATTCGCCACTTCGGTTACCCCCTATATCGCGGAAGCGAGCTTCAACTATAAATTCTGGGAGTCCGAGCCTACCAACCTGAGCCTGACAGGCGGCCTGTTCCACTACAACTACAATCCGGACATCAAGAACCTCGGTCTTTATCTCTTGCGTGGGCCCGTCTATCCGGGTGTGGTGATATCCGGATTCGAAGCGAAGCAACTTCTTCCCTTCGCCAATATGTTGGGGTTCCAGGTTCATCATCAAACCGGAGGCTTCCAACAGGACTTCCTCATCAATAGCGAAAACGAACTCCATCCCTATTTCGATTTGTCTCCCGCTTATATCGCGGGGTACTCTTTCGGAAGCGCCTTCCATCTGGGCGCCGGTGTGAACTTCTACCACCTCATCCCCATTGATAAGAAGCTCACGAGCCCTCCGAAAGACTCCGCCTTCTTGGCCGACCGCAAGGAAAAAACCGAGAACGAGATCAAAAGCCCCTATGACCGCGTCATGATTTATGTCGATACCGTGGGTGGAAAAGTGGATACCACGGTGATGAGCTTCCAGGGGACCAAGGTCATGGCCAATTTCTCTTTCGACCCCAAGGCCCTGTTCGCCGGAAGCGAAAGATTGGGACCCGATGACCTGAAGATCTACGGCGAGGCGGCCATCATCGGCTTGGATCAGAGAAAGGCCTACAAGGCCCTGTACGGCGATCTGAAACACAGGATGCCCATCATGGTGGGCTTCAACTTCCCCATGTTCAAGCTGCTCGACAACCTCTCCATGGAAGTCGAATGGTACGGGGCGAAGTTCAGGGACGATTACTCCAGATACAAATCCGGCGCGGGATTTTTCGAATCGCCGATTCCCGTTTCGAACTCCTTCGTCAACCGGAACCCGCAGCGCCAAATCGATCCCGTTACCGGCGACACGACCCTCGTTGTCTCCGGCACCAATATTCCTTTCAGCCAAGCGGATATCGAGAAAAACCAAATCCGGGACAATTGGAAATGGTCATTGTATGGATCAAAAACAATCGAGAAACATTTCAAGATCAGCTTCCAGGTCGCGGATGATCATTTCCGTCCAGGCGGCACCCAGGATCAAATATCGTACGAAGCCATTCTGACCTCTCCCAAGGACTGGTATTGGATGGCGAAGGTCGGATACTTTTTTTAGATAGTCCTTCTACCGGCCCCAGTGGAATTAAGCCTGAATAAGGCTTATGGGCGCCATATTCCTGGAATTATGGTTCTTTTTGGTTTCGTTCCGTGTTCCCAATCACGGATTTTTACGGACCGTTATATATCTTTCCAATCGTTCTAGCGCATTCGTCTAACCTGTTCTGAGTTTCAAGGGGTGTCTCGTGAGAATGAGATCTGTTTTCCAGCTTTTCATTGCCGCAGTTGCAATTGCCGCAGCAAATGAAAAGGCACCGGCCATCAAAAACCCGCCACCGATTGCTAAGAGAACCCATTCGGAAATTAAGCCATCACAGGCTAAACCAAAGACTTTGGATACGGTGTTTGTCCACAAGGAGTATCTGGATGGGGATTTCGACCTGGCCGTGGAGAAACTCGAAACTGCCCTGAAAAGCGGCGAGACGTTCTCGCATAGCGATAGTGTTTTCATCTTCAAGCATCTTGGCGTCATGTATACCGCCAGATACGAGACTCGCGAAAAGGGTAAGCAGTACATGTTGCGCCTATTGGACGTGGAGCCCACGGCACGTATCATGGACATGTATGCCAGCGATATGATTTATATGATCTTCAAGAACATCCAGGAAGAGTTCGAGACTTCGCGCGTCAAGCTCACCCATGCGGAAAAGAATCTGAAGGGAAATGCCCAAGGCGATTCGCTCACTGGTTCGAGCCGGAGTCCCGAATCCAAGCAGAAAGTCTCGGAGGGACATGCCTTGATCTGGATTGGCACGTCCGTGGCCATTGTCGCGGCCGGGGTGACGGCCTATTTCGTCCTTAACAGCACGCCTTCCGCCAAACATGTAGATGCGAGTTTCCAATGATGCCCATCCAATCACAAGACGCAGTCATGCCCAACCCTTTCCGATTCTTGTTGAAGCGATTGACCTTGGTTTGCGGGGTCTTGGCTCTATTCCTTATCGCCTGCCAACTCTCGCAAAGCGAAAAGGTGGACGCCACCCTGTCCCTGAACAAAATCTATGATTCGCTCGCCCAGTATGATTCCGTGCTCATCACCCTGAAATCCAAAGACGGCACAACCATCGATGTGGTCTATAGAGGCCGCGTTACCAAGCCCGGCGATGTCCAAAAGCTCCCTACTCCCCATTGGGACGGCGGGCCGGTCATCGTTTCCATCATTGGATACCGGGGTGGCGCAGTCGTCTACAATGTCGATTCCCAGTTCGATGGGAATACCAATCAGAAGGATTCCGTTTACGTATTCGTACTGCCGGATGCGAAACTCTCGTCCTTGATCCACGACTTGGAAATGTTGGAAGGGGATTCCCTTTTGCTTCCGCCTGTCACGGTACTGCCCGCCACCTTGGCCGACAAGACCCTGCTCTGGAGCTCCTCGCAACCGGAAGTTCTGCAAATTAAAGATGGTTGGCTTAAGGCGTTAAAATCGGGGAAAGCCGATCTGACAAGCAAGCTTGGGGTCGATCCCTCCAAATCCTTGTTGATCCCGGTGACCGTGATTTCCCGTAGCAGCGTTCCGGAAAACCTGATCCTGTCCCCCGACACGCTCTATCTCTCCGCCGGTGGAACTCCAAGCCGGTTGGCATTGCAAATCGTCCCGTCTACGGCAAGCAACCTTGTCACTTGGCTTATCGATGACTCCACGATTGCGACCATAACCTCGGACGGTCTGGTCAAAGGCCTGAAATCCGGCCTCACGAAAATGCGGGTGCATTCCCAATTGAAGCCTTCCATCTTTGACACGGCCATCATCGCGGTATCGGATCCCGTTCCCGTGGAGCAAGTCCGGTTCCTGAAGGATTCCACCGAGATTTTCATCGGGGGCGCGGCGGAAAGCCTGATGGTCGAGGTCCTGCCAGCCAGGGCCAATTCCGACGTGGACTTCATCGTCTCCGATCCCACCTTGCTCAGTCTCAATTCCAATCGCATCACTGGAGTCGCCGAGGGAATAACGACCGTCACCGCAAAATCCAAGGAAAATCCCGCGAAGTCCTCCACCTTGAAGGTCAAGATCTCGATGCGTCAAATTGTGGACAGCGTTCGCGTCAATGCCCATGCCTCAGTATTATATACGGGGGGCGAGACCAAAACTTTGATCGCCCAGGTTTATCCCACTTCTTCGAGCCAAAAAATCCAATGGCGATCCGGAAACCCTGCTTTTGCCACGGTCGATGAAACCGGCAAGTTAATCGCCGTGGCCCCGGGCCGAACCCGCATTTACGCCATCTCGCTGGCGGACAGCTTAAAGAAGGACAGCGCCGAGGTCACGGTGAAGACCGATGCTCCCGTGGTCTCGATCGGCCAGGATACCACCATTTCCTTGGGCAAGACCGTGACCTTTCTGCCCATAGTGGCCCCGCAGGAATATGGACTCGTAGTCCAATTCAAATGGGACCTGGACGGGATTCCCGGGTGGGACGATTCCGCCGCTGCGGTTAAAGCCATCTCCTTCAAGTACGATCAAGAAAAGGAATATCTGGTCCGCTTCTATGTCAAGGACACCGAGGGCAACGAGACGATCGTGAGTAAAAAGGTGCTGGCGGTTTCCGGACCCGTGGTGCTCATCACCTCGCCTGCGAACGGCGCCTATTTCACCCAGTCTGCTATAAAGGTCATCTGGAGCATCGGCGGCAAGAACCAGGATACTCTGACCTCGGAAACGCTCAAGGAGGGCGCCAATATCATCACCCGCTCGGCCAGCGATGCGGCGGGAAAGGTTTTCTCCACGACCATCACCATTTACCTTGATTCGATCCCACCGGGAAAACCCATTGTCAAAGGCCCCAGCGGCATAGCCTCCACCACACCTACGTGGACTTGGAGCCCGGGCGGGGGCGGCAGTGGCAATTATCGCACGGCCCTGGATGTCGAGAATTTCGGCACCTCCACGGAGATCAAGGATACCGTCTTCACTCCCGCCTCGCCGCTGGGCGAGGGAGCACATACCCTTTTCGTTCAAGAGCGCGACGTCGCCGGGAACTGGTCTGCCTCAGGCCATGCCAACACCGTGGTGGACATGACGGCTCCCGTAAAGCCCAGCGTGAGGGTGAACGCCCCCGCGCTGACCAATGTCCATCGGCCCGTCTGGACTTGGAACGGCGCTGGTGGCGGCAACGGTAATTTCCAATATAAATTCGATGACGCCTCCTTCACCTCCGGAATCGCGCCCACCACAACCACGGATACGACCTATACGCCCTCGAAGGATTTGGGCAATGGCGCGCATACCCTATATGTCCGCGAGCGGGATTCCGTCGGCAATTGGTCCGGCATAGGTAGCGCCTCAGTTACGGTGGACACGATTGCGCCGAACGCGCCCAAACTTCTCGCCACTACGCCCACCAGCAGCCTGCCTAAATGGACATGGGGCACCGGCGGGGGCGGTGGCTCCGGCAATTATCGGTATAAGCTGGGCAGCGATCCCTCCGTGGGCGGCACCGAGGTGCATGATACCTTATATGCCTTGTCCGCGGCGGTGTCAAAGACCACCTATACTCTCTACATACAGGAACGTGATTCGGCGGGAAATTGGTCGGCAACTTCGTCGCTGGCCATATACTATGACTTGAGCAAACCAACCGTGACCATCACAGCGCCCCAGTCCAGCGGCACCTTCCTGACCCGCTCCGCCACGGTCGACTTGGCCGGTACCTCCTTCAGTCCGCAAGGCACAGGTGCGATCAAGACACTCACTTATACGGTAGACGGTACGGCAGGATCGCTGGCAACGAATCTGGACGGGGCTGGCGGTTGGAATATCAAATCGCTTCCTTTGGTGAATAATAAAACCATAGTGATTCAAATCACGGCCACGGATATCGCGGGAAATTCCGGCGTGGCCAGCCTCTCCATTCTGATGGATAATAC
>DAINDC010000071.1:0-1847 GCA_036732085.1 Fibrobacterota bacterium | reverse complement strand
GACCTATCCACCCGCAACCATAAATATCCAGGATTCCCGCACCAGCCTGCAATGGGCATGGAACCGTACGGGGGATCCCACGGACTCCTTCTTGGTAAAACTGAACGGGTCAGATATCGCTCGTCAAACGGGGACAGTCTATACGATCAATAACCCGGCAGACGGCGCCTATCAATTAGAAGTGGTTGAAAAAGATCTGGCTGGAAACACATCCAATGCCACTACCAGCATCAGCGCACTAGTGGATAGGACGGCTCCAAATGCACCATCCTTATCCTATCCAAACAAGCAACAGCAGACCGCGACATGGACTTGGACTCCTGGCGGTGGTGGCAGCGGAAGTTACCAATGCCAATTGGATAATGGAAACGTCGGGACTTGCACGACCACCTATACCTTATCCAGTCCGACCGATGGCGATCATACCCTGAAAGTTCGTGAATTGGATGCGGCCAACAATCCAAGCGCATGGGCGTCGGGGACCATCACAATCGATTTGCAAAAGCCCGTTATTGCCCAGACAAATCATAAATCTGCGTCTTCCCAGGTATTCAATACCATCCAACCGTTTACAGGATCCGCCACTGATGAAAGAGGAATGCGATATGTCCAGTATCAAGTGGGCTCAACCGGCGCTTGGATCACCGCCAGTGGTACGAATCCTTGGACATTCACACCGGCTCTCGATACGGGCACACAGACTCTCACCATCCGTGCTGAGGATATCGCCGGCAATCAAACGGCCATGACCGTCCAAGTGACCTATGAACCGAACGTGGTTTTTGTCCTGAAGAGCGCGGCAGGCGCCGGGGATGGATCGTCCTGGGCAGATGCGTATCCGGAACTTGGACCGGTATTGGCCGCAAATACGACTTATCCAGCGGGACGTAAGATTTGGGTTTCAGAAGGAGCCTATACCACTGCATCAACAGACGGATTCTTGATAAAACCCAATGTCTTGCTGAACGGCGGGTTTGCAAATACAGGGGTGGACAGGAGCCTGGCAAGCAGGGATTTGTCCCATCACATTTCTACGCTCAATGCCGCCTTATCCAGCGAAGTCATTACGGCCGGTGGAAGCACGGTGTATGTGGACAGCGTTACCGTTACGGACTTTCAACTCGCTGGAGGAACATATGGAACCTTAAGTCTCTCCTATACAAAAAAAGCCTTCTTCCAAAACATTACCGTCAAATTTCAAAACTTGAGTGGCGGGTCTATTTTCTCTATTTATGAATCCAAAGTGGACATTTTGGATTCCCATTTTGATTACAATACAGCCGTTGATGGAACCATATCAGTCAATGGAAATCTTAGGCTCAGACATACCTCCGTATCGGTAAATACAAATTCAGATGGCGGAGGGATTACGGCAAACCCTGGGTCAACCGTTTGCGCAGGAAGCACTTCATCCGTTTCTGACAACTCGTCTCCCGATGTTGCCGTATATGGGGGAACGTTTTCCTACGAGTCCGGGTTTACCACTGATTCCGGAGGCATAAGCGATGGAAGCACAAATGTGGTAGGGGCCTGCCCATCGCCTTTCTAATTGGGCAACTTTATTCACACTTATTTACTGAGTAATCGCGAGATTTTGAAAGAAAAATTTTGACCGCACCCGTCCCCAACCTCGACCCAAAAACCTGCCCCAAATGCAGTCTTGCTCCCTGCCGCGCCCTCGCCCAAGCCTTCACTACTTCCGTCGTCCTCGTCGGACCGAATGAAGTCTCTAAAAATTGCCCGCTCAAGGTTTCCGTTTCCTCGTTGGATAGATATTCCGGAGACCTCCGCCGATTCACCCTCACCCAAGCCATGAGCAAGGTCGGCCATCAGCCCACAGCCAGTTC
>DAINDC010000070.1:0-17936 GCA_036732085.1 Fibrobacterota bacterium | reverse complement strand
CAGGAAGCCCGTCCTGTCTATATTTTCACCCACTCGATCGCCCGAAGAGCCAGAAGATCGAATTCCTGAATTCCATGGACGGCTCTCGATTCCGGAACAAGGATGGGTTCCGATAAAAGCTAAATGAAATCGCGGAAAGGCGGCATGTGCTCCCGAGCCACTTGTTATTAAAATGAATTCAGGAGCTTCGCAATGGCCTTTCTTCCCAAAGCCGCCTTCCATCGCCCCCGTGGCTGGGTCATGAGCATGCACTGGGAGGATTTGCTGTTCATGCATTGGCGGGTTCCGGCCGAGGCCTTGCGCCGGTTCCTACCCACCGGCCTCGAATTGGATCTCTTCGACAACCAAGCCTGGCTCGGCATCGTCCCCTTCCGCATGACCCATATCCGCGGCCGCTTCCTGCCCAGCCTGCCGGGGCTTTCGGCCTTTCCGGAACTCAACGTGCGGACCTATGTGAAGCGCGCGGGCGGCATGCCCGGGGTCTGGTTCTTCAGCCTGGACGCGGCCAATCCCGTGGCCGTGCGCGGCGCCCGGGAATTCTTCCATCTCCCCTATTTCGACGCGGCCATCGCCCTCACGCGGACCGGATCCGAAATCGAGTACCGGAGCCATCGCACCCATGCGGGCGCCCCGCCGGCGGAATTCCAATCGCGGTATGCGCCCCGGGGCCCGGCCTACCGTAGCAGCCAAGGTACCCTGGAGGATTGGCTCACGGCCCGGTATTGCTTCTATGCCTCCGGCCCGGACGGCTCCATTTATCGGACCGATATCCATCATGAACCCTGGAAGCTGCGGGAAGCCACGGCCCGGACCGAGGTCAATACCATGGCGGAACAATGCGGGTTGGTCTTGCCGGATACGGAACCACTGCTGCACTTCTCGCAAAAGACCGAGGTAGTGGCCTGGTTCCCGGAACGTATCGTTTAAGAATCGGTCTTTAGTGGTGATGGCCGCCGGGACCATGCACATGGCCATGTCCCAGTTCATCGGCCGTGGCCTCGCGGACCTCGACTATGGTCACGTCGAAGGTGAGATCCACTCCGGCTAGCGGATGGTTGCCGTCCACGACCACGGTATCCTCGTTGACGCCGACAACGGTGATGATGCGAACCCCGTCCTCGCTTTCGGCCTCGAGTTCCATGCCTTCGCGCAGGTCCGGGATTTCCTCGAAGTTGTCTTTGGGAAGCGACTGCATCAGGGATTCGTCACGCACGCCATAGGCTTCCGCATGGGGGATGTTGGCCTTGAGGGTCTCGCCTGCGCCGCGTCCTTCCAGGGCCTTTTCCAGACCCGGGATCAGTTGGCCCATGCCATGGATGAACTGGAGGGGTTTGCCTTTGGAAGACTGGTCCAAGACCTCGCCCTTCGAATCGGTCAAGGTATAATCAATGGAGACCACGGCGTTCTTGGAAATTTTCATGGAAAGCACCTTGTTGGCTAATGGGTGGCTGGTGGGTGGCTGATGGGTTTCGGGCTGTAATATTATGGTACAAATTTAATCTTTTGCCGTCTTTTTCCGGCCTCCGGCCGGTTTTTTTCCGCCGATTTTTTCTGTCGGGATCAACCCCTATCCACCCTAGAGGAGCCCTGTCCGTAGGCCTACCGGTGTCCACAGGCGCGGGGGCGGATGGAACGCTCCATCGGGGCCGCAGCGCCCGGGAAGGGCCGGCTCACTCCGAGAAATCGAAAGGCACCGTAACCAGGTCGTTACCTATGGCCTTGACGGGCTCGAACCTCCAGGCCATCACCTTTTCCGCCACCTGCTTGTCGAATGCGGGCGCGTCCGTGGTGCTGGCCGCCATACCCACATCGACCACCTGCCCGCTCGGGGCGATGGCGAAGCGCAAGGTGACCTTGCCTTTCATGCCGGGCTGGGTGCGGAGGAAGGTATTGTACAGGTGACGCAGTCCGGGAGCATGCGAGCGGATGACCGCCAGGATGGACGCGGACGATCGCACCGTCTCCGAGGCGCGCATGTCGATGGAAACCGTGGTCGCGATCCGAGGTTCCGGTCGGGCCGTCGGCGGTATCCGACCCGGTTTATAACCAGGCATCTCGATCCTATCCTCTCCGCCGGTCCCTCCCGCATCGTACCCTTCAGGGCCATTCTCGCGCTGCATGCCCGGACGCCCCGAGAGCCGCGTTTCCCCCGTGCGCGTGAGGAGGACAGCCACCTGCTCCAGCTTATTCTGGTCCAGGCTCTTGAGCGTCTTGCCGATCAGTTCATAGGCATTGAAATTCGAGCGATCGGATCGGGAGTTGATGAGCTTCTGGGCCAAGGTACCGGCGACCTGCACGGGATGGCGGCTGGTGGGCTTGGGAGCGTGCCGTGCGACATTCGTGGGATGGAGCTTCACGAGCTTGGGTCGGGTCGGATGGAGTTTCGCATGGATATCGGGTGGAGGGATGCCCCGGAAAGTCGGATTGATGGGATGGGTGCCGAAACGACAAACAGTAAAAAGAGGCAAAGGTTCCAACGGGTTCACGATCTGGAGGGTCAGGACATAGGTCGCCAGGCAGATGCCCGCCATGGCGCCCGATCCCATGCAGCCGAAGAGGCGTCGATCGCTTTCGACATCCAATCGTTCTTCCATATGGCTCGGTTTCGTTTTTTTCGAAAATGAAAATACGCTCTCACCAGACATGCGAGGTCCTCCTGGGGGAATAGGTGGTTAAAGACCCAATGGCGGAATACGGGGCGATGGCGAACGATCCGCGGCGGCGGTCCAGCGGGAGTCGCGCCCCTGGAAAACCGATACGATTCGTTCCGTCCAAACTAATATAGGCCGGGGTTTCGCGGTGCGCAGCATGTTTCGGACTTCGCTTTACTTGAGGGAATCCCGCGGCGGATTTTTATGGCGGCGATAGATTTTTATCGGTTTAATGGGTATCACGGAGGTCACGATGCAATCCATGAAAAAGACGCTCGCAGGATGGGCGGCGGCCCTGATCCTGCCCTTGACCCTGGGCCTTTCCCTGCCGGCCCCGCTGCCTGCGGCGCAGTCGGCGGATCTCGGCGCGATCGCAATTTTCCCGGCGGACAATTACTGGCATTGGGACATTTCCGGATACCAGGTCCATCCCAACTCCGACAACTACGTGGCCTCGGTGGGAAAGAACACCTCCCTGCATCCGGACTTCGGAACCGTTTACGAAGGCGCGCCCTGGGGCATCCCGTATATCCTGGTGGACAAGAGCCAGGCGAAGGTCGCCATCAACTTCACCGACTACGGGGACGAGAGCGATCCGGGCCCGTATCCGATTCCCCTGAACGCGCCCATCGAAGGCGGCAATCCGCTCTCGGGCGATCGCCATGTCCTGGCCGTCGACAAGGATGCCAGGATCCTTTACGAGCTCTATGTCGCGCAGCCCCAAGCCGATCATTGGGACGCGGCCTGCGGCGCGAAATTCGATTTGGCCTCCAATGCCCTGCGGCCGGATACCTGGACCTCGGCGGATGCGGCGGGGCTGCCCCTCCTCCCCGGCCTGGTCCGCTATGACGAAATAGCGAAGGGGGAAATCAACCATGCCATCCGCATGACGGTGGTGACCAGCCAGCGGAAATACCTCTGGCCCGCGCGCCATTATGCCAGCAGTAACACGAACGTTAACACGCCTCCCCTGGGCCTGCGCTTCCGCCTCAAGGCCGGCGTGGATATTTCCAAGCTGCCGCGCGCCGCCAAGATAGTCGCGGCCGCGCTCAAGAAATACGGGATGGTGGTGGCGGACAACGGCGGCAACTGGTACCTCTCCGGCGCGCCGGACGATCGCATGCCGGACGCCCAGATCGACTCGCTGAAGATCCTCAAGGGCAGCGATTTCGAAGCGGTGCTCAGCGTGGACGCCTCGGGAAATCCCATCCAACCGGGAAGCGGGATCCGGCCTTGGCTGTCGCACCACCAAACCCGATCCAATCGTAGCGATGGGGTGGGCGGCGTAGTGTTAGCCAGCGTTTCGTTGGCGAGCGAAGCGCTGGCCAGCGAAACGCTGGGCGGCGAAGCGTGGGGATCGAAGCCGGGGTTCAATCTCCTGGGACGCTGGTTCGAGCTCCGGAGGGCCCCGGCGGGGCTTATCGGATTCCGGCCCACTCCTGATGGAACCGTTCCAGATAATCGACCATGAAACGATGTCGTTCCTCCGCTAGGGCGCGGCCCGTGGGCGTATTCATGCGGTCCTTCAGCTTGAGCAGCTTCTCGTGGAAATGGTTCACGCTCGTGGAGCGGCCCCGGCTGTCGCGATAAGCGGCCTGATCCATCCCTTCGCGCACGGGCGCATCCGGATCATGCATGGCATGCCCGCGGCTGCCTCCGTAGGCGAAGGTGCGGGCGATGCCCACGGCGCCCAGGGCATCCAGCCGATCGGCATCCTGCACGGCCTGGAGCTCGGGGGATTTCGGCGCGGTAATCGTACCGTCCAGCTCCCCGCCGAAGGAGACGCGCGCGAGGATGTCCTCCAGGCGCGCACGCTGCGCATCCGCGAGGCCGCAGGTGTCGAGGTAATCCGCCAGCACGCGCCTGCCCGCTTCCGGAGACCCGTTGAGCTTGGGATCGGCGACATCATGGAGCAAGGCGCCCAGCTCGACCAGGAAGGGATCGGCGCCTATCCCGGGGGCGATGCGGAGGGCGAGGTTGCGGACGCGGTGGATATGCCAGAAGTCATGGCCGCAGGCATTGGCTTCCAGCAGGCCACGCACGAAAATTTCTGTCCGGGTCACGAGCCCGCGGGCCGGGTTTCCGGGGTCGGCTGGGGATATTGATGGATTTTCGGTCATGCCGAAAAGATAGATTCGGTCCCGGCGCGCGGGCTTCGCGAAGGCTTGCTATTTTATAACCAGCGCTTATTTAGCACTTCATTTATTTAGCAGTTCTTAAGAGGCAATCCGGAAGCATGCGGCAATCCGGAATCGGGTAGGCAGAGAAAGGTTTTCCATGGGATATCGCGGCGATAAGGGAAATTACGAGGAACGGGATCGGTTGTTCCAGCAGAGCTTCGACGGCAAGCCCGTCAACCGCAATGAGATCAAAAAGGGTCTGAACGAATTGTTCAAAACCAAGGCCCCGCAAGGCGTCGACGAGCGCTGCGCCAAAGGCCATGCCTGGATCCGCGATTTCGACGAGAAGGAAAAGTGTGCCTACTGCCGGACGCCCCGCCCGCCGGAGGAAAGCTCCCGTCCCGGCCTGGCGCCTGGCATCCGCTGAAACCTATCTTCAAGGAACCCTTCCCAGGAGTTCCCGCATGTCCCTGACCGCCGTGAATCCCGCCACTTCAGAAACCCTGGACCGATATCCGGAAATGGATCCGGCCGCCGTGGACCAAGCCCTGTCGGAAGCGCAGGCCGCCTTCCTGGACTGGCGCCATCGCGATTTCGCCGAACGCGCGCGCCTCATACGGAAAACCGCCGCGGTGCTCCGCGCGGACTCCATCCCCTTCGCGCAGCTCATGGCCCGGGAGATGGGGAAACCTGTGCGTGACGGTCGCGCGGAGGTGGAGAAATGCGCCGTCGGCTGCGAATACTATGCCGCCCATGCGGAACGGTTCCTGGCCCCGGAATTTGTGGCGACCGAGGCCAAGGCCAGCCGCGTGGTCTTCAATCCCCTGGGCGTGATCCTGGCGGTGATGCCCTGGAACTTTCCCTTCTGGCAGGTCTTCCGCTTCGCCGCGCCCGCGCTCATGGCCGGCAATGCCTGCGTGCTCAAACATGCCGCCAATGTCCCCGGCTGCGCGGCCGCCATCGAAGGCGTCTTTGCGCGCGCGGGGTTTCCCGCCGGCCTGTTCCGCAACCTGCCGGTCAAAAGTGATCGGGTGAATGCCCTCATCGAAAACGGCTACGTGCGGGCCGTGACCTTGACGGGCAGCGTGGAAGCGGGCCGGGCCGTGGCCGCCAAGGCCGGAGCCATGCTGAAGAAAACCGTGCTGGAACTGGGCGGCAGCGATCCCTATCTCATTCTCGCGGATGCGGACGTGGAGGCCGCGGCCCGCATCTGCGCGCAGAGCCGCCTCATCAATGCCGGGCAGAGCTGCATCGCGGCCAAGCGATTCCTGGTGGTCGAATCCGTGCGCGCGCCTTTCGAAGCCGCCTTCGTCGCGGCCATGGCCGCGGTCAAGCCGGGCGATCCGATGCAAGAGGAGACCGTCATGGGCCCGCTGGCGCGCCAAGACCTCCGCGCCGATTTGCATAAACAGGTGGAAGCGTCTTTGGCCAGGGGCGCGCGCCTCCTTTTGGGCGGCCGCATCCCGGACGGGTCCGGCGCCTTCTACCCGCCCACCGTCCTCACCGACGTCAGCGCGGGCATGCCGGCCTATGAGGAAGAGCTTTTCGGTCCCGTGGCCGCCATCATTCCCGTACGCGATGAGGCCGAGGCCATCCGCGTCGCCAACTCCGGGCGCTTCGGGCTCGGGGCCGCGGTCTTCACGCGCGACCAGGCGCGCGGCGAACGCATCGCCGCCGAGGAGCTGGAGGCCGGCAACTGCTTCGTGAACGGACTGGTCCGATCGGATCCCCGCCTGCCCTTCGGCGGTGTCAAGGACAGCGGCTATGGCCGGGAGCTTTCCCACTTCGGCATCCGGGAATTCGTGAATATCAAGACCGTTTACTCGACCTAGCTCGACCTAGCTCGACTTAACCGGTTCCATGTCGCAGCCAGGTTACCTGGCTCGCCGCATCGCGCCGCTATCGCTCCAGCCGCTGGCTCAGCACCCGGTCACGGACGTCCGTGGTGTCGCTCCAGCGGATGACCACGCGCCGCTCGCCCCATTGGCGGGCGGCTTTCACGTCGCGTCCGAAGTAGATGTCGATCCGCCGTTTCCATCTCCCATCCATCTTGTCGAGGATGATATAGCGGCCGGCCAGGCTGTCGATGGTGATTTCCATGCCCGGCTTGAGGCCCGCTTCCAGGAGATCGCGGGAGACGGCGAGGGAGCGCATGCCGCGCACCAGGGAATCCCCCCAGGCCGCATCGTACGGTCGCGAGTCCGTCTGGGCCTTGGTGGAATTGTAGGCGGTGGCGGTGACTTCCAGGCTATGCCCATGAGGTAACGGCGGAGGTACGGGGAGGACGGTCCGATCGGATTCCGCCGGCCGTCGGCAACCCGCCAGGGAAGCCAGGGCCAAGGAGGCGGCCAGCCAGGCCGGGGCGGATCGGGATAATCTCATCCCCTGAAACAAGGTTTTTCCCAGGATCGGATCTACTTCCCGGGCCGGCTATTTCTTGAGGATGCCTTCCGCGACGGCTTCCTGCAGTTTCCCGTCCACGGACAGGCAATCGGGGCATTCGTCCTTCCGGTATTGCACCACGATCTTGATGACCGGGCGCGTTTCCGTATGCGTGACGGTGCGGGTTTCCGTCTTGCGGCGGCGGGCGGGATAGGGGTGGTAATAGGGATCCTCGGGCACGCTCCGGGACTCGCTCTCGCGGACCGTTTCCTTGTCCTCCTTCTCCTTGGTCTTGCCGTTGTCCAGGGAGAAATAAGCGAAGCCGTTCCGCTTCCCGATTTCCGCGGCGCGCACCAGCGCGAAATTCTTCGCCATCAGCTCATCCTGATCGGACGTCCCGTGGAACATGATCTCATACTTGTCCTTGCCCACCTCGGCTTCGGTATACCCGATCCCGTTTTCCAGGGGTTGATAGACCGTCGTCGCGCAGCCGGCCAATGTTAATAAGGCCAATAAGGCCAGGGCCAGGAACCGGGGAAGGAGTTTTCTCATTCCAGGAATTTAGAAGTTTCGCTAGAGCGGGGCGAATTGGATCTCCATGCCTTTTTCCTGGGAGAGGTCCAGGGCGATGGGCTTGATTTTCCGTTTGAATTTATCCATGAGCAGGAGGACCTGGGGCTTTTCCTTATCCTGCGGATTGTCCTTGGTGACGATGCCGATATTGCCCACCAGCATGGGCTTGGAAGAGCGCACCACCATGATGCGCGTGCCCGCGGGAAAGACCGGGATCAAAGTGATGAGGGCGTTGACGATATGCGAGTTGAGCCCCTTGCCGGCGTCCGCGATGAGGGTGCGCATGGATTCGAGGGGAGACAGGGGCGCGGCGGTGCCGGGCCGCGGGGAGATGCCGGTGATATAATGATCCGCCACGGCCGCGACCTGGGCGTAACGGTGGATGTTGCCGCCGGCATGGTGCAGGGTCTTCTGCGGGATTTGATCGTCGCATTTGAGTTGGCGGGGATAGCCGCGCCCGTCCATGCGCTCATGGTGCTGGTAAGCCACATGGGCGGTATTGATATTGATGCCCTCATTGGCCCGGAGGATGGCGAAGCCCACCGTGGGATGTTCCTCGAGGAGGTGGGTCTCCTGGAGGCTCAAGGGGCCTTTCTTTTCGAAGATGGAATCCGGCACGATGATCATGCCCAGGTCCATCAGGAAGCAGCCCAGAGCCATCTCCTGGATGTCCTGCATGGGGAACTTGAGGCGCGAGGCGATCATGGTGGCGGTGATGGTGACGTCCAGGGCATGCTGGTGCAGGTACCCGTCCTTGGTGCGCATCGAGGCCAGGTTCACCATCAGCGGATCCTGGCACATGATCGATCGGATGATTTGATCGACGACGGACTTCAGCTGCTCGGTCGCGATCATGTTCTTGAACCGCCCGGAATCGGCGGTGAACTTCGTGAGGTTCTCCAAGGTGAAATCCTGGGTCTCGCCGATCTTCTCCAGGAGGCACATATTGTCCTTCCAGGCCTGCTGGGCCTGGAGCGCGAGCTGATCGTTGACGTTGCCCGCGGGCACCATCTCTTCGCCGTCCAGGTGGACCCAGATGGATTGCATGCCGTTGCGCTTGCAGCGCGCGATGACCGGCTCGTCCAGCACGTACCCGGCCGCGAGCTGGATGCCGTTGCCGCCTCCGCCCAGGACGGAACGCGCCACCTTCATCCCCGGCGACACCTCGTCAATGGAAAGCTGGATCATGGATCAAACCGCCGCATGGGTTGATCTTAGGGCCCGCCGAGGGATTGGTCAATGGGGATTCTTGAGAAGTTGGTATCCCGCTACTGTACAAATTGTACGGGGAAGACCAGGGAAACCTCGGTTCCCTCGCCCTCGCGGCTGGTGATGCCGATGCTGCCGCCATGGGCCTCCATGATCCGCTTGCACAGGCTCAGCCCCAGCCCATAACCCCCGGTATCGCGGGAGCGGGAACGATCGACGCGGTAGAAGGGTTCGAAGAGGTTGGCGAGCTCGCCTTCGGGGATGCCGGTCCCGCGATCGCGGACGCGCACCGTCACCTCGGAAGCCTCCGCCTCGATGCGCACCTCCACGGGGGGGCCGCCTTGCCCCGGGCGGTTCCCTGCGAGAACTTGACCGCATTGTCGAGGACATTGGCCAGGACCTTGCGCACGCGGGCCCGGTCGGCCTTGACCTTCGGTCCGCCGGCACCCGTATCGGCCGTGTTACCTAGCAGCAGGGCTCCCGGCGGCCGGATATTGGCGTCCGCCACCGCCTCCGAAACCAGCACGCCCAGATCGATGTCCTCCAGGTTCAACTTGCCGTTCACGCTGTCCAGGCGGGCCGCCTCCAGGATCTCGCCGATCATGGTCTCCATCTCGCGGAGGTCGTCGCGGATCCCCTCCGTATCCATGCCTTCCGGGGCCATTTCCAGCGCCACCTTGATGCGCGTGATCGGCGAACGCAATTCATGGCTCACGTCCAGGAGCAATTGCTCCCGGGCCCGCACCAAAGCCTCCAGGCGGCTCGACATGGTATTGAAGGAATCGGCCAGGTCGCCGAACTCGTCATGGCTGCAGACCGGCACCTGGAACCCGAGCTCGCCGCGTCCCAGGCGCTCCACTCCGGCCGTGAGCTTCTTGAGGGGCGACAGCAGCCGGCGGATGGCCATGAAGGCCACGGCCAGGACCAAGGAGAGGATGAGGATGACTATGCCCAGGTAGTTCCGGTGGCTGTCCACCATCTGATGGAAATCGGTGACGAACCGGTATTCCCCGCCGCCCTCCTCGACCGTAACATAGAAGCGACCCCTCCGCCAGCCGAGCTTCGACGCGTCCCGGCCTTCCAGGACCTTTTCGGAGAGGACCTTTTCGGAGCCCTGGTTCCAGGACGGACCCTTGCCCCAGGAAAAGCCCTTCGCTTCGGAATCCGGCGCGAAGGCCGAAAGATCATTGGCTTCGCCCGGACGCGAATCCCAGCTGCCGCCCGGCCCCGCATAACGGATGCGCAGGCCATAGGCCGCCGCCAGCGCCCGCGCCTTGGCGGTATCCGGAGGGGTCCCGATTTCCACCGCCAGCAGATGCGCATAATGCGCGACATTGCTCTCCAGGGCGGCATGCGCCTGCTGCGAGAACATGAGCCGGTAGAATCCGCCCACGGTAAAATCCACGAAGATGCCGGTGGCCAACAAGACCAACAGCAGCTTGGGCATCAGGCCATGCCGAAACCGTCGATGCCTCCAAGGGCCGTGGCGACGGGGCCGCGGGCTTGTTCCGACATTCCGGGATCCGCCATCCCGGGCTCCGCCGTCGCGTCCGCCTCCGGACTGCCGGGCGCTTTCCTCAGGCCGCGGAGTCATCGCCCCGGCCTTCCTCATCGCCGATATACATATAGCCGGAACCGCGCACGGTCTTGAGATAGGCCGGATGGCGCGGATCGTCCGCGAGCTTCTGGCGCAGACGGCTGATGAGCACGTCGATGGATCGGTTGTAGGGTTCCCATTCCATGCCCTTGGTCCGATCGAGGATATGATCGCGGTCCATCACCTTGCCCGGGCTGCGGGCGAAGAGGGCCAGCACCTCGAACTCCATGGCGGTGAGGTCCAGGGACTTGCCGGAGAGCGACGCCTCGCGCCGGCGGAAATCCAGTTCCAGGTTGCCGTGGCGCAGCTTGTCGGGAGCGACCGCGCCCGCGCCGCGCCGCAGCACGCTCTGAATGCGCGCCACCAGCTCGCGGGGCTCGAAGGGCTTGGGCAGGTAGTCGTCGGCGCCGAGCTCCAGGCCCAGCACCCTGTCCGCCACCTCGCCGCGGGCGGTGAGCATGATGATGGGCACGGTATAGTCGCGGCGGATCTCCTTGCACATCTCGAAGCCGTCCCGGCCGGGCAGCATCACGTCCAGGATCACGATGTCGGGAACTTCGCGCCGCAGGAAGCGGATGGCCTCGTCCGGATGGGCGGCGGCCACGGCCTTGAAACCGAACTTGGCGAGGTAGTCGGTGAGCAATCGGCCCAGCTTCTTATCGTCATCGAGGATCAGGACGGTTTTCATGATTGGCACCTTTTTCAGGGTTGGCACCCGAAGGCGGGAACCGCGATCCACGCGGCTCCCGGCAGTCTCGGAAAGGTACAGCATCCCGGCCTTACCGGCAATACCCCTCGATGTGGGAGGCCAGTTTCTCCCTCTGGGTGGAATCGAGCAGGTCATGGAACTCGGCGAACTCCGTGACCAGGAAGCCCCGGAGCTCCTTGATCTTGGCTTCGCGATCCTCCAGACCTTGATTCAGCTTGGCCTCGTCCACCTTGGGCGCGCGGAGCTGGGTGAGGAAGACTTCGCGCATGCCGGCGTGGATGGACTGGAAATCCGCCTTGCGGGACAGGACCTCGACCTTGATCTTGTCCAGCTTGGTTTTCTGCTCCGGCGTCAGATTGAGTTCCTTGCCGATGCGCTTCACGATATGATCGGCCTTCTGTTCCGGTGAGGAATGCCAGCCGCAATGGCGGCCCCGGCAACCGGCCAGGAACAGCGCGCCGGCGGTGATGGCCAACAGGGGGAAGGCGATGCGGCAAAAGCGACGAACTAACATACGGTCTCCTAGGTTGGGCCCGGCAACCCGCCGGGGCCGACGGCAATCCGCCGTCCTTGAGTACCTAAGATACTGGGCCCAGGTAAGCCCTTCGTGTTCGGTCTGTAACGTTTTGTAACTCGGATCGAAGAACCGGAATCAGGCGGCCGGAATCAAATCATCGACCGGGATCAAAACCCGCCGATGCCGATATTGGCGTCGATGGCGGGCCCGGAGGTGCTCACGTCCACCTCCCGGCCGTCGTCGAATTTGATCGTCCCGTTGGCATGATGGTAGCCGCCGCCCAGGTCCAGGAAAACATGCGACCATTTATAGCCCAGGTAAATCAAGGCGCCGAAGGAGGTGACGAACCCGCTCGGCTTCTCGGAAAAACCGGCGCGCGTGACCGTGAAGGAACCGAAGAGCAATTCACCCGAACCCTGCACGTAGAATCCCTTATGCGTTTCGCCGTTGAAATAGCTGCGGATCCCGGGAAAGGAAGTGAAGCTGGTTTGCGAAACCTTGATCGTATCGTTGGCCTTCTGGGTGCCGAATGCGCCCTCCTGCTGCCAGATGAAGGACTTCCCATCCAGCAGATGATGTTCATAGGTGAGGGCGAAGACGAGAGGCAGCTTATCCGAGCCGGCGGAAACCGCCGTGATCCAGGGATGGAAAAAGAGTTCGTTCGACTTCTCACCGGAACCATTGGCTCCCATCGCGATCGATTCTTTTTTTGCTTTTGGAGTAGCGGTCGAGTCCGCCCCATCCTGGGCATAAACGCTAATGACCAATAACAATGGCAAAATCGATCGTAGGATTTTCATCGACATTTCGACTCCAGTTCGCTTTTTTGGCGATACGAAAAGGTATTTTTAATGCGCCCGAAAAATGTAATCGTATTCTTCCGGATATCAAACCTGGGCCCAGGGATGCCATGTTGAGATTGTTCGTTTTAGCCTTTTTATTTGCCCTCCCGCTTTTCGGCAAGACGCCGGGTCCGGTATTGACGGTCACCCTGGAAAAGCCATTCGGATATAGCTGGTATGATTTGCAGAATAGCGGCCCGGATACCACCATCAACGGCGCCAAGGTCGCGCCCGCCATCCGCAGCGAACTCAACTTCCCCCTCGACCCTTTCCGGCTGGCCATCGGCTTCGCGTCCTTTCGGCAGGGAGGGCAAGGAGGGCAGGAAGGCGCGGACACCAACCGGTTCCTGCGGACCCGGCTTGAACTCTGGGGCGCCGTGAGCCCGGCTTTTTCCAAGATGCGGGACGAGGATTGGGTGGGATCGGAAGCGTCCGGCAACCTCTCCTCCTCCCAGGCCTTCATCAAGATCAGCGATACCTACTCCACCGTGAAGTCCTTGCTGCTGGGCGGCGGCATTGATCGCGAGTTCACGGAAATCCATGTGCTGCGGGAGCCGCTGGCCTTCGGGATCGGATTGGGAGGGACCCTTTTCACGTACGATATTTACGGCTTCAGCGGGAGGCAACTCAGGTCGGACAATCCGCCAACCTGGACCCATGTGGACACGTCCAGCTCCCTGCAAGTGGGGAGCTATGCCACGTACAACCTGCAATCCGCGATCCATTTCCGGACCGAAGAGTCCATCCTCGGCCTCCACTGGGAAACCCGCATCCAGCCCCTGATCTTCGCCCATTCCGACGATGATCACATGATCCGTAAGAAGAAAATCACCATGGATTGCTGGGGGACCGGAGGAGCCATCGAAGCTTCCCTGCCCTTGCGACAGGGCGATGGGGAGCCGGCCCAGGTAGCGCGGGTGGTACCGTACCTCCGGACGGAATTGGACCGGACCTGGGGAAGGATGAAGCAGACCTATTATGCGGACAGCCCCGACACGCCGGCGGACGAGACCGGCCAGTCGATAAGCGGCATCAAGACCACGGTGAACTTCTGGCTGATCGCCGTGGGCATCCATCTCAATTTCCACTAACGCCCTTTTACCGCGGCTTGTTCGGCCCGGCGCAGAAAGCTTTTTTCAATAGAAGAGCCCTGTTTCCTTGAAAGCATGTTTGCCTCAGAGAACATGGGTCGGGAGGCTTTCATCATGCCTGGAAAAATGCAGACACCCACCAGCCCAAGTAAATCCGGAAAGGCCGACAAGGTCGGAAAGGCCGACAAGGTCGGAAAGGCATCCGGGGCCCGCTATGCCGTGGTAGGGCTTGGATATTTCTCGCAATCGGCCATCCTGCCCGCCTTCGCGCAAGCGCAGAAGAACAGCAGGCACACCGCTCCCCTGCTCACCGCCCTGGTCTCGAACGATACCGAGAAGATCACCAAGCTCGCCAAGAAATATGGCGTAAAGAAAATCTACACCTACGATGAATACAATGAATGCCTGACCAGCGGCGAAATCGACGCCGTCTATATCGCCCTTCCCAATGACATGCACAAGGATTTCGCGGTCCGGGCCGCCAAGGCGGGCATCCACGTCCTGTGCGAGAAACCCATGGCCGTGACCGAACGCGATTGCGAGGAAATGATCCGCGCCGCCAACGAGCATCATATCCGGCTCATGGTCGCCTATCGGCTCCATTTGGAATCCGCCAACCTGCAGGCCATCGAAACCATCAAGGCGGGAAAAATCGGCGAGCCCCGGCTCTTCCACAGCATCTTCTCCATGCAGATCAAGGAGGACAATTTCCGGACCCAGGCCTCGCATGGCGGAGGACCGGTTTACGACCTCGGCATCTATTGCATCAATGCGGCCCGTTACCTTTTCCAGGACGAGCCCTATGAGGTCCTCGCCAACAGCGCCAAATGCGGCGATCCCCGCTTCCGTGAAATCGAGGAGATGACTTCGGCGATCATGCGGTTCCCGGGCGATCGGCTGGCATCGTTCACGTGCAGCTTCGGCGCGGCGGACTGCGCCACCTACCAGGTGGTCGGCACCCAGGGGGATCTGCGCCTGGAGCAGGCCTATGACATGTCCGTCCCGTCCAAGCTCATCGTAACCGTGAACGGCAAGCAGAAGGAGAAGGAATTTCCCCGGCATGATCAGGTGGCCGCGGAGCTGCTCTACTTCTCGGATTGCATCCTCAAGAACCGGGAACCGGAGCCTTCCGGCTTGGAAGGCTTGGCCGACATGCGCATCATCCGCGCCATCTATGATTCCGCCCAAAGCGGCAACCCCGTCAAGGTCGAGTCGATAGCCAAAAAGGCCCGGCCTTCTTCCGAGCAGGAGGTCAATCTTCCTCCCCACAGGCAGACGGAACTGTTCCATGCCGAATCCCCGACCCAGGACTGAACGCTAGCGGATTACTTCCGATTACTATCTTAGGGGCCGATGCTGACCTACATGCTCATCGGCCTCAATGTGGCGATTTCCCTGTGGGGCTTCTCGGCCATGCGCAAGGGCGGCATGGCCTTCCGCCCGTTCCTTTTCATTCCCTCGGAAGCCGCCAAAGGGCGCAACCTGATCGGTGTCCTGCTTTCCAATTTCTCTCATGCCGATCCCTGGCACCTCATCTTCAACATGCTCACCCTCTTCTTCTTCGGGCCCGTGGTGGAACGGTTCCTGGGGTACCATGTCCTCACCGTCTACTTCGCGGCGGGGCTCGCGGCCTTGGCGCTTATTTTCATCCTGCGCAGGGACAATCCCCAATACCGGGTGCTCGGGGCCAGCGGATCCATCACCGGCATCCTCTTCGCGGCCATCGTGCTCAAGCCGGATATGAGCATCTATTTCATGATCCTCCCCATTCCCATCCCGGCCCCGCTCTTCGCCCTCATCTATATCCTCTATTCGACCTTCCTCCTGGATCGGGACGTGGGCAATGTCTCGCATGAGGCCCATATCGGCGGCGCGGTAACGGGTTTCCTGCTGGCCGGCTTCCTGTCCCCGTTCGGCTTCAGCCAAGTGGCGGATCGCATCCGCCATCTCCTGCCTTGATCGGGAAGACGCCGACTCCCCCTCGGGCGGCCAGTCCCTGGGCCCTCACCTTGGAGGCGGCACGCGCCAATCTCGCGCCCGGCCTGGCGCTGCAGGCTTTCGCCCTGACCTTGGTCCTGGCGTATTATTTCCATCCCTCCACCCATCAATCCCTGGACGTCCTGGCTGCCTTCAAGAGCCGGATGGGCTTCCGCTACAGCATCGTCGCCACGGCCGTGTTCGGCGGCGTCATCCCCTCCCTGTTCCTGCGGCTCAACCCCCGTACCCGGGCCGTTACCCCCTATTCCCATATCCTCTTCTACATCCTGATCTGGGCCTATAGGGGTTTCGAGGTCGACCTCCTCTATCGCGTGCAGGGATGGCTCTTCGGGAACGAACCCTCGCTTTCCGTCATCGTCAAAAAGGTCGCGGCCGATCAGCTCCTCTATACTCCGTTCTGGTCCGCCACCACCACCCTCCTCCTCTACCATTGGAAGGATTCGGGATTCCGCCTGTCCAGCCTCACGGACATGAATTGGCTGCGTTTCCAGCGAGAGAACCTGCCCAAGGCCCTGCTCGCCACCTGGGTCGTCTGGATTCCGGGCGTGGCCATCATCTACAGCCTGCCGGCCCCGCTGCAGATCCCGCTCTTCAATATCGTGCTCTGCTTTTTCTCCCTGCTGTACGTGACCTTGACGCGCAAGCAAGAGTGAAGGCCCCTTCATCCGCGCGGGGCGCCCCCTAACGAATCTTCTGCGCCGATTGTAATCATGTTAACGAATTTACTCCGCACATTCAGTCGAATATCGCGTCGGCACGGTGGAGTTCTTTTCGATTGCCTAGGGAATTATCCTGCTAGGCGGGGAAATGGAAACCATGGCCGTTGAAAAAAATTCGCATACGGCATCAGCGGTCGACTCGGCTTCGCTTGGAAGGGGACTCCCCGGCCCAAGGTTCAGGGCTTACGATAGCCTCATCGTCGCCTCGTCCCTATTCCTGGTGACGGGTGCCGTGAACCTGGAAATGCCCTTGTACCGGACCTACGCAGCCCTTGCGGGCTACGGAAACGGCATGACGACCGTGGTCTTCGCGACCTACGTAGCGGGCCTCCTGCCCACCTTGCTTTTCTTCGGCGGAATTTCCGAACGCATAGGACGCAAGGGCGCGATCCTCGGAGGCTTGGCCGCAGCGCTTTCGGCCACGGTATTGATGCTCATCCACCCCGGGATGCAGCTCCTTTTCTTCTCCCGCATCCTGCAAGGCATAGGGGTAGGGCTATCCATGGGCGCGGGTTCCGCATATCTCGCTGAATCACTGGATGGCGGGCAAGCATCGAAACGCGCGGCGGGCTACGTGACCGTGGCGACCTCCCTCGGTTTCGGGGGCGGAGCGCTTTTCACAGGAACGGTCCTGCTCCTTGGGGCCACGCTCATGCCTGTCAGCTATTGGATAGCGGCCTCGGCCACTTTGGTTTGCATGGCCATGCTCCTGGCCGCCCGTGGGATCCAGCCTGCGGGAGGCTCGCTCCTGCGGCTGCCGTTCTTCCCGCCCGGAACCTTGGGCATCAACCTTTCCATCACCCTCGCCTGGGCCGTAACGGGCGTCATCATTTCCCTGCTTCCGGCCCAGCTGGCCAAGCACGGGGTTTCCGCTTGGGCAGGCCATGCCTTGTTCCTGGTGAACGGCACCGGAGCCTGTATCCAACCCTTTGCCAGGAAGCTGACGTCCCGTAAATCCCTGCGGATCGGATTCCTGGTTTTGCCGGTCGGCTTCTTCTGCCTGCTGTGGGGAGCCTGGGCGGGAAAAATCGGTCTCGTGCTTGCCGGTGCGTCCCTGGCCGGTTCCGCATGCTATGGCTTTACCTACCTGGGTGGTTTGTCCGAGGTCTCACGCATCGGCGGTGACCAGCGAGCCCGGGCGGTCTCCGGATATTTCATTTTCGCCTACCTGGGTTTCGGATTGCCTAGCGTGCTATTGGGTTTCCTTGCGGATCGCTTCGGCCTCATGCCGACCTTGGTTGGTTTCGGAGCTCTTGTCTCCCTGCTCTGCGCCATGTTGGCCTATGGCTTGGGGATGGGCGCAAGGTCGACCGCCGGTTGACTGGCGCGCATTCCTGTTCCTAACCGTACCTGCAAAATTCCAATCGAGGTGAATGTATGCCCCATGGTCTGGTCCTTGCATTGCTATTCGCGTCGGCCCCATCCGACCTCAAACCCCTGCCTCCTCCCGCAGGATCCGATGCGCCCCCCGCCGCTGAATCCGGATTCTCGGTCTGCCCCGCCTTCCCGGAATTGGACATCCGGGATC
>DAINDC010000069.1:14646-17952 GCA_036732085.1 Fibrobacterota bacterium | reverse complement strand
ATAAGGCGGGGGTCGGCAGTTCAAGTCTGCCCAGGCCTACCATAAAGACCCCTCACTTTGCCGATTTCACGGGAAACAGGTAATGGTGATGGGGTCTTTATGGTCCCCTAATTTGGTTCTCTCCTCTCAATTACCCCTTCTATCCTGCAATAGTGGACACTCCCCACACCTCAATTCGATGGTCCGTGAAATCAGTATTCGGATCTCTGGTCAACCGCCGTGTGTTTGGCTTCTTTGCCTTCGCTCCAGCGCAGAAGAACTCGCAGGTCGTGAACCATGGCTTCAAAGGCCTTCGCCTGCACCCCCCTTTGCATTTGCTGATAGACCGCTTCCCAAGGAGGAACGTCGTGGGGGAAGAAGCGCCAAGGAGCGCCCCCGGTACCTCCGCCGATCAGGATGCGCAGGTCGGCGGTGCCGATAGGGCCTAGTATCGGCGCGATCTTCCTGGTGAAGATGAAAGAAGAGCCGGACAGCTCCGGCTTAGTCCTTTCGCTTCGTAGCCAGTATGATTCCCGTCGCCCAGTTCAGCTCCGTTACGGCAAAGTCCGGACGCGCAAAAAGGATTTCGACCAGGGTACTGGCTTTGAGATCGTGGCCTTCCGGCCAATTGGGTTGGGGAAGCATATCGTCGACGATGTAAATGCCTCCGACGGCAACGTGGGCCAGCGCTTCCTCAAGGAAGCGGTATTTTCCCGGCCAGGTATCGGCGAATATCAGATCATATTTGACCTCGGGCGCGAGATTGGCGAGGAATTCGTCTCCATCCAGGCATGCGATTTCCAACCGCGGGTCATTGCCGAGTTCCGCCCTGGCAATCTTCAGCCAGGTCTCGTCGTTGTCGAGGGTCAATAGGCACGACTCTTGATCCATGCCGTCCAAGAGCCAGGCCGTGGCGAGGCCCGTACCGGTGCCAAGCTCAAGTATGTTCCCGCCGGGTTTGGACGCGGAAAGGCTTCGCAACAGGCTTCCGGTCAGGAATTCGGAGGGCATTCCGAAAGCGCTGGCTCTCGTAGCCGCTTCCAGCGCTGCGAGCTGCTTCGGGGGGCGGACAATTGTGTTTTTCATATTTTCCATTTCGTTGTTATGGTAGGGGAGCTCTTAACCCCGAGGTTTTCCGGCAAAGGCAAGTATCCTAGCCGGTGGACGTATTCATGCAGGTGGACCCACGTGACGCCGGCTCGCCTGATTTGGGCCTCGGACCCTCGCTTAATCTTTGAAAATGCGGCCGGGGCCGTTCCGGCCGCGAGGATGGCCCGGGTGATTTGCAAGTGCCGCCGTACGAACCGATCGATGAAGTAATGCGCCCGGTGGCGCGGCATTACGGGCTCTTGGGTGAGGAAGTTTTCCGGAAACATCGCTACGGACAATGGAAATCTAAATCCATGCATCGCTTGCCGTAACCAGGGAAGGAATGGAATACTCTCCGGCATTCCAATCGCCCCTTATGGACGCGACCGGTTTTCCGTTTATGGAATAGGCCTGGATAAGCAACTTGGCTGCATTGGACAAACGAAGCGGTTCGGGCGTGCAACTCATTTTTTCGGCGATGGAGCTGAGGGCTACCCTTGAAAAGCGTACTCCCCCTGGCGCTCGAAAACCATCGGAACCACCCTTTCCTTGACCTCTGGTGAATAACGTTTCTTGGGCATAATTGCATTCGAGGACGATGCCGTTGCGATGGCTTCGCCGGGTGGGGGAATTGGGTTTTGGTAGTTTGATCTGAAAGCAGGGTGGCTTCCCCCGCGGACTCTCAGGCGCTTCCGCGGCGTCTGGCGGGGCTGCAACAAAAGGATCAGCAGCAACATGTCGGAGCATTCCAGCTACACGGTGAGCGAAACGCTGTCGCACCAACCGGATGCCGACGTCTACCGGGCTCGCGACGACGCCGACGGCCGGCCGGTCCTGCTCAAAGTGCTCAACCCCCGGCACGGTCCGAAGGACGTCTTGCGCCTGAAGCGCGAGCACGAAATTGGACGGCCGCTGGAATCGGGGGCGATCCAGCGGCCCATCGCGCTCGCGACGCTCGACGGCATGCCGGCGCTGGTGTGCGAAGACTTCGGCGGGCTTCCGCTGGCGCGGCTGGTGGGCGCCCCGACGGACATGGCGCGCTTCCTCGGGCTCTCGACGCGCATCGTCGCGGCCGTCGCCGCGCTGCACCGCGAGGGCTTGGTGCACAAGGATCTCAAACCGGAGAACATCTACGTCCACCCGATGACCGGAGAAGTCAAGCTGACCGGGCTCGGCCTGGCGTCGCAATTACCGCGCGAGATGACGGGCGTGCAGCCGCCCCTGCTCATCGAGGGGTCGCTGCCCTATCTGTCCCCGGAACAGACCGGGCGCCTGGCGCGCGCCGTCGACAACCGCAGCGACCTGTATTCGCTCGGCATCGTCTTCTATCAGCTGCTCACCGGACGCTTTCCCTTCGAGGCCAGGGACGCGCTCGAATGGATCTACTGCCACGTCGCCCGCGTCCCGCCTTCCCCGCTGACCGTCGTGCCGACTTTGCCTCTGCCGCTGGCCGCGATGGTGGATAAGCTCCTGGCCAAGATGCCCGAAGACCGGTATCAGACCGCGCGCGGCCTGCTGCACGATCTCGAGCGCTGCGCCGCCGCGTGGCGACGCGAGGGCGCCATCGCGCCGTTTCCGCTCGGCGAGCGGGACGTGGCCGACGAGTTGCGGGTGCCGGAGAGGTTGTACGGCCGCGAGCGCGAGATCGCAGCCCTGGTCGGAGCCTTCGAGCGCATGGTGTCGACCGGCGCCGCCGAGCTGTTCCTCTTGGCGGGTCCCCCGGGAGTCGGCAAATCGGCGCTTGTCGCCGAGCTGCGCCAGCCGGCGCTGCGGGAGCGCGCGCTGTTCCTCTCGGGCAAGTTCGACCAGTATACGCGGAACATTCCCTACTCGACCTTGGTCCAGGCGTTCACCCGCGTCATCCTCGACGTGTTGGCCCAGGACGAGGATCACCACCGCGCGTGGAAGGAACCGCTCAGGCAGGCCCTCGGCCTCGAGGCGCGGCTGATCGTCGACGTGATCCCGCCGCTCCGGCTGCTCCTGGGGGAACCGCCGCCGCTGGTCGAGGCCCCGCTGCTCGACGCCGAGCCGCGCTTCCGCCGCGTGTTCCTCGACTTCCTCGGCGTCTTCACGCGCTCCGAGCACCCGCTGGTGCTGTTCCTGGACGATCTGCAGTGGGCCGATACCTCCAGCCTGCGCCTGCTCGAGGAAATCGTGACCGACCCCGGCACCCACCATCTGCTGCTGGTCGGTTCCTATCGCGACAGCGAGGTGGATCCGCTGCACCCTCTCGCCCAG
>DAINDC010000069.1:3021-14636 GCA_036732085.1 Fibrobacterota bacterium | reverse complement strand
GCGCGCATGCGGGTCAGTGAGGCGGCGCTCGGGCCGCTCGGCTTGGAAGACGTGCTCGCGCTCATCGCCGACACCGTGCGCGCCGATCGCGCGCGCGCGCGGCCGCTGGCCGCCGTCGTGAGCGCCAAGACGGCGGGCAACCCCTTCTTCGTGCTCCAGTTTCTGAGTCTGCTCCATCAGGAACGTCTGCTGTGGCTGGACGACGGCAGCCTCTCCTGGCGCTGGGACATCGCGCGCATCGAAGCGCGTGGGTACACCGACAACGTCATCGACTTCATGCTGCGGCGGCTGACGGCCTTGTCGGCCGCGACGCAGAGCGCGTTGACGGTCGCCGCCTGCATCGGCAACGAGAGCGAGATCCCGATCCTGGCGCTGGTGTACGGCAAGACCGAGGAGGAGACCCTCCATGATCTGCGCGAGGCCCTCGAGGTCGGCCTCGTCCTGCAGACGCGCGGCCGCATCGCTTTCGCGCACGATCGCGTGCAACAAGCGGCATACGCGCTGCTCGAGCCGGCGCGCCGCACGCAGATGCACCTCCAGGTGGGGCGGCTGCTGTTCGAGCATACGCCCGCCGATCTGATGCAGGACCGGCTGTTCGAAATCGCGACCCAGCTCGATCTCGGACTCTCCTTCGTCGCCGACGAGGCCGAACGGCTGCGCATCGCGGAGCTCAACCTGCGCGCCGGTCGGAAGGCCAAGGCGGCGAGCGCCTACGATCTGGCGGCGCGCTATCTCGCCTTCGGCCAGGCGCTGCTCCCCTCCGGAACCTGGGAAACCCATTACGAGCTGGCCTACGGGGTCTATATCGAGCGCGCCCGGTGCGAAGCACTGAGCCAGCGGTTCGAGGTGTCGACTCAGCTCATCGCGGACCTGTTGCTCCACGCGCGCACGGCGGCCGATCAGCTCGAGGTCGCGGGGCTCCAGATCGACCTCGCCGTGGTGCAGTCGACCGCGCCGGGCGCCCTCGAAGCGAACGTGCGCATCGCGACCGCCGCCTGCGCCAAATGGCTCGGCGTCGATCTGAAACTGCATCCGAGCGAGGGCGAGCTGCGGCAATTTGTCGAGGAGACCCGGCAGGCTTTGGGCGACCGGTCAATCGAGGATATCGCCCGCCTGCCGGAGATGACCGATCCGGCGGTGAAGGCCGGAGTGGAAATGCTCTCGAGGGCGATGCCGTCGGCCTACAACTTCGATCTCCGGCTGCACGATCTGATGAGCGCGACCATCGTGAAGCTGAGCCTTGACCACGGCAATGGCGATAGCTCGCCGCACGGATATTCCACGTTCGGCGGGACGCTGGGCCGGCTGTTCGAACGTTGGGACGAGGCGTACCGCTTCGGAAAGGTCGCGGCCGAAGTCGTCGAGCAGCGCGGGCCCGCCCCGTCGCTGGGCAGGGGCAGCGCCTATTTCACGAACGGCGCCTTCATCAACGGCTGGACGCGTCCGCTTCGCGAGGTGATCCCGATGTTCCGCCGGTCGTTCGAGGCGGCGCGCGAATGCGGCGACATCAACGTGGCTTCGTTTTCCTCGCTGTTGCTCGTCGAGTTCTCCTTCAGCGCCGGCGAAACCTTGACCGAGGTGGCGGCCGAGGCGGAGCGGCAGCTCGAATACACGCGGCACGTGCGGCAGTACATTCAGGATTACGTCGAGGCCATGCTCCAGCTCGTGGGGCGCCTGCGCGGGCGGGCCCCGGCGGCCGGCATGGGGGAGGGGATCGATGCGGCGGCGAAGCCTCAGGCTCCCTTTCTGCTCTTCCAGCTCCAGACCTTCAGGGCGATCGCGCATTTCGTCTTCGGCGATTACCGGAGCGCGGCGGCCGAGGCCGATGGCTTCCGGATGCTGGCCCACATAGGCAGCGCTTCCGACGTCGCGCTCGCCTGGTACATCGCCGCGCTGTCCTACTCCTGCCATTTCGACGACGCGCCGCCCGAGGAACGCCCCCAGCTCCGCCAAAAGGTCGCCGACCTGGAGGAGCACCACCGCGTCTGGGAAAGGCGCTGCGCCGAGACCTTCCGCAACCGCCGCGCGCTCATCTCCGCCGAGGCCGCCCGGATCGACGGCCGCGACGGAGAGGCGCTACGGCGGTACGAAGAGGCGATCACCACCTCGCGCAAGGACGGGTTCGCGCAGAACGAGGCGATCGCCGCCGAGCTGGCCGCGCGCTTCTGCCGGATGCGCGGCCTCCCCATCACCGCGGAGGCCTACCTCCAGCGCGCGCGCGCCTGCTATCAGCGGTGGGGCGCCGAGGCCAAGGTGGAGCAGCTTGACCGGCTGCATGCTTCGCTGCGCCAGAGGGAGGTCCCCGGCCCGACCGCCACCTTGGCGGTGCGGCCGGAGGAGCTCGACTTGGTCTCGGTGCTCAAGGCCTCGCAGACCATTTCGAGCGAGATCGAGCTCGCGAAGCTGGTGCGCACCTTGCTCGAGACGGTGCTGATGCATAGCGGCGCGCAGCGGGCCGCGCTCGTCTTCAGCCGCGCGGGCAGGCTGTTCGTCGAGGCGCAGGCGGAACTCGAGCCGAGCGGGATTTCGACGAGGGCCCTGCAGCGGGATCTGAGCGACGAGCCGTCGCTGGCCCCCGTTTCGCTGCTGCGCTACGTGGAGCTGACCCGGGAGCGCGTCATCATCGACGAGGACACGCCCAACAGGCCGGTCGCCGACGAGTACCTCCTCCGCGTCCGGCCGCGCTCGGCGCTCTGCTTGCCGATTCTCAAACAGGGCAAGGTGCTGGGGCTATTGTACCTGGAAAATCGCATCCTCGTAGGGACGTTCACGCCCGGTCGGCTGGCGGCGGTTGAGGTGCTGGCGGCGCAGTCGGCGATCTCGGTCGAGAATGCGCTTTTGCTCGCGGCTGAACGGACCGCGCGCGCCGCGGCCGAGGCGGCGGAGCATCGCGCCGCCCTGCTGAGCGAGGCCTCGGCCCGCCTGTCGGAATCCCTCGACTCCTCGGCGCAGCTCACCTGGCTCAGCCGCTTCTGCGCACGCACGCTCGCCGACTGGTGCGTCATCGACATCCTGGAAGGCCGGCAAATCGTGCGCGCCGCCGCCGCTCACCGTGACGCGGGCAAAGACCTGGTGCTGCGCGCGCTGCAGCAGGCGTACCCGCCCCGTTCAGACACGCCGCACCCGGCCGCCTCCGTGCTGCGCACCGGCGAGCCGCTGCTGCTGGAGAACATTTCCGACTCGGAGCTGCGCCGCTTTTGCGTGGACGATGAGCACGCGCGCCTTGTCGATGTCCTGGGCGGCCGTAGCGGCGTGTTCTTGCCGTTGGTGGCGCGCGGGCAGGTACTCGGGGTGATCACGCTCGGATCCGGGACGGCGGGACGCTTCGGGCGCGCCGATCTCGAGCTGGCCGAGGGCCTCGCGCGGCGGGCGGCGGTGGCGATCGACAACTCGCGGCTTTATCATGCCTCCCAGGAGGCGGTGCGGTTGCGCAAACAGCTTGAGGCTCAGCTCGTCCAGGCGCAGAAGATGGAGTCCATCGGACGCCTGGCGGGCGGCATCGCCCACGACTTCAACAACCTGCTCACGGTCATTACCGGAGGGATCGATTTGGGCCTGGCCCAGCTCGCGCCGGACCACCCGGCCCGTTCGGTGCTTGCCGACGCCGCCCAAGCGGCCGCGTCCGCGGCGGGCTTGACGCGCCAAATGCTGGCGTTCTCGCGCAAACAGGTGATCGCGCCCAAGGTGCTCGACTTGAACGAGGTCGTTCGCCGCGTCGAAAAAATAATCCTCCGTTTGCTCAGCGAAAACGTTAAGCTCGAGACCGTCTGTGCTCCGGACCTCATGTCCATTTGCTTCGACGCCGGGCAAATCGAGCAGGTCATCATGAATCTCGCCGTCAATGCCCGGGACGCCATGGCGGACGGCGGGCGGCTGACGATCCGGACCTCCAACGTCTACCTCGACGAGGAATACGCACGGCTGCACGTGGATGCGCGACCGGGGGCGTATGCGTTGCTCGAGATTTCCGACACCGGGTCGGGCATGACCGAGGACGTGCGAGCCCGTCTGTTCGAGCCGTTCTTCACGACCAAGGCCGCCGGCAAGGGTACGGGGCTCGGACTAGCGGTGGTCTACGGCGCCGTTCGACAGAACGACGGCCAGATCGAGGTGAATTCCGAGGTCGGCAAAGGTACGACTTTCAAGATCTTCCTGCCCGCCGCGACCGGGGTGGATTCGGCTGCGACTCCGTGTGGTTGAACCTCCGCATAATCCGGACCTTGAGGTGCAACAAGCGGAATGGAGGGTGCGTGCGTGAAAAACGTAGCGGAGAGTGGCGACATCTAAGATATTAGAACCATGGTCGAGCCCATGGGAAACGGCATGCCACCGGATCCCTCCCGGAAACCATGGACGCTCCTGATCGGACCGCTCATAACGGCTGCCCTGGCCCTCCTGCTCGAACTCCTCCGCGACACGCCCCTGCGTATCTCCAGTCCCCCGGCGGTTTTCGGCCTCGCCATCGTCTACACGGGCTTCCGCAGCGGCCTTTGGCCGGCGCTGGCCAGCGCCTTCATCGCCTGGTTATACATCGCCTATTTCTTCATCGAACCGGGCCCGGGCCTCCTGAACCTCACCGAGGATAACCTGCGCCGCATGGTCACCTGGGCCGTGACCATGCCCCTTATCGCCTGCCTGGTCGGAGTGCTCAACCGCCGGGCCGTCCAGGCCGTGATGCGGGCGAACCTGGCGATGGAGGAGCGGGCGCAAGCGGAGGAGCGGGCCCGCGCCGCATCAGACCTTCAGGCTGTATCTGCCTCGCACCGAGGAAACCGGGCCGTCCACCTGGCCGGAGGAGGAGGATATCCGAATCCCCAAGGGCGGCGAGACCATCCTGCTGGTCGAGGACGAGGAAGCCGTCCGCGCCTTGATCCGCCTGGTGCTGCAATCCTACGGATATACGATGCTGGAGGCGCGGGACGGCCAAGACGGGCTCTGGGTCGCGCAGCAATACTCAGGGACCATCCATGCGGTGGTGACCGATCTGGTGATGCCGCGGATGGGCGGCCGGGAGCTCGCCGACAACCTGGTCCGGCTACGGCCCGATGTGCGGGTCCTTTTCATGTCCGGACATACGGACGCCGCCGTCTTCCAACGCGAGGCCGAAGCGGGCGCGGCCTTCATCTACAAGCCCTTCACCCCCCTCGCCCTGGCCCGGAAGGTCCGTCAGCTCTTGGACGTGAAGGCTCAGGCCCGCTGAGCCTGCTCAACTCCTTACGATTTATGGTTTCCTGTCGGGTCCTTTCAGAAAAGGAAAATCCGGCGCGAGTATTCCCCGGCGGGGGTATTGACCCGAGCCATGTATAAACCGGCCTTCAAGGAGGATCCGGCGCGGATATCGGCGAGCTTGTACTCCCGCGATCCCATCCCTTCGATGCTCCAGACTTGATGGCCGTTCATGTCGAATAGGGAAACCACATGAGGACCATTTTCCTTGATCATGATTCCATGCGGGTCCACCCAAACGCGCTGATTTGAGGGAGACGCGATTTTGGCCGTGGGGTCGAACGGATGGCAGGCGCCCTTGTAGATCACGCGCACGACGCCGGGATTGGAAGGGGAGCCATATGTCTGGCCGTCGTAATTCAGAATATAGAGCGCGCCATCCTTTCCGTACTTCATCTTAATGGTATTCCGGAACGATCCGGTGATTGAGCTGAAGAGACCTCCCGAGGCATCCATCTTGATGGGATTTCCGGCGGACTTCAAGGTGGTTCCGGAGGTGTCCACCGTGACCCCCCAGACACCTCCGTTGAAGCCTCCCACGAGCCACTTGTTGTCGAACTGGGGAGGGAATTTGTTGGCATAGTCCAGCGAAAGATCGAAGCTATAAATGGGCCCCCCGATGGCGACGTTCACGAGGTTGTTTAAAGTGCCGGGGATGGCCGGAGGCAGTTCCGTCACTCCCGAGTTCATCGGCGAGTTGTTGGTCGGCTTGTCCACGCTTTTCCCATGTTTGCAGGTGGGATCGTTATTGGCCATGAAATACGGGAAGCCGGAGAAGATGGGATGGTTGGTGATATTGAACTCGTCGCTGGAGCTATTGTAATTCACCGTCCCCCAGGCCAGCCAGCGCTTGGTGGGATGCACGGCGCAGGAGTAATTGCTGCGCTCACCCTTCACGTAAACTTCAGGCAGGACCTTGGAGGTGTCGCGGTACTGCGTGGCCAAGGTTGCATTGCCCTGCTTCTCGAACTGGTCGGCCCAGTATTCGCCGAAATTTCCCTTGGGGATGCTGTATCCCTTGGGAGAATCGTCCGGATGAATGCGGATGAACCCCCCGCGCATGCTGTGGGTATTGGACGAGCCCCATTCAGCGCTTTGGGAGCTGTCGGTCTTGGAAAGGACGCTCCCTCCGCCGTCGCACGCCGCCGGATCGAGATCCCTGCTGTTGTTCCCGATCGCGATCCACAAATCCCCGTACGCGTCGAAGGCCATGGGGCCGCCGCTATGCCAGTTGTCGGTTTTGCTGCCCAGGATCTTGATTAGGATCTGTTCGCTGGCCATGTCCAGGGTATTATCGGGTTTTAACTTCCAACGGCTCAGGCGCAATTGCCGGTTCTGGCCGGTTCCGGTCATGGATTGGTTGACCATCTGCTTGGGACTGTACCACAGGTAGATCAAACGGTTGGTCTCGAAATTGGGATCGAAACTCACGCCCATCAGGCCGTTATCGTCTTGCAAATTATCGGGGCTGGCATGGACTTGGATTTGGCCGATGACGGACACCGTCTTGGCGACACCGTCGTACCACTTCAGATTGCCCAACCGCTCTACGAAAATGATATCGGTATGGTCGTATTTTCCCGCCGCGAACACCGCCCGCACGTCCATTCCAACAGGTTCGGAGAGATCGGGATCGGGAGCCGCATTGGTGCCTTTGCGGTTGAACAGCTCGGTCGCTTGGAAATCGCCGGCGGCCAGGGTATTGCCCGGACAGGAGGAACTGGTCCATTGTGCACTAACCGGAATCGCGGCCACCATGGCCAATGCCAGCCAAGGATGAAAATAGGATGTCATGAATCCTCCTCTGAACCCGAACATGTACGATGTCGGGTGTGTTCGCTAATATTGCTGTTCAGGATAAATTTCAATGTTCACGATAAAGTGAACGGTATCCCGAGGCTCTCAACCAATCGGAAAAATATAGTGTCTTCAATGGCTTTGGTATTTCCGACGTTCCTGCCGCTACCGTTGTAGACATCTTCAACTCCTGTAATGACGTGCCTGCGCATATTCCTTATCCATTATGGCTATACCGCCGCTCCGAGTTCCCGGCTTTCGAGCGGCCGGGTCCTAACCGACGGTTTCATATTCAGAACGCGACCTGCTGCGCGCCATAATGAATCCTCGACTGATGAACGACGTTTCCGCCGACTCCGATTTTCAGAACGTAAAATCCTTCCTCAAGTCCCGCGAGATCGAAGGTGTAGGATCCGGTTTCCCCGGAATGGGTGGGCGCGTGCATGGCTTTCACCATTTCCCCGTTGAGATTGAAAAGCTGGATGGCCGTTAACCCGCTTCCTGCGCCGGTGAATTCGATTCGCAGCTTCGATCCGCTGGATTGCATTTGGACTCCGGAGGCCCGCGTCGTCCCGGGATTTTTGCCGCCGTCGATGGTCGCGCCTTTCGCGCTGTCGACATCGACGACCAAGGTGGTCACGCTCTGCGCCGGAAGGGAATAGGTGAACGCGTTCGCCGCGGGAATTATGACCGAACCGGCGACAAGACTGTTGGTCGCGTCGGTGACCCAAGGCGTGACCTTACCGGACGCCGCGTTCGTGAGCGTAAAGGCTTGCGACGTCGGGGAGGTATTGGTGTTGGCGGCTACGATCGCCACGCGGTTGTCCTTTGCGCCGAAGTAGGCTGAGACGGTAACGCCCGTGGCCGGCGCGGCGGTGGCGCCAATCCGCACGTACCCGGGTCGAACGAACCGGCTGTAATTGCCCATGATCCAGAGACGCTTGCTGGGCTTGTTCGTGCCCTTGTCCCACAAGGCGCCGTTGTCATTGGTGGCGGGATACACCCACCAGAAATGCCATGCGTTCATGTTCGCGATGGTCATGGCTTCATGGATCAGTTTGGCCACCCGCAAGGCGCTTCCCATGCCGGGATCCTCCTTGTTGTCGGTATCGTAGATTTCCGTTTCCCAGAAGGACTTGCCCGCCTGCGCGATTTGCGGATAGGCCTTCGGGTTGCCGCCATATTCATGCGTGGCGACGATGGAGGTGTATTTCCAGGCGTCGGCGTTGTTCTGCAAGGCGGTCAGGTAGCCTCCGATGCCGAACCAGTTCATGGTTTCGGGGGCCATGACCTTGGTATCCGTATTGGCCAGGGCCGGGCCCAGGTTGCTGCCGACCCACGTGGCCATCTCGGCTTCGGTATAATAGGTGGTGGAGTTCAAACCCTTGCTGTCCGGCTCGTTTTCGGCGGAGACGGCGTAAATCGGCACGCCGGAAGATTTCATATTCGTCACGAAAGTCACAATCGTATTCGCCCAATCTTGCGCGTTGATCAATTTCGGGGGATTCCCGCTGATATCCGCGGCTTTCACTTCCCAGGGAGCCGCCCAAACTTTTACACCCCGCGCCACCGCGAGCTTGGCGATATTGGTCTCGCTGGTCGTTCCGCCGCCGATGCGGATGCGGTGCAGCGAAAGTCCCGCCCCGGTCGTCGTGGACCACAACAAATCCGCGTCCGCCGCGCTCATGTTCGAAGCCCATGCCGTGGACGCGCCGAAACCGTCTATGGTCTGGTACTTGGTGCCGACATCGATGGACGCCGCCGCTCCCATGGCAAGATTGGAAAGGACGGCCACCGCGAGTGCCGTTTCAGCCATGACGTGTAAGCGGACATGTCGCATAACAATTCCCCGATTCCTTTTTGGCGGACCCGCGTCCGTAGCGGACCCGCGTCCGCATCCAAGGGTACAGCCGAAAGCCGCGGAAAACATGGAAATTCAAAGGGAATTATTGGAACTCTGGGTCGAAAATTCGACTTACTGTGACCTTTTGGGAAGGGGATAGGTTATTACTGGAAAACGGGCGGAGCTGGGAAACGCAGATGTGGCCCCTGACCTGAGGACCAAGCCCCCATCGTGGTGTACTACGGAAAAGACCCAGCCGAACCCGACGGCTACGGTTATCTTTGGAAAAACGAAATGACCAAGGAAGGCTAGGCGAACCGCTAGGGGACATTCGCCAATGACCTTAAACAGAAACTGAATTCATCGGAACACGGAACGTGCCGGTAAAAAAAGCGACCGGAACCCTGGGCGCATCCATTTCGGATGGAATCGTGACAACATGTACAATATCAACTCTTACGGCCACCGCCCCCCGGGGATGGGTATTGCGAATTCGCCTTTTATTCGGTGGAATCGGGCGCCAGCCTGGTTGTGAAACGAACCGGGAACGGCGGCATCTTCAACCTCATTGCCGAAAATTGCCGCAAATAGCCAAAAAAGCGGTTTTAAAAGTCTTTTCGTGAACCCGGGCCCACAGCCGGTATACTAAGTTCACTAACCCCATTCCTCAGCGCCTGTTCCGGCCGTGGCTTAGAGAATAGGGTGGAGGATTTCCATGCGGATTATACTTGCGATGCTTGCTTTTGCCCTTGCCCTGCTTCCCTCGGCACCCAAGGCGCAGTTGGCCATCGACAAAACCTGTGCGGCCTGTTCGCGGCTTAAAAACGACTCGCTGAATATCCAGGTCCGCAAAATCCGGTTGAACCAGGTGGGATATCTTCCCTTGGACGACAACAAGGCCGCCTTTATCGCCGAACCTAGTGTCGCCTCATTTAACGTAGTGGCCGCCGCCACGCGCCAAACGGTATTCACCGGCACCCTCAAAGACGTGGGCAGCCAGGCCGGCCCGGCCATCGATATCTACACCTATTACAATTCCATCACTCCGCTGGAAGAATTGCACCGGCCCGCGGTGACCGAGCACCTCTTTCGCGCGGATTTTTCCGCCTTCAAGACCACGGGCGATTATTTCCTCCAATGCGGCACGGACACTTCCGCCCATTTCCAGATCGACCCCAAGGTTTACAATTTCGTATTCGAAACCACTTTGAAATTCTTCGGCGCCCAGCGTTGCGGCAAAACCGACAGTTGGCTGCATGCGGCTTGTCATCTCAAGGACGGCGATTTCCTGGGAGCCAAATATTCCGGGGCCTTGTCCGGAGGCTGGCATGATTGCGGCGATCATATCAAGGTGGGGGAAACCACCGCATACGCAGCCGTGGTGCTGGGAATGACATATGCGTTCTGGCCTGATAAAGCCGAGGACTTCTACGGGAAATCCTATAACGACACGCTTCCCTTCGGCACGGACGGCGTGCCCGACATTTTGTACGAATCCAAGATCGGCGCGGATTATATCTACAAGCTCTACAAGGTGAGCAAGGAACTCGGAATGATCGAGAAGCACGACATGTACCATAGCGTGATCGACGGGGAGGATCATTCCTACTGGGACGTGCCCGAGCATCAGGACGTCGCGCCGCATTCCAAAGGGGGCCCGCCGCGCACCCCTCGGGCCGGCATCGGATCGGACGTGGCCGGCATGTACGCGGCGTCGCTGGCGTTCTTCTCCAAGAGCTGGGCGCCCTTCAATCCCGCCTATGCCAAGGAATGCCTCGCGGCCTCGCAAGACATGTACGACAATCTCATCGTCAATCGGCGGGGCACGCCGACGATCAATGAAATGGGTTTCTATACCGCCGGATCCGGACCCCAGGTGGACGATGAAGCCCTGGCGGCCTTAGCATTGTGGTACGTCACCAAGGAGCCCCGTTATCGCAAGGACCTGCTTGAAGATACCTTGCTGGGCCAAAATAAACTTTCCCAATTCAACCAGGGCACATTTCCCGCCGGGATTTTGGCGAACCGGAACAACGTGCCCTTCCATGCGGGCGGATGGCCCACCGACTTCCAGAACACCCATGCCTATACCCTTTTCGGCCTGGTGAAATTGATCCTGGACAAGCCGGAAGTGGCGGAGACCTACGGATTGAGCGCGGTGACCGCGGACTCCCTGAAAAAGGATGCGCTCGCCGCGCTGAAGTATTCCATCAAGGTGGCCAGCGGCGGAACAGCGCATTACGGGGACATCAATGCCAATGAGCCCTACCATGATATGTTCTCCGAAAAGTGGGGATACAACCGTTACAATATGGGGGTGGTCCTGGAGCTGTTCCTGTATTGGGATCTGACCCATGATCAGAACTATTACAATATCGGCCTGGATAACCTGAACTATGTGTTGGGCATGAATCCCTGGGATATCAGTTTCATCATGGGCGCGGGCGACAAGAATCTGCAGCATCCGCATAACCGCGCCGCCAATCCGGAAGGCTATAATGCGGGGGGATTCCCCTATCCCTACCGGATTCCGAAGGGCGCCTTCATGGGAGGCAGCAAGCCCACCGACGCTCTGCGGGATTTCTGGCTCGAATACGACAATACCGAAACCTGCATCGATTTTTCCGCGCAAATCCTGATGCCCACCCAGATCCTGGCGGCCAACCTGCCGCCCGATACGGTAGGGCCGCAATTCCGAAACGTGAACATCTTTCCGGAACAACGTAGCGCCCTGGTTACCTGGGTTTCG
>DAINDC010000069.1:0-3011 GCA_036732085.1 Fibrobacterota bacterium | reverse complement strand
CGCGCGATACGGTTTTCCTTCTCGACGCGCCCGGCGGCAATTTGCTCCAGACCTTGCCCGACTCGCTATTGGCCCGCGCCAAGCAAATGGACATCCAGGGCCTCACGCCCAATACCACCTATTACATCTATTTCGCGGGTATCGACGTTCGCCGCAACCACACCGTGGACATGAACAATGGAGCCTTCTGGAAGTTCACCACCAAGGCCGCTTCCGTGGCCGCGGCCATCACCGATGTGCGTGTCTGCAATGAAACCCATGAATCCGCCTTGGTTACGTGGTGGACCAAGAACGGATATTATCCGAGCCAGGTCGATTACGGCAAGACCACGGCCCTGGGACTGAGCCAAGCGCCCGATGACGCCGGCATTCCCACCCAGTTCCATCGGGTCACGGTGAAGGAGCTGGAGGCCGCCACGCCCTATTATTTCCAAGCGGTTTCCGGCTCGACCAAGGATGACAATGGCGGCAAGTTCTATACCTTCTCGACCACCCAGGTCCTGGTCAATTATACCGTGCGCATCAAGCCCACAAACAAAGCCTCGGGGGGCAAGAGTACGCATTTCTATATCGACGTCGCCAATAACGAAGGCAAGCCCTATTTCGGTTTGGAGATGCGTTATTATTTCACCGCCGATGCGGCCACCGCAGCGGGATTGGTCGCGATCGGATACGACAACCAGATCTTCGACGTGGGCGGCAACCCGCATCAGCTGTCCGCCGGCACCACCATTATTTTCGGGGCCGCCAAACAGGTGACGGGCATGCCCGATCAATGGTATTTCCCCATCACCCTCAACGACACCTTGCCCGTGGCCGGCCGCGCCCGCTTCGAACTCCAAATCAATACGCGAGGGCCTAACAATACCACCGGAGATGAGCCCTTCTCCTTCTTCGACAATGCCTGGTCCGTGCGTTCCCATGCGCAACCGCCGGACCCGGTGGTTTTCGGCGGCGTGGATCTGTCCAAGGGCGCCACCGGAGTTTACAAGGATCCGGAAATGGTGGTGGCGGTCAACGGAAAGAACGTGCTTTCCTATACGGAGGATCCGTATATCACCGCCTACTACAAGGGCGTGCACGTTTTCGGATACGGACCGGACTACAAGACCACGGATAAATTGGTGGTCAAGCGGACCGCCAGCCTTGACCTCACCTTGCCCGTAGCCAGCCCGCAGGATCGGTTCGATCTCCGGCAGGAAACCGGCGGCCTGGTGCTCGCGGGCAAGGCCGCCAGCACACCGGATGGGCGCGTCGATGCCATCGTAATCAACGGCGTCACTCTGGAAGAAAGCTCGCTGAAACGTTCGGATGCGGGCGTGACATTCAGCCAAAGCTATACCCTTACCGAAGGGACCAATGTCTTCGACGTGATCGCTTGGGATACGGCCAATTGCGCCGTGGAATCACGCAAGCTGATCGTCAATTGGATCAAGGCTCCGCCCCTGCCGCCTCCCCAGGTGGCCAAGCCCGTGGCCGATCCCGCCGGCAAAGCCGCCAGGGATTCCTTCGTCGTCAACCTGACCTCCGCCACTCCCGGCGCCGCCATCTGGTATACCCTCGACGGTTCGACCCCGGCGCCGGGCTCCCCGGGCAGCCTGGCCTTCGTCGGACCCATTCTGATCAAGGAAACCCATACCTTGAAGGCCATAGCGGTAAAAGTGGATTGGCGGCCCAGCGAGGTCCTGGAGGAGAGTTACGAAATCTCGAAATTCGCGCTGGTGAATATCCGTCAAGCCGTATTCAGGGACGCGGACGCCGACGGTTATGCCGACGCCGTAGTCCTGCTCCTCGATACCTCCTTGGGCAGTCCGAATCCCGCGATCATCGGCGGCCAGATATCCGGGGCCACGCTGACTTCCGGCCTCGTCATTTCCGGTAACCGTATCTCACAGGATACCCTGGTCCTTTCGCTAAAGCCCAATACCTTGGCCATAGTGGAAGGCAAGGAATCCCTCACCCTTCCCCGTCCTGCGGCCGATGCCGACGGCATGCTCCATGCCGGCAAGGTGGCCATCCGGGATGGCGTGGCGCCGGTCATTCGCCGCGCGATCCTGCGCCGGGGCGTATCCGGATCTCCGGATTCCCTGCAGGTTTTCTTTTCCGAGGACCTGGCCGGCGGAGACCTGGCTTCCGCGCCCTTCCTGGCCTTGCAATCGGCGGGCGGGACGCATTATGCCTTCGCCGTCGCTTCCGGGCGCCCCTCCTTGCCGGCGGATAACCTTTCCCCCTGGACCTATGTCATCCAAGCGACGCCGGCCGACGGTGGCGTAACTCCGGTGATACCCATGGCCGGCGATTCGGTCTGGATTAGCCCGCTGGCGGGCGTGGCGGACAAGGCCGGCAATCTCCAGACGAATCCGGCCAACTTCCGCGTACCTTTGCGCATCTGGACTTCCCTGGTCTACCAGGTCGAATCCGTGGCCCCGGGCGGAGTCTCGCATTTGTCCACGGCGTCGCAAGGCCCGGCCTGGACCGTATTCGTGGAGTCGGGCGCCGGCCCCAGCATAGGCAAGGCCCCGGCCGACCTGCCCGCCACCTTCGTGGCTCCGGATCGTCCCCATGCCGGCGGGTTGGTGCTGGATGCCTCGCACCCGTTCTCCCTGGATTTGCACGTAATCGATAACCTGGGGAACTTCGTAAGCCGGGTCAAACTGGAAATCACGGATGAGGATTTATCGCGCCTTCCGCAGGGTAACCTACCTGGTACCCATCGCCTCTACCTTCTCTGGAACGGGAAGGCCAGGAACGGCGCCCTCGCGGCCACCGGCGCCTATGTATATATTTGGAACCTGGCGTTCTTTCCCACCGAGGGCCCGAAGCAAACCACGTCGGGAAAGCGAATCTTCGGGATGATCCGGGACCGTTAAGGGCCTGGATGCGGAGGGGGCGTGATCGAAGCGGCTAATCGTAACGACTCGGGTCCAGGCATCCCCGGGCCCAACCGTTCAGGGAGCCTTAGGCAGTGTCAATAAATAACATTTACAGTTTATTTTGATTATTGTAAATTT
>DAINDC010000068.1:17637-18007 GCA_036732085.1 Fibrobacterota bacterium | reverse complement strand
CCGGTCGAAGAAGATCAGCCGCTCCGAGGCGACGTCCGCGATGCCAACGTTCGACCGCCCGGCGAAGGCGTGGCCCGGCGGGACGACCAGCACCAGCGCCTCTTCGTAGAGGGGGATGGACTCGATGTCAGGGTGGCGCAGCGAGCGCACCATGGCGAGCTGGACCTCTTCGCGAAGCAGCATCTGCAAGACGTCCTCCGAGTGTCCGGTGCGCACCGCGACCTCGATCCGAGGGTAGGCAGCCGCAAACCGCTGGAGGAGCGCCGGCAGGACGTAAGTGCTGACCGCCGGCGCGGCCCCCAGCACCAACCGGCCCGCCGAGGCGGATCGGGCGTCGCTGAGCGCCTGGCGTCCGTCGCGCACGGCCCGC
>DAINDC010000068.1:6526-17627 GCA_036732085.1 Fibrobacterota bacterium | reverse complement strand
GCGTGGAGGCGGGCGGTCAGGGTCGGCTGGGTGACGAACATGGCCTCCGCCGCCCGGCTGACGTTGCCGCGGCGGGCGACCTCGAGGAACCCCTCGACCTGGGCGAGCAGCACAGCTTAGCTATAGAGGGTTTCTATGGCGACGTCAATAGGATCGTGCCGCAGCCGATGGCCGGCTATTCGGGCTTCTCGGACGGCTCCTGATAGTCGGCATCCGAGGCTGGTTGGCCCTCGACCCAGGTCTCGCTCGCCGGTGGTACCTCCGGCTTGACTGGCTGGCCGCTCTTGTCGTCGGTGGCTTCTTCCATGCACTCCATCCTGCCGCATGACGGCTGTCACAGGGAAGACCAGACCGCTGCGACTGGCGGGATCGCCACCTGGGCGATAGCCTGCAGGTGTTCAAGAGGAGGACCCATGGAAATCATTCGAAATCTGACGCGGCGCAAGCTGCGCAACACCCTGACGATCAGCGGCATCGTGATCGGTGTCCTGGCGCTGGTGACGATGGGCGCGATGGCCGAGAAATTCAATGCCCTGCTCGACGGAGGCGTTACCTATTTCGGTTCCAACATCCAGGTGACGGCCGCGGGCGCGAGCGCATTTGGTGGCAGCAGCGTGCTGCCGCTCACCACGGTCGGCCAGGTCGCGATGCGCCTCGATCCGGCCATATCAGTACGTCCATCCCACGCCCAGGCTGGCGTCCCATTGCAGGAGCGGGATGTCCAGGGGTCGGAATTTCTGTTCCCCGGCGGGCACGGTGGGCAAGGTCAGGTTCACCTGGGGGATGATGAAGTCCGGGACGATCCTCCAGGCCGGCAACCGGTACAGGAATCCCATGCCCGACTGGAAGACCCAATGCTGGTTGCTCGGGAACGGTTTCGCGAAATCCTCGCCCAGGACATCGCCGATCTGGGTCGCCAGCCACGTAGCGCGCAGGTTACTGAAGGCCAGATGGTTCCCCAGGCTCCGGGAGACCGCGTACTCGGCGAACAGGGAATTGTCCGCCCAGGCGCCCACGCCCCAGCCGGCCCCCAATTTATGGTGGTATCCGGCCGACGCGGGCAAGGCGACGTTCATGGCGAACTCCATGGTGGCGGGGTTGGTGGGCACCTCGAAATGCCATTCCAATTCCACGCCGGGGAACGGCCCCCATTGGTTCCGGACCCCCAGGCGATAATCATAGCTGCCTTTGAACATCTGCGACCGGGAAATCTTCTCCTGACCATCGCCGCTCTCATCGCAGGCCACTTTGGAGGAGGTGGAATCCCCGCCCGGATGGGAACAGCGCCAGAGCGGCTGGCGTCCGGCTCCCAAGGTCGCCTGGCTTTCCCCCGCGGGCAAAAGCAGGCCGGTGTGGAAATGCTGGGTGGAATAGAGGCAACCGGTAAGGAAGGCCGGCAGGACCAGGGCGCCAATGAGGATGCGGATGCGGGCGCAGACCAGCTTCGGTATTCGTATCGGCATCAGGGAAGATCCCGGGAATTGAAGGTTGGCAAGAACGTACAAAGAGGAGATGGGGATGTCTGTTGCATAATGTGGTCATTGTATGCCGGTCAAGGGATGAACTCGAATACTGAAAAATCTGTCGATAGGTGGGGTTTTTCTTCCACTTCCGGAAAAAGCAAAGGGTATGCCACCCCCTGACCACTTGACGACTTTCACCCCAGCACTTGCAACCTATTTATGCGATCACTTCTTTATCCGAGTTAAGTTGTTAAATTTCACCCCCTTCCCCTTTAGTTCTGAAGAAGTTCTGAAGTGAGTTCCGAAAAGTTTGGAAGGGCTGGAAGGCCGGGCCCACGGTTGGGAAGAATGTCTGACAGGGCGGCCGATCCGGCGTCTTGGTATTTTAATTCCTTTCGTTAAGGTAAGCATGTTCCGAAATTTGGATAAGAGCCAAAGTTTCCCCGAGATGGAAGAGCGCATCCTGGGTCTTTGGGAGAAAGATCAGAGCTTCAAGAAAAGCGTGGCCGCGCGCCCCGCCGACAAGACCTTTACCTTCAATGACGGCCCGCCGTTCGCGACCGGCCTGCCGCATTACGGCCATCTCCTGGCCGGCACCATCAAGGACATCGTCCCCCGTTACTGGACCATGAAGGGTTACCGCGTGGAGCGCCGTTTCGGTTGGGACTGCCATGGCCTCCCGATCGAGAATCTGATTCAGGACAAGCTCAATCTCAAGACCGTCCGCGACATCCGCGACTTCGGCGTGGACAAATTCAACGAGGCCTGCCGCGCCAGCGTGCTCACCTATACCGCCGAATGGCGCAAGACCGTGGGCCGCATGGGCCGCTGGGTCGACTTCGACAATGAATACAAGACCATGGATCTCTCCTTCATGGAATCGGTCTGGTGGGTGTTCAAGCAATGCTTCGACAAGGGGCTCATCTACCAGGGCTACAAGATCCAGCCCTACAGCCCCGCGCTCGCCACGTCCCTGTCCAACTTCGAGGTCAACCAGGGTTATAAGGACCGGCAGGATCCCTCCGTAACCTTGACGTTTCCCCTGGAAGCGTACGCTTCGGACGCCGCGGGCGAGGGCCATGGCGCGGATCGGCACGATGAAAACCTGGTGGTCTGGACCACCACGCCCTGGACCTTGCCGAGCAATATGGCCATCGCGCTCAATCCCGATCTCGATTACGAGCTGGTGCGGCATAACGGGAAGAAGTACTGGATCGCCGCCGCGCGCCGGGCCATGTATTTCGCCGACAAGGATTCGGAAATCCTCGAGACCCGCAAGGGCAGCGCCTTCGCGGGCCGCCGTTACCAGCCGCTCTTCCAGTACATGCCCTATATGACGGAGAAGCAGTACACCATCCTGACCGCCGATTTCGTCAGCGCGGAAGACGGCACCGGCATGGTGCATATCGCGCCCTCCTTCGGCGAAGAGGATTTCCAGCTCGGTCAGAAGGAAGGCTTGGGGCTTTTCGATCCGCTCGATGCCGAAGGCCGCTTCACGAACCTGGTTCCCGATTGGGAAGGCATCGGCGCCAAGGATGCCGATAAAGCCATCCTGCAGAAGCTCAAAGCCGACGGCCGCGTGCTCAAACATGAGACCTTGGTCCATAGCTATCCCCATTGCTGGCGCACGGACGTGCCCCTCCTGTATCGCGCCCAGAAGAACTGGTTCCTGAGCCTCGACAAGGAAATCAACTCCGCGGACGGAGAGAAGAAGACGCTCAAGCAGTGGATGATCGACTGTAACCTGCAGGTTAACTGGGTGCCGGACCATATCAAGGGCGGCCGCTTCGGCAAATGGCTGGAAGGCGCGCGCGACTGGAACCTCTCCCGCAACCGTTTCTGGGGCACCTGCATCCCCATCTGGATGGCCGAGGACGGCGACATGCTCTGCGTGGGCAGTGTCGAGGAGCTGGAAGCCCTGTCCGGCGAGAAGGTCCAGGATCTCCATAAGCATATCGTCGACAAGCTCGTCATCCGGACGAAGGACAAAAAGACCCGCGATCCGGCCGGCAAGGAATACCGCCGCACGCCCGAGGTCCTGGACTGCTGGTTCGAATCGGGATCCATGCCTTATGCGCAGCCGCATTATCCTTTCGAGAACCGCGAGTGGTTCGGGAAAAATTTCCCAGCGGACTTCATCGCGGAAGGCCTCGATCAGACCCGCGGTTGGTTCTATACCCTGACCGTATTGGGCGCGGCCCTTTTCCAGAAGCCCGCCTTCAAGAACGTGATCGTGAACGGCATCATCCTCGCCGAAGACGGCCAGAAGATGTCCAAGCGGCTCCAGAATTATCCCAATCCCAACGAGCTCATCGATCGCACTTCCGCCGATGCCATCCGCCTGTTCATGATCGATTCCGCCGCGGTCAAAGCCGAGGAGCTCAAGTTCAGCGAAGCGGGCGTCAAGAATATCACGCGCGCCGTGCTCCTGCCGCTCTGGAACTCCCTGTCCCTCTTCGTCACCTATGCCAATGCGGATGCGGGCAAGGGCCAGCTCGGCTGGAAACCCAGCGACAAGCTGCTTTCGCAGAACGAACTCGACCGCTGGATCCTCTCGGATCTGCAGCAGCTCCTGGCCAAGGTCCAGACCGAGATGGATGCCTATCGCCTCTACAACGTGGTGCCGGCCGTCCTCGCCTTCATCGACGATCTCACCAACTGGTATATCCGCCGCTCGCGCCGCCGTTTCTGGAAAAGCGAGAACGATCAGGACAAGAACTTCGCCTATGCCACCCTCTATCGGGTGCTGGTCGATTTCTCCAAGGTGCTGGCGCCGTTCCTGCCCTTCCTGGCGGAAGAGATGTACCAGATCCTGGTTAGGGAATATGACCCTGCCGCGGCTGTGTCGGTTCATGATGAACCGAGAATCTCGGTTCATTTATGCGACTTCCCCCAGTTCGATCCCACCTTGCACGATCCGGTCCTCAATGCCAAGATGGCGCGGGTGCGCGAGGCCGTGAACCTGGGCCGTTCGCTCCGGTCGCAGCACAATATCAAAAACCGCCAACCTCTCCGGAAGCTGATAGTCGTGGTTCGCGGCGAAGACCAAAAAAAAGAAATCATGGATATGGAAGAGCTCATCCGCGAGGAGCTCAATGTGAAGATCGTCACGGTCTCTTTGGACGAAAGCTCCTTGGTTACCTATGGGGCCAAGGCCAACTTCAAAAGCCTGGGAAAACGTCTCGGAAAATCCATGAAAACCGTGGCGGAAAAAGTTGCACTCTTGTCCCATGAGGAGATAAAATCACTCCTTTCGGGCCAGCGCCTGACCTTGCCGGAAGGGGAGATTTCGGCCGAAGATATCCAGGTGGTCCGCGAAGTGAAGGCGGGATTGGTCGTCGAGGCCAGCGCCGAATTGACCGTGGCTTTGGATACCGGCATCGACCATGCTTTACGCTTGGAAATGTTGGCGCGGGAGAGCGTCAGCAAAATCCAGAATCTGCGCAAGGATTCGGGTTTGGAGGTGACCGATAAGGTGGAGGTCTATGTCAAAACCGGATCAGGTTTGTTCCGGGAAGCCATGGAAACCCACCTTTCGTATATTACGGCCGAAGTTCTAGCGAGTTTTTTGGGTTTTTCCGAAACGGTTCGCAATGAGGAGGGCAATTCCCTAGACATTAATGGTGAAATTGCAGTATTTTCGGTGACGAAAAAAGTTTAGATTAAACCTTCCAAGGCCCTTAAAAAAGGCCCCGGGTTGGGAAAGGATCGCCTTTTATGAAGAAGACCGCCGGTAAGGAAACCCCTATCAAGGCTAGCGCCGCCAAGGAAATTGTGAGCAAGGAAAAGCCAAAATCGAAACCTGCCGCGGAGGAAGCGTCAACTGCCTCGTCCGGACCCAAAGCCCGGATGCTCAAGCCTGAGCTGAAATTCTTCGAAAATCTTTTGAATGAGAAGAAAGAGACTTTGATCCAGGAGCTCGGATACCTGGAAGACAATACCATGCGCTTGTCCTCCAAAGAGGGTGCGGGAGATTTGTCCAGCCATGCCTATCACCTGGCCGACCATGCCACCGAAACCCAGGATCGGGAACAGGCCTTTCATATGGCCAGCCGCGAAGGCAAATACCTCTTCTATATCGAGGAAGCCCTGGACCGTGTCCGGAATGGCAGCTTCGGTGTTTGCAAGAAATGCGGCAAGCTGATTCCCAAAGCGCGCCTGGAAGCCGTGCCTACTGCCAAGATGTGCATCGACTGCAAGACCGCTCAGGAAAGAGCAGCCGAAGCGGCTTCCGCTGGGTAGGCTCGGGCAGCCGAAGCGGCCTCCGCTGGGTAGGCTCGGGTCGCTTTAGCCGCCACGCTCGGGTACTTTTACCTTCCTCAGATTTCACTCCGAATTCCATATCCGATCGCTTGAGACCGGGTATGGATTCTGTTTACATTCGCGTCTTTTCTGTACTATGATAGGGGCAGAGGTACGCGACTATGTCACAGGAACGAAGAGGCGCCGAGCGATGGCCCGTGGCGGTAACGGCACGCATCACTCTGCAAAACGGCCAGTATTACGACTCCAATATCCTGAATGTGAATCTTGGCGGTTGCTTTCTCGAAGGCGGCTTCGGCCTGCGCGAGGGAGATGTGGTCCTGGTCCACAGTTATTACAACCCCAAGCTCAACGGAATCTATGCCCAGGTCCTCTGGGTCGTCGACGAGCCCGGTCTCCGGGGAATCGGGGTCCGCTTCCAACCCATGGACGATACCCAGAAGTTCGACCTCATCAAGTGGTTCAATCAAGTGGTTGGGCGATAGCCCAAGCACCGTGGTTGGGCGATAGACCTATGACCGTTGACGGCCGTTAGGACGACAACCGTCGTCGGCCGCTAGGCCAACCCCATTTCTCCAGCCTCATCCCCGTTTCCTGGAAACGCTCCGTCTTCAAGTCGGGCTTACCGAGACGGAGATCACGTCCTTTCTGGAATTCTGAATCAGCAGGCGAATCAAAAAAAGGAGCATTATTTCCAGGCCGCGCGGGCGTCCGCTTCAATCGCGGCCATGGACGCGAGCGCCACATGTTCGCTCCTGCTTACGGCTACTTCAGCCGATTGAAAGCCGCCGAATCCACCATCACTTTTTCGCTCCGGTCGAGCAAGTCCATCCAGATGATGCTGCGGGCCCCTTCCACCGCGGACTCGAAGAGCAGGCCGTCGCGGTTCCCGTAGATCTTGGGCATGGGATTCTCCTCGCTCCTGGGATTCGCGGCGGGATTGGTGACCTTGCCCAGGCTCAGCGAGTCCAGGTTGAAGGCATTGATGTCGGCCAGGTTCACGCCGGCCGCATAGTAGATCTTCCTGCCGTCCGCGGACCAGGAGAAGCTCCGCACGCGGCTATGTTCGGTGGCGGAGAGGAGTTTCTTCCCGGCGAAGTCGAAGACGCGCAGTTCGCCCGGGCCCTCCTCCGTCGCGGACGAGTCGCCGCCGAAGGTGGTGAGGAAGGCGAGCTTGTCGCCCTGCGGATTCCAGCGCGGCGATCCCAGGAAGCGCCGATCGGTGGCGACGGCCAGGGGCGATTCCATCTCGGCATTGGTAACCCACAAGGTACTGGCCTTCCCGTCCCAGGCGTTGACGGCCAGGCGATCCCCGGACTTGGCGATGCCGAAGCCTCGCACTTGCCCCAAGCGGCCCTTGCTCAGGTTGCGCACCTCGCGGCTCCAGGGATCGACGCGGTAGAGTTCGGACTTGCCGTCCTTGGCATAGACGGCCAGGAGGGCGTTGTTGCCCAGGATCCAATGCATGTCCATCGACTTGCCGCCCATATGGGTCAGGGTGTCCAGGCGTCCCACGCCGGGCTCGAAGCCGTAGATCTCGCGCACGCCCGCCGAGTCCTCGCCCGCGAAGGCGATCCGGTTCTTGCCGTACCCGAGGATGGGATTCGAACAGGCCAGGCCACCGACGGGGATGGCATAGTCGCGGCCCTTGCGCAGATCGCGCAGGTACAGGCTGCCCGCCCCGCCGGGCGTGGGCGAAACGATATAGGCGAAAAGTTGGGCGCGATAGTCGTCGTCCCAGGCGTCCGCCATCAGCTTGTTGGGATCCACGGTGACCGGCTCCAGGAATTTCTCCAGCTCCGGATCCTCGGGGATGGAGGCGTCCAGGGGGATGAGGAAGTGGCGGAAGGAAAGGATCTTGTCATGCCTGTCGAGCATGAAGGTGAGGCTCCCGACATGGGTGCCGAACTTGCCCGGGGAGCAGATGAGGGTCCGGCCGGCCCGCATGGGACTGCCCATGGCCTGGGTCTCGCCGGAAAGGAAGACGGCGTCCAGTTCCGGGATCTTTTCGGCCAGGAGCTGCGCGCCGCGGACGCTGCCGTTGAAGAGCAGGATGAGGATGCGCGTCTGCTTGGTATCGGTGATATGTCCTCTGATCTCATCGGCCACCTCATCGAGCTCCTTGCCGCGGAGCGCCTCGCCCTTGGGGGTGCGGGGTTCCAGCGCGCCCAGGACCTGCACCTCGCCGCCATGCTTGAGCCGCAGGATCTTTTCCGATAGCAGGGGGGCTCGGCTTACTCCCTTGGGCTTCTGGCCGCATAGGAAGGGCAGGCGCGGGTCCCATTTTTCCGCGCCCATGGTGACCTCGGCCGCGCCGACATTGATCGCATCGTAAGGCATCTGGGCATAGGCGCCGAAGACGAACTTCTCCTCGCCCAGTCTCTCGCCGGGATCGTTGAGGTTGCCGGCATCGAGGAACATGGCCTTGCCCGGCGCCCCCTTGAGTTCCAGCAGCTTGGTCTTGCGGCGCGCGAGCCCGCCCATGGGCCGTCCGGCCGTCCAGATGGAAGAGATGCAGCCGTCCGTATTGGCGGTGAAGTAGAGGGTGACGGCGGTTTCGTCCAGGCGCTCGATCTCGAGCTGCAGCTTCTGCGCCAGGGCCTGGGCCTGGAAGTTGTAGGGGTTGGCGGCGACCGCGGCCCGGGCCGACCTCAGCGCGGACTTGTATTTGCCCTTCCGGTATTTCTCCTGCGCTTCCGCCATGAGCACCTCGTCCCGCGGCCGGAACTTGGACTTGCGCGAATAGTTCAAGGTGAAGGCATGATAGGCGCCGAGCGGGCCCAAGGTCTTGTAGCCATAGTCGAAGGTGAGCCGATCGTACTTGACGCCCAGGCCCGCGGCCAGGCCGGACCAGGGGCCGATCTCGCGATCCTGCGAGGACCCGTCATAGCCGGCGCGCACGACCAGGTATTTGATGAGGCGCCACTCGCATCCTCCGTAATAATGGAGCGCGCCTTCGTTGGTTTGCAGGAAGCCGGCCTGCGCGGACCAGCGCGAGTCGAAGAGCGGCTTGCCCAACTCCACGCCCAACCCCAGCGGGAGCGGCTCCAGCGGGGCGGTCTTGGTATCGTAGCGGGCGCCGTGGGAAAGGTTCTTGAGGACCAAGCCCACACGCATGTCATTGACGAGGAGGAACATGAGCCCGGCATTGATCCCGTATCCATAGGCCACGGTTCCGTCCAGCGAGCTGCGGATGAGATCGATCCGCCCGCCCGCCGTGAAAGTGTTCTCGATGATGGTCTTGGCATAGGCGAGTCCCAAGGCCATGTCGTAGGCGCTGGGCGCGGCCGGCTTCTCGTCGATGTCGCGGGCATCCGCGAAGGACGTGGCGGCCAGGATATTGGCGGAGCCGCCGAAGGTGCCGTAGATCTCGGTGGGGAAGGTGAGAGCGAGATTCTCGTGCCGGAACTCGCCGAGAATTTCCGCATGGGACAGCGAGTAGTAATAGTCGTTCACCAGGGCGAGGCCGGCGGGATTGCCCTGTACGACCGTGGCCTCTTCGTCCGTGGTCAGGGTGGCGGAGCCCTGGCCGATGGCGCGCGCCGAGACGGGCAGCTTGAGGAAGGAGAAGACGGGAACGCCCGAGCCGCCGCCGTCGAGCCCGAAGAGGCCGGCGATCGGGTTGGAAGTCTCAGCCAGCGGGGAAGCGGGGGCGCTGATTACAACCAGTGTGGCCAGTGCGGCCAGCGCCGCCAGGGATCCCAGCCATAAGCCTAAACGGGACATCGTGCAATCAATGCTTCCACAGGTCCGGATCCTTGCGATCGGTCCACATGTCCTTGATCTTGTCGATCCACTTCTCGATTGCGATCGTGGTCACGCTGGGATCTTCCTTGGACTGCTTGTCGAGTTCGGTGCGCCGCTTGTCCAAGACTCCCATGAAGGCCTGGCACTGGGTTTCATCGCCCAGGCGCAGGTAAAGCGCGCTGATGGTGTAGATGAGCTGGTACTCCAGATCCGGAGTTTTGACCTCGCTATTGCGGAAACTCTTGGCGAGGAACCCGACGGCTTCCTGGAGCACGGCCTCGTCGTCCCCGCCGGTGTCACGGGCGAGCATGGCCATCTTGAGCGAGTACATGCCGGCCTTGTACCATGCGAGCGGCGACTCCAGGGAGGCCTCCACCAGGGCGCGGTGGATGGCCAGCCGGTAGCTGGTCTTGGCGGCCTCGGCTTGGCGCGGGTACTTGAAGTAGGCCGCGAAATCGGTCACGCCGCCTATGAAGGTCTTGCGCTCCTCGACCTTCTTGCGCAACTCGTCGAGCACGAAGGGTCCTATCTGGGTCTTGTTCTCGCTGCGGGCCTGCACCGAAAAGGTGGTGAAGTCGCGCTTGTCCGGCGAGGCGAAGAGGCAGATGGGGCAAACGGTCACGGAGATGAGGCTGAAGTTCAGGGTCTTGAAACCCTTCACTCCGAAATAGCGGGGGATGAGGAAGCGATCGGGCGTGGTGGTGAGGCTCTTGGCCTTGAGCTCGTAACAGATGATGTCCACTTGATTGCAGATGGGGCACTTGACCTTGATCTGATACGTGGGATCGTCGATGGCGCCGCCGCCCCCGGATCCGGCGGCGTCGACCGCTCCCTGTTTGAGCTTGACGATATGCGCCATATCGAGGCGGGGTCCGTAGGTGCGCAGATAACGCTCCACGAGGATATCGTCCTTGAGCAGTACTTCCAGCTTCTTGCGGACCAACTTATCATCCAAGCCCATATTACGTCCCTTTTTGCGGGGGAAGCCGCGGCCCCGGAATAGTTAACTTTCCAACGGGCACGGATACCTCGGGTATATCGATTCCATTATCCCACATGCTGTTCAATAATTCAATTTTCTCAGGTATTGGGCACTTTTTAGGCGGCCGATGGAAGCCGCGTCCCTGGCTGGCCCCGCTTTCGCCGCTTTATTGGGCCGCCGCCCGGATCCATGCTGCTAAAATGTCCGCTTCCGTGACGCTTTCCCGAAAAGCTCCCGGCATTCCCCTGGTGGTGATCGGGGCCTTGAAGGCGGGGGGCTCCGGCAAGACCAGCGTCACCTTGGAACTGGCGCGGATTTTCCGGGAGCGGGGGCTCGAGGTGGCCGTCCTGGCCTATCGCCTGGGAAGCGGATCGCAACCGCGATCCCGATCCGTGCTGGAGGAGGTCCATCCGGGCGGGGACTGGCGGCGATCCTCGGAGGAAGCGCAGATGTTACGTCAGTCGACGGGCGCGCGCGTCTTCGTCACGCGGGACCGGGCCCAGGCATGGCAGGCCCTGGCGTCGATGGGACGGGATGGCCGCGGCCGTCCGTTCGATCTCATCCTCTCCGATGACGGCTACCAGGATCTCCGGCTCGTGGGCGCCTTGCGTCTCCTGCTCGAGGCGGAGAAAAGCGAACCCGGTCT
>DAINDC010000068.1:3766-6516 GCA_036732085.1 Fibrobacterota bacterium | reverse complement strand
TTTCGATCTGCTGCCTGCCGGACCGTATCGCGAAACCGGCAGGGCCCGGGGCCGCGCCGATTTGATTTTGCAGGGCCCGCATCCCGAAGGCGTAGACACCGCTCCTGTGCTCACTGCTCCTGCGCTCACTGCTCCTGCGCTAAAGGTTGCTCACCGCACCATTCTTTCGCCCTCCGTTCCCGCGTTCCGATTCTGGCGCAAGCTCCGGTTGCCCGCCGGCTTCGATCGGACCCGGCCCTGGATCGTCTTCTGCGGCCTCGGCGACAATGGACCCTTCCTGGCCGATCTCGCGCGGGAAGGCGTTCTCCCGGTTGCGGTATTGGAGGGGAGGAACCACGCGGCCATGCCCTCGGAGCGGCTCGCGGCCGCGGCGGAAAGGCATCCCGGAGCGGGATTTTTATGCACCCGCAAGGATTTCCTCAAGGTGGACGAGGATGCGCGTTCCCGATTTTCGATTCTCGCGGTCGATCAGTCCATCCGCCTGGACCCGGAAATATCGCTCGCGGTGGAAGCCTATCTCGCTTCCTTCCGTCGCTAGGGAATGCGATCAGGAAATTGGTACATTAAGCCCGGTATGCGCATACCGGTCCTTCTCCTGGTCCCTCTTTTAACGGCCTTGATCCCGGATCCGGCCCGCGCCTTCGTCGGCGCCTGGCACAGCTATACCAATGTGAATCCCACCAATGCCATGGTCGCGTATCGTGGCAATATTTACGTCGGCACCACGGGGGGCATCCGTCGCATCAACCCTGTCACCTTGGCCGAGAAGGATTTTTCCAATACGGATGGCCTGACCGATCTGAGGGTGATGTCCTTGGCCGTCGATGCCGACGATCGGTTGTGGGCCGCCTCTTTTTCCGGGGAGCTGTTCCGATTGGACGGCGAGACCTGGTCTGGCTGGGGCAAAAGCTACAAGGCCGAAGGCTGGAGGGCGAACCTGCGGGCGCTGATCAGCGCGGGCAACTACCTGGTGCTCGGATCGGAAAAGGGGATCAGTTTTTTCGATCGCAGGAAGGGCGTGGCCCAGGCCAACCTCACCAAATTCGGGACGGCGGGAGCGACGGGAATCACCGGATTGGTCCGCGTGGGGGATACGCTTTTCGTTGCGACCGGATCCGAGGTTCTCAAGGCCCGCGTCGATTTCGACGACGTCCTTTCCTCCAAGTTCGGGACCATTTTCGATCCCCAGATTTGGAAATCCGCGCAGGACGTGGCGACGCCGGAGGATGTGGGATTTCCGGCCACCATCGATGTGATAAGCGGCAAGGCCGCCGATACCGTAACGGATTCGATTGTCACCGTCAAGGACGCGGCCCTGGGCCATCCGTTCCACCTGGCCTATCTGGATGGCAAGGTGGTCTCGCATGATACCGGGACCATCCTGGTCTCTCCGGTGCGCGTGAAATCGGTGGTTGGTAGGGCGTTGATTATCGCAGATTCGACTTTCCCCGCCTTCAAGAGCTACGACGTGGTTCTCCCTTGGGGCGACAAGTTGTTCCTTGGGGGATATTTCGGCCTCATTTATTACGATATCGCCAGGGGCCGTTTTTACCCGATCACACCGTCCCGGAAATATCCGCCGGATATCCTAGCCAATGTCTCAGCCTCCTCGCGAGGGGTTTTTGCCATGACGGGAGGTAAATCGGGATTTGGCTACGTATACCAACTCAACAATGGGGATTGGGTACCCATCAGGGAATTTCCGACCTCGTCGGAAATCCTTGGGAATGAACTTCGCATTCTCTCCCAAACCGCGGACGGATACGCACTGATGGGCAATTGGGGACTGGGCGTCGTCAAGATCAAACCGGGCGGGGTCCAGTCCTTTCATGCCGGCGAGGGCTCCTGCATCCAGCCCACCCTCGTACCGGAATACACCGTGGTCAGCGCGATGAGCGATCCCTACGGGGACCATATGTGGATCAGCCTGCTCAAGCTGCCCACCGGGAGCGACACGCCCACCCATTGGATGGCCCATCTCGACCTCAAGACCGGCAAGGCAACCTGCCCGGTACTGATGGGCGAAGGCTACCATATCTTCGGCACCCGTATCCTGTCGGATACCCTCTTCGGCGTGGCCGACGATCGCGGCCTCTTCCTCTATCGCTGGAGCGCGTCCGGCGATCTGAGCTCCATTTCCCTCGCGGGCCGCATGGGCAGCGGATCCGATATCGGCCGGGACATGGCGATGGACGCCTTTGGGCGCTTATGGGTCATCCTGAACGACAAGGTGGGCTACGTGGACAGCCTGGATAATAAGCTGGCCAAATCCCTTTCCCTCCAGCCGGTCTTCCCCGATAATATCGACGGGAAATCCTGCCGGATGATGGAAACGGATGTGAAGCGGAGCTTCTGGGTCGGCTGCGACAACGGGCTCTTCCGCGTGCAGCCCACGGCCCAGGCGGACGCGCCGGTGGTGGAGCATTTCCTCGCGGAAGACGGTCTCGCGGCCGACCGCATCTTCGACATCAGCGTGGACAAGCAAAGCGGCCAGGTCTGGGCGGCGACGGAAGGCGGCATCAGCGTTTACGAGAGCCCGGCCCAGGAGGCGGTATCCGGCCTCGACGGCGTGAAGGCCTTCCCCAATCCATTCCTTAAGAAACATCGCTACCTGATCCTGGGCAATCTCCCGGAGGGGGCCTCGGCCAATATCCTGACGCAGAGCGGCAGCGTCGTGCGGCACTTCCAACCCCGGGATGCCAAGGGCAACCAGTTCCAGTGGGACGGGAACAATGCCTCCGGGCAGGCCG
>DAINDC010000068.1:0-3756 GCA_036732085.1 Fibrobacterota bacterium | reverse complement strand
CTACTTCTACAGCGTGGTGGCGGACGGCAAGTCCAGCCAAGGCAAGATCATCGTCGCGCGATGAAGGGCGCACTGGGTAGGCTGCGGCCGTGAAGATCCTCCATCTCACCCACGGGCCCTTCCAGGGATTGCCGCGGCATTTCCTGGAGCTCGAGCGGCGCTTCGGTCATCAGGCGGATCTGGTCTTCTTCCAAGGCCCCGCGGACTCGGACGGGTTCCCGGAGATCCCGCAGATCCTGATGGACTACTATCCGATTCGGAAGTTCCGCGCCTGGCAGGTGCGGCACCGGGTCCAGGAGGCCAACCGCCGGCTCATCGCGCCGGAAGCGGCGGACCTCCAGGTGAGGCGGGAGCCGATCGCGCAGATGCGTCCCAACCTATTGCAGGCCGCCTGGCGTAACCTCAAGGATGCGCGCGTGCGCCGCAGCATCCCCGGCATCATCCGCGATTACAATCTCGACGGCTATGACGTGGTCCATTTCGACGGCGCCCGGGACCTCACCTATGGCGCGCACCTGGCCGCGGAGCTCAAACGGCGCGGGGCCCGCATCGTGAGCGTTTTCTACGGCACCGAACTCCGCGTGGACGGGGTGACGCCCGCCTTGGATCACTTGACCGATCTCAACCTCACCTTGGAATTCGATCATCTCTACCTCCATCCGAATATCCACTTCATCCCCGCGCCTTTTGAGATGGCTGGGGAAGAAATGGCCGCGGTCGAGATGGCTGCGACCGAAATGCCGGCGGCCGCCCCCCGCCGAGCCCTGCACTCCCCCTTGCGCATCGTGCATGCCCCCTCGCAGCGGTACAACAAGGGCACGGACCTGATCCTGCCCGTCATGGACCGGCTCAAGGCGCGCTATGATTTCGAGTTCGTGCTGGTGGAGGGCGTGACCCAGGCGGAATGCCGCCGCCTCAAGGCCGGATGCGACCTCTGCGTGGATCAGGTGGGTAACCGGGGCGGTACGGGATACGGCGTGAGCTCCCTGGAGATGCTGGTCCAGGGCATACCCTGCGTCTCGGACTTCACCCCGCTCCTGGCGGGGTTCATGCCCGGGCATCCCTTCTACCTCGCGGATCCTTCCACCTTGGAATCGGTCCTGGCCGGCATCCTCGCCAATCCGGCGCAGCTACTGGAACGCGGGGCCGCCTCGCGCGCCTGGCTCGAAAAAACCCATGGCTACCGGGCGGTCTACGATCGGCTGATGGAACTGTATGCCGGCGCGGGAATCAGCGGGGCAGTGACCAGAGGAACCGGAACCGACGGGGACGCCGGGTAACGTGTAGGTTACCTAGGCGGAGGTGAGCGAGAACTCGCGGGCCTCGGCTTCCGTCCGGGCGTCGAGGGGCTCGACCTTGGCATAGCCCAGGTCCCGGAGGAAAGCCAGGCAATCGTTCTTGACCCCGTCCCCGTGGGTCGACAGCAGGATGGCGGGCTTGCGGGCGCGCAGGATCCCGATCGCTCCCTTGAGCACTTCCAATTCCGCGCCCTCCACGTCGATCTTGAGCAGGTCCGGCACCGCCTGGTAGCGGGCCGCAAATTCATCGCAGGTGACGGTGAAGACCGGCAGGGCGCCGGCGGCGTCCAACCGGCCCTCCGAACTGTGGCCCCCTTCCTGGAAGCCGTCCAGGCGGGAGGCGCCGCCCACGGCCCAGGGGATGACATGCGCGTTACGGATGCCGTTGACGGCCAAGGTCTTCACCAGGTAGGCGAGGTTGCGGGGCAAGGGCTCGAAGGCATATATGCGGCGCGACGCGCGCGACAGCAGCAAGGTGTAGAGGCCTGAATGCGCGCCGATATCGAAACAGACGCCGTCCGGGGCCAGGGCGGCCAGGCGGAGCGCTTCCCGCAGTTGCCCGGGTTCGCAGCGGTTGAACAGGGTGGAAAGCCCCTTGGCCGGTCCGGGCGCGGCCCCGGCGAGCCAGCGTCGGCCCCGCAAGGGTCCGGCCAGGATCGGCAGCGGCAGGCCGTCCGGGATGCAGGCCGCCAAGGATCGCTTTAGGGCGTCTATGGCGTCCATGGCGCGGTCCGCGGTTTCGGTTGAGGGTTCTTCAAGCCAACACCCGCCGGAGCCCGTCCAGGACCCGGTCGACGCCGGCCTTGCCCAGGCCCGGGTACAGGGGAAGGGAGATGGCCTGCCGGAACAGGGTCTCGGCCGCTGGGTAACCTGTAGGTTTCCCCTTGACGGCCCCCCCTTTACCGGATTCACGGTAGGAGGGGAGCGCCGGGATGAGATAGGTGCCGATGGTGACCTGGATGCCGCCCCGGGCCAAAGCCGCGAAGACCTTATCGCGGGCGGCCACCGTCCGCACGGGCAGGCGCGCCACCAGGCTTTGATGGTTCGGTTGGCCGCCGGGAATAGCCGACTGCGGGGTCATGCCCAGGTTACGGAACCCGGCATGATACCTTTCGGAAAGGGCCGCGCGTTCCTTGAGCAGGGCGGGAAGGATGCGCAGTTGGGAGAGCCCCAAAGAGGCGGCCACTTCCGTGAAGCGGAGGTTCAGTCCCATCCCCGGGAACAGGACCTTGCCGGCCCGCTTGAGCATGCCATGGTTCTTGAGCAGTTCCAGCCTGGCCGCCAGCTGGGCCGAGCGGACCACCAAAGCGCCGCCTTCGGAGGTGGTGAGGATTTTCCGCGGATGGAAACTGAAGCAGCCGATCTCGCCATGGGTGCCGCAGGGCTGGCCATCCAAGGTGCTGCCGATGGCGCAGGCCGCATCCTCGATGACCTTCCAGCCCCGCGACCTGGCGAGTGCGCGCAGCGGACCGATGGCCACCGGATTGCCGAAAGCCTGTACCGGCATCACGGCCTTGATGCGTTTGATTTGGGAGGCGGTCAGGGAGGCGAGGCGGGCCTTCACCGTTTCCGCGTCCAGGTTCCAGGTGAGGGGATCGATATCGGTGAAGAGGGGCGTGGCGCCCGCCCAGGCCACGGCGTTGGCGGTGGCGGGAAAACTGTAGGCGGGGACGAGCACGGCATCGCCCGGACCGATGCCCAGGGCTTTCAGGGCCAGGTAGAGCGCGCTGGTTCCGCTATTGACGAGAACGACATGCGGGACGCCGAACTCTTCGGCCAGCGCATCGGCGAAATCGCGGCAACGGGCGCCCTCGACCAGCTGCCCGGAGGCCAGGATGGCGCGGATATCCTTCCACGCATCGGCGGGGATGCCGGGTTTCCCTACGGGGATCATGGGTGCTTGCGGTAGTACTCGGCGGTTTTCAGGATGCCGTCTTCCAGATCGACTTCCGCTTCGAATCCGAGGATTTTCTTCGCCTTGGTGATCGAAGGGATGCGCAACTCCACGTCGGCATAATCCTTGTTCGTGAAGATGATCTTGGATTTGGAGTTGAGGACGCGGACGATGGTATTGGCCAGGCCGTAGATGGTGACGATGGCGCGCGAATTGCCCAGGTTGAAGGTCTCGCCGATGGCGGCCGGGGTCACGAGCGCGAGGCCGATGCCGCGCACCAGGTCGTCGATGAAGCACCAGGCGCGGATTTGCGATCCGTCGCCGTGGATCTCGATGGTCTCGTCCTTGAGGGCTTTCTGGATGAAGATCTTGATGGCGCCTTCGCCCACCTGGCCGGGACCATAGACATTGAAGGGCCGCACGGTGACCACGGGCATGCCGCGTTCCTTGCCGTAGGCATGGGCCAGATGCTCTTCGGCCAATTTGGAAATCGCATAGGTCCAGCGCGCCTCGCCCACGGCGCCGGTTATCGTCGAGTGGGTCTCTTCCGATCGGAAGGCGTTC
>DAINDC010000067.1:0-18077 GCA_036732085.1 Fibrobacterota bacterium | reverse complement strand
TCGTTGACGAGCAGCACCACGTCCTGGAAGCGCAGCGCGGCTCGGATGATTTCCTTGTAGGCCGCCTTGGCGTCCTCCCAGACCGGGGTCCAGGTGTCGGCGTTCTGCGGCCAGGTGAACCAGACGGCCGTTTGCCGCTCCCACTCGGCGGGCAGGAGCAGGGATTTATACGGGGCTTGCAGGATATCGGGTTTCATCCGTGGCCTTGGCGAGGGTAACACGCCGGTTAAGGGTAGTTTTACTCAGGCACGCCTTGACTTTGCAACAGCCCGCCCGCGTTATTGCCCTCGTCGCAGTACTCCCGTACAGCTCCTCGGGCGGCTTAGCGGGCGGGGACTCGCCTCTGTTACTCATCCCTGCCTGTTTCAAAGTCAATTCGTACCTGAGTAAGGGAGTTCTACCAAGTATCCGGCGGGCGATCAGCGGGAGAAGCGTTTCAGGAGATCGGGATAGGCGTCGATGCGGCGATCGCGCAGGAAGGGCCAGACGCGCCGGTGCGCCTCCACCTCGGATCCCTGGATGTCGCGGATGAGCAGGCCTTCCCGGCTGTCGTCGAGATGATCGAGCACCTCGCCGCCCGGATCGCAGACGAAGGAGCTGCCCCAGAAGCGGAGATGGCCCTCCTGGCCCACGCGGTTGACGGCGGCCACGAAGACGCCGTTGGCGATGGCATGGCTCCTCTGCATGGTCACCCAGGCGTCCAGCCACTTGGCGTTCAGGCTCTTGGCCTGCGGCGGCGTCAGCCCCGCGGTTTCGCGATCGTCATAGCCGATGGCGGTGGGATAGACGATGAGATCGCACCCCTGCATGGCCGTGAGGCGCGCGGCTTCCGGGAACCATTGATCCCAGCAGATGAGCACGCCGATGCGGCCGTAACGCGTCTGGTACGCCTGGAAGCCCAGGTCGCCGGGGGTGAAATAATATTTCTCGAAGAAGCCCGGATCGTCCGGGATATGCATCTTGCGGTAGGTGCCGAGCGCGGTCCCGTCCGCATCGTAGACGACGGCGGAATTATGGTAGAGGCCCGGGGCCCGTTTCTCGAAGAACGGGACCACGAGCACGATGGCGCGTTCCTTGGCCAGATCGCGCAGGGCGAGCATGGCGGGATCCTCCAGGGTATGCGCGAGGTCGAAATGCCGCTGATCCTCTTCGATGCAGAAATAATCGTGGAGGACGAGCTCGGGAAGCACCACCACCTGGGCCCCTTGGACCGCGGCTTGCAGGATGCGCTCCTGCAGCTTGGCGAACCGGTCGGGAAGCAGGCAATTGCCCTTGCTCTGGATTAACGCGAGTTTGAAACCGTCCACGGGGCCTGTTCCTGCTGGGTTGTGTCGCGCAAAAGATAGCAAAAGGGCCCGGACGCATCCTCTCAGCGCCCGCTCTTAGCGCCCGCTCTTAGCGGCTGCGACCGCCGGCTTTCAGAACGGCCAGGAAAGCGGCCCGCAGCTTGTCGTCCGCCAATTCGCGGAACGCCTTCAGGACATCCTTTTCTTCCTTGGTGAGGCCTCCATATTCGGATCGGGGCTCGGCCAAATGCGACTCCTTGGCGCCGCGCGGATCCGCCGATTCCAAGGACGTCCAGGAAAGGTTGGCGCCGGCCGGCAACAAGGCGCCCACGGGTTGATCCAAGGCGCGGGCTAGGCGGAGCAAGGCTTCGACGCTAAGCCGGCTCACGCCGCGTTCGTATTTTTGGATCTGCTGGTAGGACACGCCGAGTTTTTCGCCGAGTCCGGTCTGGGAAAGGCCGGCCTGTTCCCGCAGTTTCCGGAGCTTCAGTCCCAAGGCTTTTCCGTCTTTTGCCGCCATCGCCACTCCCGCTCCCATCCACAATAGATAAGCTCCCGGACGGGCAACACGTCCCTAAGGTTGTACCGTGTATTGCAATACACAACCAATGGTTGTATTATTGTTCCGGATGCGGAAAAAATCCTTGCAAATCCTGCTCCTCGAAGATGAGCCTCTATTGCGCGATCTGCTGGCGCTGTTCCTGGGCAACCATGGCTTCCGGGTCTTCGCGGGTGGATCCTTGCAGGAAGCGGAAATCATTCTCGAGATCCTCGGCTGGACCGCGGTGGATCTGGTTCTGGCGGATGCCAACCTGAATCGGGATCCGGCGAAACTGGACGGTTATGCCTTCCATGCGTCCTGGCGGAAGCGGTATCCGGTCCCGCCCTTCGTTTTCATGCGCGGTCTGCCCAACCTGCCCCAACTTCCTGAGCCGGAAGGGAGCCTGGCCATCCACATCCTGAAGCCTTTTTCCCCGTCCCTGCTGATCCACCATATTAAAACCATCCTGCAAGGCCATTCTGGCTGAGGAAGGACCCCATTCTGTTAGGGATGCCTGAAAAGTTTATCTTTGGCTGGACCAAAAAAGGATGACCCATGGCCGCTCCCTTCGATTCCCTGCTCGAGTACAGCCGCGATCTCTACGCCTTGCGATCCGCGGTGGGTTTGCTTTCGTGGGATCAGGAGACCATGATGCCCCATGCCGGCGGCGACGGACGCGCGCGCGCCTTGGCCGCCCTCTCTCGCATCGCGCACCAGCGGTTTTCCGATCCGCGCCTGCGTGATCTGCTGGACGCCTGCGATCAGCCGCAGCAAGCCACCAGGCTCTCCCCCCAGGATCGCGCCATCGTCAGAGAAATGCGCCGCGACCGGGACAAGGCGATCAAGATCCCCGAATCCCTGGCCGCGGAAATCGCCGAGACCGCCTCACTCTCGCAAAGGGTCTGGGCCGAGGCCCGCCCTAAGAACGACACCAAGGCCTTCAACCCCTGGCTGGAGAAGATCGTGAAGCTGCGCCGGCAGGAAGCCGAATGCCTGGGCTATGCGGAAACCCCTTACGACGCCCTGCTCGACAATTATGAACCGGGCGCGCGAACGGCTTATCTCAAGACCTTACTGCACGATTTGAAATCCGAACTCGTGCCCCTGCTCGGCAATCTCATGGAAGTGCAAGCCTCCGGGAACCGGGCCTTCGAGGGCAAGGCCTTTTCCATCCCCGCCCAGCGGCTCTTCAACCGGAAGATCCTGGCGGATATGGGCTTCGATCTCGAGGCGGGCCGATTGGATGAGAGCGCTCATCCCTTCACCGAGGGCCTGCACCCGCGCGACGTGCGCCTCACCACGCGCTATAGCGAGACCGATTTGATGTCCGCGCTCTTCAGCACCTTGCATGAAGGCGGCCACGGCATCTACGAGCAGGGCTTCGAGCCCCGCTACTTCGGCACGCCCATGGCCGAGGCCGTTTCCCTGGGGGTCCATGAGTCCCAGTCGCGGCTGTGGGAAAACCAGGTGGGCCGGTCGCGGGATTTCTGGTCCTGCTATTATCCCTCGCTGCAGGAGACCTTCTCCGATCAGCTCCTGGAGGTTACCCTGGACGGGTTCCTGCGGGCCATCAACCGCGTGCAGCCCTCCCTCATCCGCGTCGAGGCCGACGAGGTCACGTACAACCTGCATATCGTCCTGCGCTTTGAGCTGGAGACCGCGCTCTTCGGCGGCGAACTGGAAGCCAAGGATCTGGAGGACGCCTGGAACCAGGGCATGCGACGTAACCTGGGTGTCACCCCGGAATCGCCATCCATGGGCTATATGCAGGACGTCCACTGGAGCTGCGGGCTGCTCGGCTATTTCCCCACCTATACCTTGGGCAACCTGCGCTCCGCGCAATTGTATGACGCCGCGCTCCGCGATCTGCCGGGGCTCAAGGCTGATATCGGTTCCGGGAAATTCAGCGGGCTCAAAGCCTGGCTGGGCGAAAAGGTCCATCGGCATGGCCGCATGCATGATGGCGATTCGCTCATGGCGCTGGCGACGGGAGCGAAGACCTCCGCGGCCCCGTTCCTGGCCTATCTCAAGGAGAAGTACGGCTCCCTGTATGGGATAACCCTTTAGCGGCCGCTGACGGCGAGGCCCGGGAAAACCTACCGGGCGGCTTCAGCCTTTTTCAGCCTTTTCGGCTCTGCTTGCGCATGCGCGCCATCCCGGCGAGACCCATCATTCCCAACCCGAAGAGGGCCAGGCTGGAAGGCTCAGGCGCCGCATCCGGGATCTTCGGGGCCAGGGGATTACTCCGGGAGATGTTCGTCAAGGTCAAGTTCATGGCTGCCGTCTGGTACCAAAAGATATTGGCATCCCACATGATATGCGTGCCGCTGATCCCGCTTTGCCCGATGGTCCATGCGTCCAGGCCATGGCTCCAGTCCTGGATCGTGAAGTAGTCGTTCCCGGAAAGATCGAGGTTGCTGACGGTCAGTTCCAGGGAGCCTCCGGCATCCGTATGGCCGGTATGCGAATCCAAGGTGGTGAAGGCGACGGCGTCCGCCGCAGCGAGATCGCCTCCTACATAATCGACCTGGAAGAAATCCTCGCCCGGTCGATCGGCATTGGTATAGGTGGCGCCATTATAATTCTGGTAGCCATCCTTGTTCCGGTCCACGGCGACGATCAGGGAAACCTTCTGACCCAAGGTATAGCCTGCGATTCCGGTATTTGCGGATACGGCACCGCTGAAGGAATAATAAACCGGAGTGGCATGGAGGGTTGAACCCAGACCGATCGCAATGGCGGCGAAGCGAAAATACCATGGGAGCATGTTCATTCCTTTTAAGCGCGTTATCAAATCGAGAATCGACGGAATCCGATAATTCCGAAATTAACCAAATAAACCCAAGCCGCGTCCGGAAATAAATCGCTTCGATAAAGTGGGAAGGAATGGGCCGATAAAAAGCGGGCAAAAAAAATGCCCGGGTTTCCCGAGGCATTCGAATTCGAATTTGGCTAAGCGCTCGCCGGATATCCGGGCGCGCTTAGCCTGTGAACCGGCTTTTAGCCGGCCAACTGGTTCTTAACCAGCCACCCGGCTTTTAGCCGGCCAGGGCTTGCAGATAACCTTCGTACTTCTCGCGCAGCACTTCCTTGTTCTTGTTCTTCCGGATGCGGCGCAAGGCCTGGTCGCGGAGCTGACGGACGCGCTCGTGAGAAATGTTCAGGGTTTCGCCGACCTCACGGAGGGTCTGCGGCGCCTCATGATTGATTCCGAACAAGCCCTTGATGACCTGGGCTTCCCGCTCGGGTAGCTCGGAGAGCAAATCTTTGGCGAGATGTTCCACGGCCTGGATTTCGGTTTCAGCCTCGGGATTCACGGCTTTGTCATCCGGCAAGACTTCCTGATAGGTGGTCTTGGTATCGGTTTTGAGCGGGGCATCGAAGGAAATGCCGGCTTCGCCGAGTTGGATGAGTTCGCGGATATCGTCACCGAGCTCCTTGCCCTTGGACTTTTCCTTCAGGGCCTTGCGGACGCGGAGATGCTGGTTGGCAGGCAGGCGGATGAGCGAACCTTGCTCATTGATGGCGCGGGTGATATACGCCTTGATCCACCATACGGCGTACGAGATGAACTTGAGGCCGCGGGAATGATCGAAACTCTCGATGGCGCGGATGAGGCCCATGGCCCCCTCGCTGACCAGATCGGGCAGGGGGATGGGGCAACCACGATACTGCAAGGCGACTTTCAGGACGAACCGCATGTTCGCGCTCACGAGCTTCTCACGGGCGGCGCGGTTCCCCTCGCGGCAGAGTTTGAACAACAGATGTTCATCCTTGCGGTCGATGGGGCTGGTCTTCCGGATATCCTCTAGGTAGCGCTTGAGGGTTTCATCGGTGGTGTCGAAGGTCATTTATTAGGCCTCGTAGTTAAGTGTCCGTCAATACCGCAAGCAATACCTGTTCCAGGGAGTGACTGCTATTTTTAAAAGGATTTGTAAAGGTTTTTCCGAAAGAATTCTTGAAAGGTCACGACATGTGACTTATTGCTGATATACGTCATTTTAAGTGTCATTGCACTGAATTTTTGAGGATTATCTTGCGAGGATCCCATTAAAAATTCTCTAATAACGATATTAACTGTCAGAAAAGGAAGAAAATAAGTCACGTCTTGTGACAAAGTGGGGGTTTCCTCGCCAGAAATCCGCTCCGACAGGTCCCTATCGTACACATATAAAGGCTGTTTGAGGTTAAAGCCCGCGCCCTCTTCTGACGATAAAGAGTATGTACCCATTCCAGTCCCTGGAGCGTTAGTTATGGCAGACGGAACTTTGGCAGTCGGTGGTTTGGCTTCGGGTTTGGACACCCAGTCCATCATCACGGGCCTGATCCAGATCGAGAACCAGCGCGTCGTTAAGGAACAGACCAAGAAATCGGATTATGAGCTGAAGCTTTCCACCTTCAACGATCTCAAGACCAAGCTGTCCGATCTCAATACCAAAGCCGTCGAGATGAACAAGATGACGGCCTTGAACATCTTCAAGCCCACCACGTCGGACTCCACCATAGTGGATATCAGCGGCGGCGACAATGCGACCCCCGGCAACTTCGACATCGTGGTGAACTCCCTGGCGAGCTCGCTCAAAGTGGCTTCCAAATCCTTCACCCAGACCCAGGCGACCAATTCCCTGGGCCTCACCGGTTCGTTCAAGATTTCCGTCTCGGCCGCGGCCCTGAAAGCGGATCCCACTACCACCGATGTGACGGTCGATCTCGACGGCACCGAGACCCTCAAGGATATCGCGGGCAAGATTAACCGGGCCACCGGCACCGGCGCCACTGCCTCCGTGGTGCAGATGGGCACGGACGACTACCGCATCATGATGACCTCCGTCGACGAGGGTTCCAAGGCCTTCAGCCTTACCCCCACCGCCGGCCGCGAGGCCAAGAGCATTTTCTCCGACGGACTCGATCTGGTCAACCCGGCCACCGCTACCGTGGGCAAGGAAGCCGCGCGCACAGTCTTCGACCTCAGGCTGGCGACCGGCGGCCCGGCCACCGCGGCATCCACCTTCTCCAGCCTTTTCAACGGCCTAGGCACCGGCAAAGGCGTCACGGCCGGCGATACCATCACCATCAACGGCACCAATGCCGCGGGCGCGGCCATCGCTCCCCTGACCTTCACCATCGGCGCTGGGACGGACACGCTCTCCAAGCTCCTGACCACGGGCGATGCCGGCGGGAACAGCATCACGTCGGCCTTCGGCGGCGCGGCCAATATGGACGTCTCCATCAGTTCTTCCGGCGAAATCATCATCAAGGACAAGACGGGGGGCACCAGCCCCATCTCGCTGACCTTGGCCTTCAACGACGCGGATGCCTCCGGATCGACGCTCAATATGGGGACTTCGGCGGCCAAGACCGATTTCAAGTCCGTCATCTCGGAAGGCAAGAACGCCTTCTTCATGCTGAACGCCATCCCCTTCTCTTCCCAGACGAACAAGGATTCCACAACCATCGACGGCACCATCTTCCAGTTCAAGAAGGCGGATCCCTCGAGCGTCAAGGTGACCTTGGACTACGACAAGGACGGCGTGAAAAAGAAGGTCCAGGACTTCCTGGATTCCTACAACATGCTGGTCAAGTTCATCTCCGATAAATCCACCATCACGGTCAAGTCCCAGGACAGGACGCCCGGACAGCCCCAGCCGGCGGGCCTCCAGAGCGGCACCCGCAGCAATGTGATCAAGGGCCCTTTCGCCGGGGACTCCAATATCCTGGGACTCAAGTCCCAGTTGCAGAGCATGTTGACCAACAATATCCCGGAACTCAAGAATTCGAATCTCGGCCGTTACTCGAGCCTCGCGGCCCTGGGAATCACGTCCGATTCAAAGACCGGATTCCTCACCATCAATGACACCACCTTCAATACCGCCGTCGATCAGGATTTCGAAGGCATCAAGCGCCTGTTCGCGACCAATGGCTATTCGACCAACCCGGCCCAGAGCTTCGGCACCTATACCGCGGATACGCGTACCGGCACCTATATGGTCGATGCCGGTACGGCCATGATCGATACGGACAAGGATGCGGCGATAACCTCCTATGCCGCCGCCACCGTGACCGCCGGCGGCAACGTCCTCGAGTCCAACACCGGCGACTCCAAGGGATTGTCCGTCAATGCGACCGCCGGAAGCGGCGTGGGCCAGATGACCTTCGTGCGCGGCGTGGCGGGCCAGATCGCGGATTTCTACAATCGGATCAACAACTACGTGGACGGCTTCCTGAGCACCACGTCCAAGAACTACCAGGATCGGATGAAAGACGAGGACGTGCAGATCACCAAGCTGGAGGCGCACGTGGCCAGCGTCAAGGCTCGCCTCACCACCCAGTTCTCCAATCTCGAGCTTTCCATTTCCAAGTTGCAGTCCCAAAGCGCCGCTTTCGGCGGACAACTTTCCAGTATGAAGAGGTAATAATGTCCTACGCCCATCAGAGCTATAAGACGGCCAATATCACCACCGCCGATCGGGGCAAGTTGGTCATCATGATCTACGACCATTGCATCAAGTGGTGCAAGAAGGCCGAAGAGGATCTCACTTCCAACAACGTCGAGAAGATGGTGAAGGCCGTGCAGCGCGTGCAGAACGGAATCACCGAGCTGATGTGCGCCCTCGACATGGAGAAGGGCGGGGACATCGCCCGCAATCTCTTCCGGCTGTATGAATTCTATTCCCGCCACTTGACCCAGGCCATCCGGGAAAGATCCGCGAAGTGCCTCCAGGACGTGCAGGTGATGATGACCAGGCTGCGGGAAGCGTGGCTCGTGGCCATCGAGAACGTCCGCCGCGACGATCATGGCACCTTGTCCGAAAGGTCCACCTCCTCGCTTTCATTGGTGTCTTGAGCGGTATAGGCGGAATGGCATGAATCCCCTGACCCAGACCGTGGTAGCCGAGCTCGATGTCCTTTACGGCCTCTATCAGATGGCCGTGGACCTTTCCAAGCGCATCCAACCCGCCGATGACGAGACGACCGGACGCGTCCTGGAGGCGCGCAAGAAAATCCTGGAGCATACCGCCAAGGCTTCGCAGGAAGTGGTGGCCAAGCTCAAGGCCTTCCAGGCCGAGAAGTTCATCCCTTCCAATGAGAAGGCCCTGGTCGAGGAGAAGCGCAGCCTGGTCCTGGACATGGGCGTCAAGATGCAGGCCGTCGACAATCAGATGGTCCGGCTCATGCTGGCCAAGATGCAATCCATCCGCGCGGAATCGGCCTTGCATACGGAACGCAAGAACGTCATCAAGGCCTATATCCAGGCGCCCAAGTCCATCCTTCAGATCCAGTAGTCGGTCGCAGGCGCGGGCTCAGTCCTCGTCCGCGTCCTCGGAAGCCTCGAAGCCGTCTCCGTCGCCTTCCTCCATATCGCCTTCGACGCCCAGACCGGAAATGTCCGGAGGAATCGATTTCCGGGGCAGCACTCCGGGAGGAGGTCCCAGGGCCTTGAACATGGACACGAATTGATCCACCGACAGATCCTCGGCGCGGGCATGCTCGCCCAGGCGGTCTTCCGTTTCGCCGGGGTCGAGGGCGATGAGCGCGGCGGTGACTTTATCCTTGGGGTAGAAAGGCAGCAGGGAATTGCTCATCTTCTTGCGCTTCTGCGCGAAGGCGAGCTCCACGAAACGCAGGAACATGGGATCCTCGATCTTCGGCGCGGCCAAGGGCGTGAGCCTGACGGTGGCGGACATGACCTTGGGACGGGGCCGGAAGGCATCCTGCGGGATCTTCTGCAGCATTTCCGCCGTGGCGTAGTTCTGGATGAAGACGGACAGGAACCCGAAGTCGCGGCTATGCGGCTTGGCGCAGATGCGCTTACCCACCTCGTACTGGACCATGATGTTCAGGGATTGGTAGCGCTGGATGAAGGGTAGGAAGCGGAACAGGATGGGCGCGGCGCGGTTGTAGGGCAGGTTGCCGACCACGAAGGGCTTGGCGCCGGGCTCGGGCGCGCTGCGGAGGAGGACGTCTTCCACGTCGATGCGGGTGGCGTCGGCCTGGATGACTTCCAGGTTACCCCATTCGGGATGCTTGCGGAGATGTTCCACCCATTTGGAATCGACCTCGATGGCCGTGACCTTCTTGCAGGTGGGTAACAGGCGGCGCGTAATGGCGCCGGCGCCGGGACCGATTTCCACGATCCAATCGTTCGGACGGCAATGGACATCCTCGGCGATTTGCCGGATCACGGTTTCATCGACGAGGAAATTCTGGCCGAATTTCCACCTTCGTTTCCGATCGTCCTTGTCGTTGCTGGAATCCGCTGGAATTCTTTTCATACCGATGTAGAGTTTGCCGCGTGATGGAGGGAATGGAAGGGCTCGGCGAACGCCCTTCCGGCCGGGGGTGGAAAGCTAATAAATGCTTTCCCTACTCGGAGTTATATCAATGGCTTGGGCGAAAAAAAATATTCCGTCCCGACCGGTTCCAATGCCCCTTTTTCGTATAATAATCCAGCCGTTGGCCCAACCTTTTCACTAAAGGTAAAAGGCCGGCGCTGGACCCGTCCGGTATTTCCCGTAAGGTTCGTGAGGAATTCGCATGTTGAGGTTCGATGGCCGGGCGCCCGCCGCCTTGGCGAGCTGCCGTTCATATCCCCTCCCGAAGGGTGGATCGCATTCGCGTGCCTGAATTCTCCGTGCGCAGGCTCTTCTCCTCCTTCCTGCTCATCGCCTTCGGCGTCGATACCGGCAATGCCATCTATATGGAACAGCCGGAATACGCGCAGGTTCCCGACGCCTCCAAACCGTTGGAGGAATTGCTCCCGCAGAAGGGCGTGGAGAGCGCGCATGGGCATGGTTACCTGCAGATCAACAGCCAATATCTCAAGCGCAAGCACAATATCAATTTCGAGACGCGGCAGGTGGAAATCATCCGCTACCTGGGACTGCCGCCCGCCCAAAGCGGGCCCGGGGCGCAGGATTCGACGCCCATGTGGCAGGCGTATTACCGCGAGCTCAACGAATATACCGTCGACATGAACGAGCTGGCCTTGCGGCGGCTGTGGTTGCAGGAGTTCATCGGCAAGGAGGATGCCTCGCAGGCGAACGGCCCGGGCATGCTGGACATCGTGCTGCCCGTGAACGTTCCGGACTGGATGAAGCGCATCGGCGTGGACAAGCCGCGGCTGCGCATCAACGGCTCCTACAAGTTGGTGGTGGAAGGCACGCGCCTGTCCGGCAACGGCGCGCCCGGCGGCGGGGACAGCTGGTTCCCGAACCTGCACATGGATCAGCAGCCCGCCTTCTCGGTGAAGGGATCGATCGGGCGGCTCATCAATATCGAGATCAACAGCGAGGACAATTTCGGCACCAACCTCAAGGACCAGCTGAAGATCACCTACAAGGGCGAGGGCGACGAGCTGGAGGACGACATCATCCAGGAGATCGAGGCGGGCAATACCTCGCTGGCGCTGACGGGAACCAGCCTCACCGGCTATACCGAATCGCATAAGGGTCTTTTCGGGCTCAAGATGCGCATGAAATTCGGCGGCCTCGAGGTGACCACCATCGCCAGCCAGGAAGGCGGTTCCCAGGAACGGCAGAAGCTGGGCGCGGGCGTGGAGCTGCATGACTTCACCATCGAGGATCGGGCGATGGATCTGCACCGCCACTTCTATTTGCGCTTGCAGGATCGCCAGGACTATGGGAAGCCGGAAAACTGGACCGGCGGGACGACCAGCATCTATTCGAAGCTGGGCGTCGGCCGCATGCCCGTCTACGCCTACCAGTTCCTGTTGCCCGGCGAAGAGATCAACATCACGGACTCGGCCACGGCCTGTGTCTACGACCAGAACGGAGGCCGCATCAATGCGGTCTGCGAGCGCGGCCGCTGGAAGCCGCTCACGTCCGGCACGGACTATTTTTACGACGAGGACATGCGCATGCTCACCGTCCCCGCCGGCAACCGCAATATGTCCATCGCCGTGCGCTGGCAGGGCGATTTCGTCCCGTCCATCGGCGGCAAGAAGGATGAGAAGAACCTGATCCTCATCCATTCGCGATCGGTGGTGGGCATGCCCGAGCTGGACAGCCTCATGTGGCGCAATGTCTACAGCATCGGCAGGGTCACCAAGGAAGACAAGCTGAATTTCCGCGTGAACCTGGTGCGCGGCAGCGACAGCCTCTCGCGGGACGCCAGCGACACCATCACCTATATCCGCCGCCTGGGCCTGGAACGGCCGGACAAGCCCGGCCAGATCAACGTCGACGATCCCCGCCTCTTCAATCTCGATCTCGGCTACATGGTTTTGCCTTGCCAGGGCGGCATCGGCATCGCGGACAATCAGGCCAATTGCCTCACGCCCATGAAGCGCGTGAATCCGCAGACCAAGATCTACGAGGACAATGTGGACGAGGTCCAGAGCGGCCCCACCACCCACAAGTTCGTCGTCACGGGCAAGCAGAGGAAATCGACCTTCGACGTGCGGGAAAACTCCCATTCGGTGAGCGGCTCGCAATGCGTGGACATCGAGAGCGGCACGGAGAAGCTGATCCTCAACGGCTCCACCGTGCTGACCAAGAACGTGGACTACGAGGTGCTCTACGAGACGGGCCAAATAACCTTGCTCTCCCCGCGCGCCAAGGATCCCAATGCCTCCATCGATATCAGCTACGAATGCAACCCGCCCTTCCAGATCCAGGACAAGATCCTGCTGGGGACTCGTCTCGAGTACAAGCTGGACGGCATCTCGGACGAGAGTATGCTGGGCGCTACCCTCCTCTACAAGAGCCAGAGCACCACGGCCGCGGTGCCGGAGCTGGGCCACGAGCCTTTCAACCAGTTCCTGTGGGGCTTCAATGCGCGCCTGGCGGGCAGCCCCAAGTGGATGACCGGCGCGGCCAATCTCTTCCCCTTCGTGCAGACCGACGCCCCGTCCAAGGCCAACTTCGAGTTCGAGATCGCGCAGAGCCGCTACAACCCCAATACCAAGGGCAGCGCCTTCCTCGACAACTTCGAGAGCAGCGAGAACATCCTCACCATGCCCATGAGCATCCTCAGCTGGTACAAGGCCTCACCGCCGGACTTCGACAATTTCGGCAAGCCGGACGAGACGCTGGACTACCGGCATCAGGGGGATTTCATCTGGCATTCGAGCATCAAGGAATTCTATTCGCGCATCTACGGCAGCACCGGGAACAGCTATACCGACAGCCGCCCGCAGACCTTGCTGAAGCTGAGCCTGGAGCCGAACGACAACCTGGAGGGGAATTCTTGGGGCGGCGTGATGCGCGGCCTGAGCTCCGGCCTCTTCAACCAGAGCAAGAAGCGCACCTTGGAGGTGGTGGTCCAGGGACGGGTAGGAACCCTGACCGTCGACCTCGGCCAGATCTCGGAGGACATCAGCATCTCGGGAATCAACAACGGCAAGCCGGACGGGCGACTGCAATCGGAAATCGAGCAGGGGCAAATCACCAACCAGAACGACTACGGCCTGGACGGGCGCAGCCGGGACGCCTCTCCCAGGGAGACCGGCGTCCGCTGGGAATGCAAGCCCACCTGCTTCTCCGTCCCCCTGGATTCGATCAACCTGGATCCGGGAAGGGACGATTGGGTGCAGCCGGTATCCGACGCCACCGAGCAGAACTACCACGTGAACGGCACCGAGGGCAACGACAAGGGCACGGGGGGTTACGGCTATGATACGGAGGATCTGGATCGATCAGGCGTGCTCGACGTCAAGAACACCTATCTGCGCTACCAGATGCCGCTGGACAGCGCCTGCACGGCGGCCTTCCACTGCGAGGAACTCCGCAACGGCTGGCGCAAGTACCAGATTCCGCTGTACGGGACGGGAAACACCATCGGCGCGATCGCGGGCGAAAACGAGGCCCAGATCCTCTCCAACGTGAAGATCGTGCGCGCATGGCTCGGGCGCCTGCCTGCCCGCGTGTACAAGTCCCAGGTCCTGCTCGCGCGCCTGAACCTGGTGGGCAATGCCTGGGAAGGGAGCGAGCGCAACCGCGATTACGAAACCGATGCGGACCGGTTCGCCAGCGGCGACCTGCACGACAGCTCGGCCATCCACATGCCTCCCGTGGTCGAGGACAGCAACAGCCTCAAGGTCACGGTGGTCAATAAACAAGAAGAGAAAGGCTACCTGCCTTCCCCCAATACCAAGATCGAGCGCGACACCCGCACGGACGAGCCGCTTCCGGAACGCTCCCTCGTCCTGCGCTACGAGAACCTGCATGCGGGCGAGACGGTATCCGCCACCCGCCTCCTGGGCAGCGATCCCAAGGATCTCACCCTCTACAGCCGCATCCTCATGGAGATCCATCCGGACTCGAACGCGGTCATCAATGCGGCCAACACCAAGGTCGATCAGAACCACGTGAGCCTGGGGCTGCGTCTCGGCAAGGATCAGGGCAACCGCGATTCCAAGGACTACTACGAGATCCGGATCCACATGGACACCTTGGGCATGCACGATGCCAGCCAGGTCACGCTCTGGCAGCGGAATTCCTTCAACGTCCCCATGTCCGCGCTGACCAACCTCAAGAACGATTCCGTCTACCGCGCCTTCAACGGCCGCCCCGTCAGCCAGAAGGCCTGGCACGAGGGTCGCCAGGATTCCTCCCTGACTTTGTCCGTGGTGGGCAATCCCACCCTGTCGCGGATCGATTGGATGCGCCTGGTCATCTACGTGGACTCGGGCGCGTCGGCGCCGCAGAAGGGCGATATCTGGGTGAACGATCTGCGCCTGGAGGGCGTCGATCATTCCCTCGGCAGCAGCATGCGCACCCAATTGCAATTGGACTTCTCCGACTTCATCAACGTCTCCGGCAACCTCACCTACCGCAACGGCGGTTTCACCTCCATGAGCGAGACCAAGACCACGCCCGCCAACTCCCAGACCACGGTGGACTACAATTCCAACCTCACCGTATTCGCGAACAAGGTCTTCCCGGATCAATGGGGCGTGAGCATCCCGCTCTCCATGCAATACCATGGCGCCATCTCCCGGCCTTTCACCAAGCCCACGTCCGATCTCGGCCTCAACGGGACGGATTTCCTGGACATCATAAGCGATGTCGCCCATGACCACCTGACCAGCCGGGGCGGGGCGGACAGCGCCGCGGACGTGGACGCGCGGAATGCGCGCGTCTTCCAGAATACCGTCTTCGAGGAGAAGCTCTCCGCATCCTATAAGAAGGAGCACCGCTCCGCCAACTTCCTGACCCAGACCCTGTTGGAACGCCCGGATATCACCTACTCGTACTCATCGTCCAAGCACAATGATTTCTTCTCGCTGAACGAGTCCCGCAACTACGAGACCAAGCTCATCTACAACCTCTCCCCCTTCACGCCCAAGACCTATAAGCCGTTCGGATCCATGGAGAAGTCGAAGTACATGCCGCAATTCCTCACCTCGATGGAGGTGTCGCCCCTGCCCGAAAAGCTCAACCTGACCGTAGGGGATCTTTCCTTCGTGCGGACTTCCACGGTGAACAAGCCCCGCAACGATCAGGACGTGCCCCTGGCCCTGCCGCCCATCTACACCGTGGCGCTCACCCATGGGCTGGACATGGAGTGGCGCCTGCTCAGCTTCTTCAACTACGGGTTCCGCGTGGCCGTCGATCGGGATTTCGACAACGACCATGAATGCTTCGACGAGACCTTTTTCGGGCAGGAGGACAACGGCCGATGCGAGGGCGGATTGTTCGCGAAGGATTTGATCTTCGGATGGGACGACGGCCACCGGGGCGCCACCCATTATGGCGATTACTACGGGATCCTGGATCGCGAACGGAACCGGACCCAGAGCTTCCATGCCGATTTCAATCCCAATATCTTCTCCTGGCTCACCATGGGCGCCAACTACAACGCGGGCTTCCACCAGACGCGCGACGACTCCGTCCCCGATCGGTTCGGCGGCAAGCTCACGAGCCCGGAGCATTTCGAGGCCAATGCCGATCATGACATCAAGCTCAACGGCTCCCTGAGCCTGCCCGGCATCCTGGGCCCCGCCGGCGACGGCAAGGGCGTGCTCGGCGCCTTCCGCAAGCGCATGGAGGATTGGCGGCTGCGGAATTTCGACGTGAGCTATTCGGTCTCGCAGAAGTACAACAACGAGGAGTATACCTACGGCAACCTCCTGACCAAGACGGACGTGGGCGGCTACTACGCTTACCAGCTCGGCATGGTCTACGATGATTTCGGGAATTTCTTCCGCACCATGCTGGACGGCGAGCCCAATCCGCATTTCATGGACTACCTCTCGGCGCCCGATCCGGCGATCGCGAACGTGCGCTTCAGCCACGGCGTCAACCGCTCCCTGGACGGCAGCACGGGGCTGACCGTGCCCTGGATCGATCTGAGCCTCTCCCTCAACGTCAAGTACAGCAAGGAGTACACGCTTTTCCGCGCCATCCAGCCCAGCGATACTTCCGTCGTCTGGCCGGACGTCACCGTGACGGGAACCTTCGGCGACTTCGCGTCCAAGCTGCCTATCCTGCGCAAGACATTCCGCTCCATGACCTCGACCACCACCTTCAACTATCGGTCGGAAGACAAGCATGCGCTGTTCTCGCCTTCCCAGGAGAGTCGGAAGACCTCCTACAAGTTCGACCCCTTGATGCGCCTGGCGGCCACCACCAACAAGGACGTGCGTGCGGAGCTCAGCCTCAAGGCCGGATTGGATCGGGAAATCTTCTTCGACAAGCAGGCCGGGAAACCGGTCCCGTACCTCTGGTATGGAAACTTCCTGCCTACGCCCCAGGACACCAACCTGACCGTCTACCGCCGCGTCGATTCGCTCCAGACTCCCAAGGACGGCGTCAATATCGGCGCGGACGGATCGCTCTCCTACGATGTCGAGACCCAGAAGGGCCTCCAGTTCTGGAGGTACTATATCAAGCTCGAGAACAACCTGCGCCTCAAGCTCACGGGCGGGGCCAACTACATGTATACGGAGCGGACCTTGCCCGGCGAGCGGCCCCATAAGGATCAGAACGTCCTGACCCTGACGGTCAAGCCGGAAGCCTCCTACAACTTCACCAACAATGTGGACGCGCTTTTCTACACCATGTACAAGTACGACAAGCTATGGCATACCGCCAACGAGGAGTCCACCCATGAGCTGACGGTCCATGGGGAATTCACCATGCGCTTTTAGCGTCCGCTCTTAGCGCCTGCGCCTCCCGATTGAGAGCCCCCTATGCCAATCGGAGCAAGTGCGTGACTCCGGTTGAGGCTTTAGTGGCGACCAAGTACCCGACCTATTATAGGCCGGTTCAACATTAATGACGCTGGGGTTGGTCGTTCTAGCCTATCTCGGGTTTGGCGGCGGGGCAATACCTGGACCTGCCGCAACCTGACAAATAGGATTCCAACAACACTCTGGAGTTTATATGGCCTGATACCCCTTGACACGGATTGGCTTGGGTTGGCTTCTGGCCATTGGAGCGTCCTTCCGGGGCCAAGCCGCCCAGGCCCAAAAGGGCGTGGTGGTGGATAAGGTGACGGGCCGCCGTCCACGGCCCTTCGCGCTGGGAAGATTCCTGACCCGGTAAAGTGATTGGGATTACGCTGTGGCAAAATACCTACTATATGGACTAATAGGCCATTATTTGTAATTAAATATCAAAATTATACCTAAGCGCATTCCGCACTCCGTTTTCCTCGGTTTTCAACCGGGGGTCCCCCCGTCCGGGCCCTAGTATATTTATCTTTACCAGTCATATGCGGGGAAAAAACGGGTCCTAAAGGGCTTGGTTTCTTCTTTTTTGCAGGAAATTTTTAAAAAATTCCAATAACACTTTTCTAGAACAAGTGGAGTCCATGGAGAAAGCCATCAGAAAGAGCGGAGGTCGGGTTTCGTCAAACCAACTCAATCGCCCTCTTAAATCCAAAAGGGAAATCCTGATCAATGTCAGGCCCTATGAAAAACGAATCGCCATTCTCGAGGACGGTCGCTTGGCCGAAATCGTCTATGAGCGGCCGGAAAGCAATCGTTTAGTCGGAAATATTTACAAGGGCGTGGTCAATGCGGTTCTCCCCGGACTGCAGGCCGCATTCGTAGACATCGGCTTGGAGAAGGCCGGATTCCTGCATGTCGAGGACGTGGCGGGACGACCCAACCTGGATGATTATGACGATGACGACGGCGACAAGCCGGCCCCGCGGCAGGACGAAGGCAAGACCATCGACCAGCTCCTCAAGACCGGCCAGGAAATCCTGGTCCAGGTGACCAAGGACCCCATCAGCACCAAGGGCCCGCGTCTCACCGCACATCTCTCCTTCGCCGGCCGCTT
>DAINDC010000066.1:10551-18244 GCA_036732085.1 Fibrobacterota bacterium | reverse complement strand
TCGAAGCCATGGCCTGCGAGACGGCGGTGGTGGCCAGCGCCGTGGGCGGCATTCCCGAGGTGGTCGTTCCGGGCGAGACCGGACTTCTGGTCCCGATCACGGCGAAGGGCCCGGAGGATTTCGAGCCCCGCAATCCGGAAAAGTTCTCGCAAGACATCGCCGAAGCGGTCAATTCCCTATTGGACAATCCAGCCCTGCGCATGTCCATGGGCAAGAAGGCGCGCCAACGCGTCGAAAATCAATTCGCCTGGTCCCAGGTGGCCAAGCGAACCCATCAATTTTATCAGGAGCTGATTGGGAAACATGGCAGCCACTAAGCAGATCATCAAGACCAAGTCCGACAAAAAACAAGTTTCGAAAACCCAGGTCGCGCCGAAATCGGCCGCCATCGTCGGCAAGCCGTCGACTAATGGGAAGGCCAAATTGCCAGCCTCCAAGCCCAAGGCCCGGCTCCCGAAGCTGCCGCTCCATATCGAAGCCATCCATGCCGTGGTAGAGAACCTCCAGCCCATGGTGGACGGCGGTCGTTTCCCCGTCAAGGCCGTTCCCGGCGAAGTCATCGAAGTCACGGCGGATATCTTCCGGGACGGTCATGAGAAATGCGAAGCCGCGCTCCTCTTCCGACAAGCCGGCGCGACCAAGTGGCAACGGGCCCCGATGGAATTCATCGACAATGACGGCTGGCTGGGAAAGTTCACCGCCTATGAACCGGGCCGCTATGAATATACGGTCGAGGCCAGGACCTTGGGCCATTCCAACCAGAGCGAAACGCCTTTCACCGACACGCCTTTCCTTTTTGAACCCTTCGGAACCCTCCGCGTCGATGCACCGCTGACCCAGTTCAGCGCCTGGTACGAGATGTGGGCCAAATCCCAGGGCACCGATCCCCATCGCTCGGCCACCTTCCGCGACATGACCGCCCGCCTACCGGAAATCAAGTCCCTGGGTTTCAACGTCATCTATTTGCCGCCCATCCATCCCATCGGCGTCACCAAGCGCAAGGGCGTGAACAATAGCCTGGTGGCCAAGCCCGGCGAACCCGGCTGCCCGTATGCCATCGGCAATTCCCATGGCGGCCACAAGGCCGTGGATCCGGAACTCGGGAGCGCGCCGGGGAAGGCCCTGGAAGAATGCCGCGCCTTCTTCCAAACCTGCAAAGACATGGGTTTCGCCATCGCCCTGGACTTCGCCCTCAACTGCTCGCCGGATCATCCCTACGTCAAAGCCCATCCGGACTGGTATTATCGTGAGAAGGACGGCACCATCAAGTGCGCCGAGAATCCGCCCAAGAAATACGAGGATGTCTATCCCCTCAACTTCTTCTGCGCGGATCGGGAGAATCTCTGGATCGAGATCAAATCCATCATCGAATTCTGGATGGACATGGGCGTCACCATTTTCCGCGTCGACAATCCCCATACCAAGCCCTTCTCCTTCTGGGAATGGATGATAGCGGACATCAAGGCGCAGGACCCGCAAATCACCTTCCTCGCCGAGGCCTTCACGCGCCCCAAGATCATGAAGCGGCTGGCCAAGCTCGGCTTCGATCTTTCCTATACCTATTTCACCTGGCGGACCACGGCGGCGGAACTCCGGGAATACTGCGAAGAGCTGACCCAGGGGCCGGCCAAGCAGTTCATGAAGCCCATTTTCTTCCCCACCACGCCGGACATCCTGCCTTTCGATCTCCAGAATGCGCCGCGCGAGGCTTTCAAAATCCGCTTCGCCTTGGCCTGCACGCTATCGGGCGCGTATGGCATGTACAATGGGTATGAGCTCTGCGACAATACCCCGGTGCCAGGCAAGGAGGAATACCTCAATTCCGAAAAATACCAGTACAAGGTTTGGGATTGGAACCGTCCCGGCAATATCAAGGATTTCATCCGTACGCTGAACGAAATCCGCCTCGACAACCGTTCGCTCCATTACCTGAAGAACCTGCGTTTCCATGACTGCAACAATCCGCAGATCCTGGTGTATTCCAAGCACCTGGATGAGAACATCCTCCTCTTCGTCGTGAACCTCGATCCCCATAACAAACAAGCGGGCACGGTCAGCTTGAACCTCGGGGAAATGGGACTGGCCAAGGAGAATATCTACGGTCTGTACGACCTGCTCACCCATGAAAGCTTCGTCTGGTCGGGTCCGCATAACTATGTGGAATTGACCCCGCAGAAAGAGGTCATGCATCTCTTCAAGGTTGAGAAGTTTTGATCCGTCGACGCCGAGCCCTGCCGGCGTCCATTTTTCCCCTTGATGGGGATTCCCCTGAGCTCGAATCGCTTTGGTTTTGGGCGGCCTTCCGCGTCCGAAGGAACCAAAAAGTCCTATATTAAGATTGTTCGTTGGTCCGATGGGAATGGCAAGAAAGGGGAACGCCATGGATTCGAAGGAAATCAAGGTTGACTGCCCCTGCTGCAAAGCCGAATTGATCATCGACGCCGCCTCGGGCGGAGTGATCAAATTCATTCCGCATAAGGAAGACGCTCCCAGCCTCGAACAGTTCATGAAGGCGGACAAAACCCGCTCCAAGGACCTCGCCAGCAAATTCGAAGAGGCCAAGAAAATCGAGGACGGCCGGCTCGATCTGCTGAATAAGAAATTCGAATGGGCGAAGAAGAACAAGGACAAGCTTCCGGAAGCTCCCAAGCCCGGTATCATGTGGGACTGATCCCGCCTTATCTCCCCCTGACTTCCTTCATGCATCGCTAAAGCCGCCATGTCCGACGCCTCCACCGCACTGGAAATCATCCGCTCCTTGGCCCAGACCATGCAGGAGTCGACATCGACCAAGCCCGCCCTGGAGGCGGTCGTCAAACTGATTTCCGAAAAGATGGAAGTCGACGTTTGCTCCATCTACCTCTACCAGCCGGAAACCAACCGCCTGCTCCTCTCCGCCAGCGAAGGCCTGAACCGCGCAGGCATCGACGTGACCATGGCTCCGGGCGAAGGCCTTACGGGCTATGCCTTCAGCCATGGCGAGATCGTGAACATCGCCAACCCCCAGTCCGATGCGCGCAACAAATATTTTCCGTCCCTCGGGGAAGATCGGCTCAGGAACTTCCTGGGCATTTCCATTCCCCCCGGCCACAAATGGGGCGCGGGCGTAATCACCTTGCAGTCGACGGACGATCATCCTTTCACGCCCATGGTCGAGGATCTCGCCTATACCTTGGCCGCCCAGCTCGGCACCTTGCTCGAGAACCGCAGCCTCCGATCCTCCCCGACGACCACCGTGGGCAAGGCCGAAGTGGTGGCGCCCAAGGCCGCGCCGCCGTTCGTGCGGGCGCAGGTGGCCGTGGGCGGCATCGCGGACGGGCGCGCCGTCATCCTCAAGACCCATCAGATCTGGGACACCATCATTTTCACCGAGTGCACGGATCCGCGCCTGGAAATCGACATCCTGCACAAGGCGCTGGACATCGCCAAGCAGGAGAGCCGCTGGTTGAAGCAGCGCGCCAGCGAACTTTTCGCCGAGCTCGACGCGCGCATCTTCGAGGTGCATGAAATGATGCTCGCCGATGATCATTATATCGGCCTGATCGAAAGCTATATCCGCGAGAACATGGCGGCCCCCTTCGCGGTCAAGCTGGCCACGCGCGAATTGGTGAAGTCCATGCTCGATACGGGCAATGCCATGCTGTCCAGCCGCGCCGCCGATTTGCGCGACGTGGGCCTGCGCATCCTCAACGCCCTCGGCGAAGTGAAGGACCGCGACATCGAGGACGGCGCCGAGGACGGCAATATCGTGGCCGCCGTGGAACTGCTGCCTTCCGATCTCATCTACCTCTCGACCCGGAAAATCCTGGGCATCCTCTGCGAGACCGGCGGCATCACCTCCCATGCCGCCATCCTGGCGCGATCCCTGGGCATCCCCTGCTTCATGGGCATTCCCGGCCTCACCTCGTACCTGCAAAACGGCACGCGCGTGATCATGGACGGCAACTCCAGCCTCATCTACATCAATCCCGACGTGCATGTGCAGCGGGAATATTCGCGCCTGCTTGAGGATCTCGGCACGCGGCAATTGGCCGTCCCCAGTTTCGACTCCTATACGCGCGATGGGCAGCGCATTCAGTTATCGGGCAACCTGTCCCTGATTTCCGATCTGGAGCTGATGGAGCAATACGGCATCGAAGGCGTGGGCCTCTACCGCTCCGAATTCTTCTTCATGATCCGGAACCAGTTCCCGGATGAGGAAACCCAATTCGAGATCTACAGCCGGGTGCTGGCGCGCTGCGGCGAACATGGGGCGACCTTCCGTCTGCTCGACGTGGGCGGAGACAAGCCCCTCAAGTATTTCGATTGGGGCAAGGAGGAGAATCCCAGCCTGGGCTGGCGGTCCATCCGCATGTTATTGTCCAGGCCCGATATCCTGCGTCCCCACCTGCGCGCCTTCCTGCGGACCGCCCAGCTCGGCGAGTTCCGCCTGGTGATCCCGATGCTCTCCTTGGTCACGGAGCTCCGCGCCATCAAGGCCGAGATCGACATCGTGCTCAAGGAATTGGAAAAGGAAACCGGCCGGGCCTTCCGGCGCCCGCCCATCGGCGCCATGATTGAAATCCCCTCGGCCATGATGCAGATCCGGGACTTCGTCCAGGAATCCGATTTCATCAGCATCGGCACCAACGATCTCATCCAATACCTGTTCGCGATCGATCGGGGCAATGAACGCGTCGCCGCCTACTACCAGCCTTTCCACCCCGCCTTGATCCAGGCCCTGATGCGCATCACCGCAGCGGCCCACGAAGGCGGCAAATCGATCACGGTCTGCGGGGAAATGGCGTCCGATCCCCAGGCTCTGCCCATCTTCCTGGCGCTGGGCATCACCAAGCTGTCCATCGCTCCAGCCTCGGCCGATGCCATCCGCACCGCGCTCCGGACCTTGGATACGAATGATTGCAAGAAGCTATTGGGGCGCATCGCCAGCCTGCATACGGCCGAAGAGGTCCGGGAGCACCTGGTGGCGTTCCTCGACTCCGTTCCCGCTTAGAAAAAATCCGGTTGATGAATTCCCGCTTGCAGGCGGGATCAGCGCGTAGTCGAGAGCTTGCCCAGAATGGTATCCACGCTCTTCTTGAAGGAATCGTCCTTCTCCATGGCCTTTTCGATGGTCTTGATCGCATGGACCACGGTGCTATGGTCGCGGCCGCCGAAGCGTTGACCGATTGATTTGAGTGAAGCCGACGTCAGCTCTTTCATCAGGAACATGGCGAGCTGCCGGGCCTGGGCCACTTCCTTGGTGCCGCGTCCCTGCTCGATGATCTTGTCCACCTCGACCACGAAGTAGTTGGCCACCACGGTGGTGATGTCCTCGGGCGTGATCTTCTTGGCCGGTCGGTTCATGCCTGTGCGGTTGACGATTTCCTTGGCCAGTTCCATGGTGATATCCGAATGCTTGATGGAGGCCTGCAGGAGCAACTGCCGGATGGCGCCTTCCAGGATGCGGATATTGGAGTCGATGGCCTCGGCGAGGAAGGAGATGATTTCCGAAGAGATGTCCAGGTTCAGGGCCAGGGCCTTGCGGCGCAGGATGGCCTCGCGGGTCTCGCGATCCGGGGTCTGGATGTCCACGAAGAGCCCCCATTGGAACCGGCTGACCAGGCGGTCTTCCAGGCCCTTGAGTTCGCCGGGAGGCGCGTCGCTGGTGAGCACTATTTGCTTGCGGCTCTGGTGGAGGGAGTTGAAGATATGGAAGAACTCTTCCTGGGTCCGATCCTTGCCGCCCATGAATTGGACGTCGTCCATGAGGAGGATGTCCACTTCGTTGCGGTAGTAGTTGGACAACTCATTGATTCGATTGTGTTGGATCGACTCCACGAACTCGCGGTAGAAAGCCTCGGAAGTGATATACCGGATTTTCTTGCGGGAGTTCTCGGCGATGACGAAATTGCCGATGGCCTGGAGGAGATGGGTCTTGCCCAGTCCCACGCCGCCGTAGATGAGAAGGGGGTTGAACTTGGTGCCGCCCGGATCCTTGGCCACGGCCTGCGCCGCCGAATAGGCGAACTGGGAATTGCTGCCCACCACGAATTCATCGAAGGTATAGTTCGGGTTGAGGTCGATGACGGGCATGCCCGTGAAAGGCTGGCTGGCATTGGAAGACGCGAGGTGGGTATTGGGCATCCTGCGCAAGTGGAAGCGAGCCTCTCGGCCATTCGCTTCCTGGAAACAATGCTCGATGAGGCCCAGATACATCTTGGCCAACTGGTCCATATCCAGGTTCTGGGGCACGGCCAGGCTGACCTGGAAATCGCCGAGTTCGAAGACCTTGAGCGGCGTTATCCACTGGGTGAAAACATCTTCGGAAAGTTTTTTCTTGAGCGCGCCAAGGCAGGCGGTCCAGGGATGCATGGAAGTTACGGAGTTGATCATGCCATGCACCCCCATGCGATCGGGACGGATAAAGCCAGGGCTTGGCCGCGGCAATTCAAGGTGTCCCGGACGAATGGGGTTTGATTCTCAATGCGCATTGCTGGAAGCCTTTTGATCCCGGAGGATCCTGGAACGGTGGGAAATATAGTCAACTCCCCTAACCCGCACGCGAGGTTTGCGCCCGGGTTTTAGGGCTGGTTGGCAAGGGTTTCCACCCGCCGTCCAGGGCTGGAATTCCGTGGGTCTCCGGCCTCAGACTCGCGACTGGAAACCGCTCCAAGCCAAGAGAATCGGGCAGTAGCGGGTTTTCAACATTTTATTAACGGAAAAGACCGGCCTCCGAGGAAATTGTTATTTTGGCATGACACTTTAGGCCAAGTTCCGTCGCTATTTCACGCTTCGCTCTAAGGCCCTTGTTTCACTCATCGCCCTAAGTTAAAATTGGTTCCAAGCGAAATGCATCTTCCCTTGATCTCCAAACCAAACTCCCAGTATATCGCCTGGGGATTGCTCGCCGGCCTGCTGATAGTGCATTGGCTCTGGTGTCAATTCGTGGCGTATCCGATATCCTTCGAAAATAACCTTAAAAAAGGGAAGCCCTGGGTCTATATCCCTTTGCGTTGGAAGGGCGTTCGCAAGGTCCAGATCCGCTTCTTCTCGCGCGTCATCATGATTGGTCTCGTAGCCGCGGGCATCCTGTTGGTCAGCCTCTATACCCAAAAGGCCGGAGGCGCCTGGTTCATGGCCTATGGCGTAGGCCTTGGCTTTATGGTCATGCGGCTCAATACCTTATGGCTCACCATGCGGTATCGGCAACAGGAAGACTCCTATTATTACCTCCACGATGAGCTGAGGGCGAAGCTGGAAGGCGAAGGCAAGGATCTGGCCGAATCCGCTTTCAAGAGCTTGGCGGCCTATCAGTACCAAAATCTGCTGCGCAAGGCGGATGAGCAGGGAATCCTGATCAAGACCCTGCGGGATCAAGCCAAGGAATCCCGCAAACACCGCAAGGACGTCAGCACCCGCGAAACCGTGGAAACCTAGGTTTCCCAGGTCTTGCCTTCGGCCTCATTTAAGCGATGGGGCTTTTTTTTTATCTTCCCCCCATGCCTTCCCGACCACACGCAGCCGGCGTGTCGACATGTTTTTGATCGCCTCCAAATCCGCGGACATGGCTTCCGAATCGTCCTGGAAAAAAGCCATGGCCGAAAACCGGATTCAGGATCCCATCGGCTTCGCCGAATTCATGCTCGGCAAGACTTCACGGACCTTCGCCCTCAACATCCAGGTCCTTCCCGCCGGGCTGCGCCCACAGGGT
>DAINDC010000066.1:9617-10541 GCA_036732085.1 Fibrobacterota bacterium | reverse complement strand
GGCGGATACCTTGGAAGACGATGCGGAACTTCCGGCCGAGGCCAAGGTCCGCATGCTCGATGATTTCCGCGGACTGTTTCCGACGACGGGGAATTGGGAACATCGCTTGGCGGCCTTCCTGGCAGCCATACCCAAGGACTGGGCTCTTTCCGAACGTTGGGATCGGCTTCTCGTCGTCCATAGCAGCTGGATTTTCCCGCAACTGAACGAATTTTCTCCTGCCGTGGTCAAAGCCATTTCCGCCTGCGTCCGGGAAATGTGCGATGGCATGATCGATTTCACCTCCAAGTCCGCGCGGGCCGATTCCGGAACCGAGGCCACGGAGGGCCAGGTCCTGATAGAAACCGTGGAAGACCTGGATCGGTATTGTTATTTTGTGGCCGGAACCGTGGGCAATATGCTCTGCGAGCTGTTCTCCCTACATTCCCCGCTCATCGGCGCCAAGCGAGCGGCGGCTTTGAAATCCTTGTCGGTCTCCTTCGGACTCGGCCTCCAACTGACCAACATCCTCAAGGATATTCATGACGATAGGATGCGCAATGTTTCCTACATCCCGCTCTCCCTATTGGCCAAGGAAAATCTTTCCGAACAGGCCTTCCTCGCGCCGGAGGGACGGGAAGGCGCCACGCGCATCATGGCGCAACTTATAAACAAGGCCAAGGGGCATCTGGAAGACGCCCTCAAGTACAGTTGCCTCCTGCCCAGGATGGAGCCCAGGCTCAGGCTGTTCTGCCTGTGGCCCCTGTTCATGGCCGCCGAAACCATAGTCCTGATCGCGGACCATCCCGACGGGATCCAGGACGATACCAAGTTGAAAATTTCCCGGAAGCAAGTGAGCCGCATCATCCGCAAGACGAGCGTGGCCTGTTGGTCCAACCATTGGCTGCACTCCATGTTCCGATCGACCTTGGCCGGTTTGGAAGC
>DAINDC010000066.1:8024-9607 GCA_036732085.1 Fibrobacterota bacterium | reverse complement strand
GAGCAAGGTCATGAGCGATATGAAGAATGGCGAAGTGAAAAAAACCGGCGGATTTCTGAACACGGAGGCGGGCCGATTGGTCATCCTGATCGTGGCCTTGATCGCGGATCAATACACCAAATACCTCGCGAGGGTGAATTTCGGTTTTCCCGGCGGGGAACCGGATTACTTCAAGGTCAAGCAGGTGATCGGCGAATGGATCCAGTTGCGCCTCGTGTATAATACCGGAGCGGCCTTCGGCATGAAGCCCCAGGGCGTCCTCCCCTTCCTCAATCCCACGGTCTTCTACGTGCTGTTCTCGACCGTGGCCATTACGGTGCTCATCCTCTACTATCGTAAACTCGGTCCCGAAGATTTCTGGCAGAAGCTGGGCGTGTCCCTCATCCTTTCCGGCGCCTTCGGGAACCTCATCGACCGCCTGCGCTTCCACAAAGTCACGGACTTCATCGACGTGGGCATCCCTTCGCTTCCCACCCGCTGGCCCACCTTCAACGTGGCCGACAGTTGCGTCTGCGTGGGCGTGGCCCTGATTCTCCTGGCGCCGATGCTGATGCGCAAACCCGCTCCGACCGAAACCCAACCCTCATCCGATAAAGGCGCACCTGGTGCGCTCCACTCAGGTGATAACCGCGCCACCAGCGCAGGATCCTGAGGCCCGCCGTTCAAACCTTCGAGACCGGAAACAGTTGGATTTGCGGGGCGGAAGAAGCCGGCTCCCGCCTGGACATATTCCTGGGCACGCGAGCCCCTGACGTCTCGCGCAGCCGGATCCAGAAATGGATCGAACAAGGTTGCTTCGCGGTCAATGGCGAGACGGCCGTCAAAAAGAAATTCGTAAACCCCGGCGATACCGTAAGCGTCATCCTGGCGCCCGAACTCGAAATCACCACCTTGGTGCCCGAGAACATCCCCTTCCCCATCGTCTATGAGGACGAACATCTCGTGGTGGTGGACAAACCAAAGGGCATGATCACGCATCCCGGGAACGGCGTGCATTCCGGCACCTTGGCCAATGCCCTGGCCTTTCGTTACCCGAACCTGTCGGATGTGAACGGGCCCATGCGCCCCGGCATTCTCCATCGCCTGGACAAGGACACCTCGGGTCTTCTGGTGGTGGCCAAGAACAATGCCGCCCACCTGAATCTGGCCAAGCAATTGGAAGTCAGGGATATCCACCGCATCTATCATGCCTTGGTCTGGAGGGACCTCCCCGACAATTCCGGAAGCGTGGATCAGCCCATTGCCCGTAACCCGCGTGATCCCCTCAAGATGGGCGTGCATGCCGGCGGCAAGCGGGCGCTGACGCATTACCGCGTGCTGGGTTTTTATCAGTTCGCCTCCTACCTGGAGCTGACTTTGGATACCGGCCGCACCCACCAGATCCGCGTGCATATGGCCTATATCAACCATCCGGTGGTCGGCGATCCCACCTATGGCGGCAGGCAGAACATGCTGCATAGCATCCAGCCCATCCTCCAGCCCTATGCCATCAAACTATTGTCCATTTTCCAGACCCAGGCCTTGCATGCCCACAAGCTTTCCTTCCTGCACCCCGTAACCGGCGTGCGACTGGAGTTCATCAG
>DAINDC010000066.1:0-8014 GCA_036732085.1 Fibrobacterota bacterium | reverse complement strand
GCTGCCTCCGGAAATGGTCGAGGCCATCTCCTTCCTAGAACGATTCAAGCAAGAAGAAGAGTAAGCCGCGATGAGCAAGGTAAAAGACAAGGTAAAAAGCAGGAAAAAGGGTAAGCAGAAGAATATCGACTTCGACAAGCTCTTCCTGAAGGGCCACAAGTCCTATGATACCGCCATCGGCGATTGGTGGGAAAACCAGGCCTCCAACGGCTCCCATCGCAAAGCCTATTCGGCCATCGCGGATTATGTCGGCGAACTCCTGCCCAAGCGCGGGCCGCGCCAGCCGAAATGGATCGTGGACTATGCCTGCGGCAGCGGCCACTTCCTGCAGTCCCTGGCTGTGCGGTTCCCGGAGGCGCGGATAGTGGCGCTGGACGGCTCGCCCAAGATGCTGGAACGGGCCCGGTTGCGCATGGAAAAGGCCGATGTGGATGCCGGCGTCGTCCTGGCGAAAGACAGCTTCTCGGTCCGCGGACCGCGCGTGCGCCTGGTACAGACCAGCCTGCCGAATTTTTCCCTGCCCAAGGGCAAGGCCGATGCGGTCATCTTCGTCTTTCCCAACCTCACGCCTTCGCCCGCCGATCAGGATTACTATGACCAGCATGGCTACAAGGACAAGGCGGACACCAAGGTCTGCACCGTCTTGGCCCGCCTGCGTGAAATGGATCCGGAGGACGAAGTCGTGGCGACCAAACCGGAAGAAATGTACGAAAGCCTCATGACCGATCGCGTCATCAGCCGCAACCTGCGCCACCTGCTGAGGCCCAAGGGGGTTTGCTTCAAGGTGGATTATGCCAATGCCCATCGCGACGAACTGAGCCGGCTGACCCATCAGCGATCATTGTTCGTGGAAGGCGCCTTGGAGGATCCGGTCAAGGATTTGCGGAGCGAGGTCTTCTTCCGATATCGAGAAAACCGCTTCCACCGGTCCCAAGTCATTCTCGACGTTTATCATCAGACCCGCGACGAGTCCGATAAGAACGGAGGCTATTTCATCTCCGTCTTTGACGCGGTATAGACGGACTCCTAGCCGGAGCCCGATTTAGACCAGGAGCTTAGGTCGCCGCTTCGGTTAGGTTGTTGCGCCCAGGTCGACTATAGGCTCCTCGGCCTTCTTCTTCCCCCCGCGGCCCTTGAATTCCCGGGGCGGGAATTCGAACTGGATCTTGCCATCCTTGGACAGCTGCAGATAGGCGTCGAAGAAGCGGCGGGTCTTGGAGGATTGGAACCCCTTGATCAGCTCGGTCTTTTGTCCGTCCAGCATGCGTTTGAGGTTGTCGCGATCGATGGTCTTGCCCAGGATCATCTTATTGATCTTGAGGCCCTTTTTGGCATCCCCGCTCAGGGCGCTTTCGGAGGCGTAACCGGTAAGTGTCTCATAGACCTTGGTGCCGTCCACGGGCGAGATGCCGATGGGTTCTTCCGTGGTCAGGTCCAGGGCCTTGCCGTCCGGCCCGGTGGTATTGTCGTCGAAGACGAACTCCACCTTGTTCTTATCGTTGATCTTGAGCGCGGCATTGAAGGGTTTGCCCATCTTGCTGCGGAAACCCTGCAGCGGCCCGATCTGCCGGTTGGTCAGCAGCTCGACGATTTCGGTCTCGGTCATCTGGCGGCCGCCCAGCACCTTGCGCACCATGAGGGCCCCGTCCTCGGACTCGTAGCGGGTCAGGGTCTCGTACATCTTCTGGCCGTCGATCGGGCTCTTGAAGGAGGCTTCCTTGCGATCCTTCTCTTCGTCATAGGCCTTGATCTTGGTCACGATCTTGCGCGCGAGATCGACCGTCTCCTTCATGAACTCGGGCCGCGTATAGAGCCCGCGCTCGATGCGATTCAATTTGAATTCCCATTCGCCCGTGAGTTCCGGCGAGACCAGTTCCTCGATGCCGATGGCGGAAAGCAGGCGCATCAAATCCGCGCCCTTGGCGGTGGGCACCAGTTCCTTGCCTTCGCGCACGATATACTTGTCATAGAGCAGGCCTTCGATGACGGCGGCGCGCGTGGCCGGCGTGCCCAGGCCGCGTTCCTTCATGGCTTCCGCGAGATCCTCATCCTCCACGTACTTGCCCGCGCTTTCCATGAAGGACAGCAAGGTGCTTTCGTTCAGGCGCGGCGGGGGTTTGGTGGCATCCTGCTTGAGCGCCACTTCCTTGGCCACGTATTTGGCGCCGGGCTTGATCGGGGCGAGGATTTCCTCTTCCTTCTTGTCGACGCCGTAGATGGCCTTCCATCCGGCTTCCTCCAGCACCTTGCCGTCGGTCTTGAAGTGCTCGCCTTCGACTATGGTGGTGCGCGAGGTATTCAGGAAACGGGCGGGCGGGAAGAAGACGGCCAGGAAACGCTGGACCACGGCCTGATAGATTTTCCGCTCGGGTTCCGAGAGATCGGTGGGAACTACATTGGTGGGGATGATGGCATGGTGATCGGAGACCTTGCTCTCGTCGAAGATGCGCTTGTCCATCCGCACGAAATTCTTCTCCAGGGCTTCGGTGGCGAAGCGCCCGAACTCCCCGCCCTTGAGGCTTTGCATCAATCCCTTGGCCACTTCCAGATAGTCGTTCGGAAGGTAGCGGCTGTCGGTTCTGGGATAGGTCAAGGCCTTATGGCGTTCGTACAGGACCTGGGCCAGGCCCAAGGTATTCTTGGCCGAGAAGCCGAAGCGGGCATTGGCATCGCGCTGCAGGCTGGTCAGATCATAGAGGGACGGTGCGCCTTGCGAAGAGGGCTTCTGAACGTCCATGGCCACGGCGGGTTTGCCTTGGCATTTCTCCACGATGGCGCGGGCCTTGGCCGCTTCCCAGATACGCTCGGCTTTACCCGAGTCGCCGCGCTCGGCTCTGCCCGAGTCGCCTCTCTCGGTGCGGGTAGCGTCCCCTTCTTCCTTTTTCTTGAAATCCTGATTGAACCAACGTCCATGGTATTCACCGTCGCCGCCGGCCTTGGCGCCCTTGCCAGTCGCGGCCGCGATCGAGAAATCGGCATGCACTTCCCAGAAATCCTTGGGGATGAATTTGTCGCGTTCCCATTCCCGGCTCACCAGCATGGACAAGGTGGGCGTCTGCACGCGTCCGCAGGGCGTCAGGAAGAAACCGCCCCATTGGGATTTGTATCCCGTCAGAGCGCGCGACCCGTTGATGCCGATGAGCCAATCGGCTTCGGATCGGCACATGGCGGCTTGCGCCAGGTTCTGCATTTCCCCATCGGTGCGCAGGTTCTTGAACCCCGTCTCGATGGCGGTTTTGGTCATGCTCTGCAGCCAGAGCCTGCGGATATTGGCCTTGACCGGTTTGGACTCGGAAACGTACTGGAGGATATACCTGAAGATGAGTTCGCCTTCGCGGCCGGCGTCGCAGGCATTGATGACTTCCTTGACGTCCTTGCGACGGAGCAGTTTCCCCAGGGCCGAGAGCTGAGTCTTGGTCTTGGGCAAGGGGACGATGACGAATTTCTCGGGGATGATGGGAAGGTTGTTGAGGCTCCACTCCTTGAGGCGCTCATCCATGTCCTTGGGATGGGCGATGCTCACCAGATGCCCAATGGCGAAGGAAACGATATAGCTGGAGCTCTCGTAGTAGGCGTCCAGCTTTTCGAATTTCTCAGGGAGCGCTTTGACGATATCGCCGGCTACACTGGGTTTTTCGGCGATTATAAGGGTTTTGGCGCCTTCAACGGCCAATTGTCATCCTAGGTTGGTGTGCTTCTGAAGAATATAGATAACAATGAGAACCCGACAAAAGGGTGAGGGCCGTCTCGCATGGCGAGCCCGGCTCTTGCTTTGCGAGCCTTAGGTCAGGTGGAGAAGCGGATGGTTTGAGGAAGGACGCCGCGGATGCGGCGGGCGGGATCAAAGGAAGGCGCTGGTTTCGGAGCCTTCGATGATCTTATGCAAATCGGCGCCAAGATGCTGCTTGAGCTTGTCCCAATAGCGGACCAGCACGTCGGCCACCAGCTTGGTATTGTCCGTCTTCTCACCCTTGATGCGGAATCCCAGGGCCCGGAACATATTGAGGTGATCGTAACCTCCATGTACCGCCAGGTATTCCTTCTCGTTCAGGTGCACGTTGTCCTTCAATTGGAAGAGGGCTTTGATGAGGACCTCGGCATACCGCTCATCCTGAAGCAAACTGAAAAGTTTGATCCACAAGGGCTTGATCCTCAGCCTCTCGGAGCGGACGGATTGCACCTTGGACGGATCGGTCTGATCCAAACCCACGATCTCGGAAGCCATGGAAAGGATCCGCGGCAACTCGGACGAAGCCGTGCTGAGCTTCCAGGCGCAGACATGGACCTGGGTGCGGCTGGAATCGAAAGTATCACGGAGGAAGGCCATCACTTCGCGGGCTTCGCGACCGACACGGCCAACGTCATGAATGACGATATGGCCCGCATCTTCTTGCATGGCCTTGGCCAATAGGCGTTCCATGCCCGAGCGTAATTTGCCTTTGACATGCGGTCCCACATCGGAAATGATTTCCACTACCTCCAACCCGTTCATGAGGCAGTAGGTCTGCAACTCGACGGATTGGTTCTCCAGCGAAAGCTCAGTGCCTTCATCGGGCCAGACTGAACAGTACAACAACGCTTTGGAGTTTTTCGGGCTCATTTCCATTCGTACTTTCCGGAAAATAATGTTCGGGAATCGGCCGTGGACAAACCGGCTTTACTCATGACGGGATATAAATATAAACATTTTTCTTCGCAGGATAGTTACGCACCTTTCCGCCCTGGCTAACCTCAGAATAGCCTGAATTCTCAATCGGTCGGGCATGAAAAACGCAAAAGTTGAATTTCCATCCATTAACTTGGATAATTTTAGGCAATCCATAATGTCACCTAACCACGGCATCCGTGCCCTACTAGTCACAACTGATTACCCTCCCGAGGTTGGAGGACTGCAGACCTATTCCTTTCGAATCGCCCAGGAGCTTCCCCACGGCATGCTTGCCCAGGTCTTGGTTGGCCGGGATTTGCCGGCCTCGGAACTGCCTCTCCCCCGCCCCGGGCTCGGCTTGACCAGCCATCGCGGACGAGGCCGCTTGCGCGCTTTCGCCTGGAGCCTTTGGTATGTCCCGGAAATCGGAATCCGCCATCGCATCAATTTCCAGATCCACATGCAATGGTCGACGGCCATCCCGTCGTTGCTACTCAAAAAAATCGGTTTCGGAAACCACTATCTGGTTCTGATCCATGGCGCCGAATTGCTGGATCCCGGTCGCGCCTGGCTGCGGGTGATCAAATCCCTCGTGCTTAGGAATGCGGATGCGGTGGTGGCCGGCTCGCATCATACGGCGGAGATCTTGGGCCAACAAAGGATCCGTTGCCGGCGCCTCGAAGTGATTCCTTATGGCAACCCCCTGGAAGGCCGGGACTTGGATCGGATTCCGATCATGGGTAACAGGGAGGTTACGGTCTCCCCGCGCCTGCTTTGCATGCATCGGCTGGTCGCGCGCAAGGGAACGGCCCTGCTGCTGGATGCCCTGGCCGCCCTTGCGGACAAGGCCTGGACCCTGGATATCGTCGGCAAGGGCGAAGAGGAGGCCAACCTGCGATCCCAGGCGGAGAGGTTGGGTCTTTCCAGCCGCGTCACCTTCCATCCCCCGGTCGATGCCGAGCGGAAAATTCGGTTGATGGCGGAGGCATCCCTCTTTATCCTCCCCAGCCTGCCACCTATGGGCAATAACCACTTCGAAGGATTGGGGCTGACCCTGTTGGAAGCCCAAAGCCTGGGCGTTCCGGTTCTGGCGGCGCGCACCGGCGGCATTCCCGAAGCGATCCAGGAAGGGTTGACCGGCGTATTATTCCGTGCCGGGGACGCGGAGGATTTACGATCGAAACTCGGCTCGCTGCTCCGGTCGCCGGATAAGCGCGCGCGACTGGGTCAGGCCGGACCGGCCTGGGTACGCGGCCATTTCAGTTGGACGGAGGGATTGGAACGCTTGGCGGCGATTATGTCCGAGGTCGCCAAGGATTAAGCCGGAGGGCGCTACTTCCCGTCGATCAGGAATATTTCTCTTCGCCGATTTTCAGGTTGGAATAGAACTCCATGGGGCTGTTGGCCGCGATGAGGCTTTTCCGGATATCGGCATCGGCCATGATTCTGGAAATAGCCGACAAGGCGCGGATATGGGGCCCGGTGGTATTGGACGGTGAAACGATCAGGAACAAGAGGAATACGCTTTCCTTGTCGATGGCCTCGAAATCGATGCCCCGCTTCACCGAACAGGCCACCACGCACATCTTATCCAGGAAATCGACCTTGCCATGGGGCACCGCCAGTCCGCAACCGATACCGGTGGACATCTTATCTTCGCGGCCGAAGACGGCTTTCAAGATGCCGTCCCGATTCTCGATTTCATAAGCCTGGCAGAGCAGATTCACCATCTCTTCGATGATGTCCCGCTTTTGCACCTGCTTGGAATCGATGATAATGCACTTTTCCGAGAATCGTTCCGAAAGCCTCATGATGCCATTTCCCCTGTCCGGGCGGGGATGCCGTAATGGAAGCGCCCCAGCCTGGACCGTGATTTTGATTTCCCACCCAATTTAGAATTCCGCTCCCAGAGACCAATAATCTCTTTGCGGTTTTTCATGGGTGCCGATGCCCTTGATGGCCCAGGCCCTCGTGTATTTCAGCACGAATATGCCCAAGTTCATACGCATGCCGTATCCTAGCCCCAATCCCATCTCGTCGAAGGCATCGCCGCTGGACCAGGCGCCTCCATAATCCGCGAAAATATTGCCCATGACATACCGTAGCACGATGGGAATGGGCCAGACAATGGAAAACTCGCGAATGAACGGATAACGGAACTCGAAATTGCTGATGAATTTGCGCGTGCCTTTGAACTCATAGTAGTCGAAACCGCGCAAGGGGAAATCGAAGGTCGAAAAATAAAACTCTTCCAACTTTTTGGGGAGATTATCCACATTCGCATGGGCATTGAAAGTGAAGTCCTCCCCGCCAACCCAGAATTGATGGGGGTTCTCATAGTTGCCGATGGCTTCGGATACGCCGGCCGAGAGCCGGATCGCCAAGGTGTATTTCTTGAAGAACTCCCAGTACTTGCGAGCATCCGCATCCGCGACCACGTAAGCGAGACGGTCCTGGAAAACGGGGGGCACGGCGGTGAGGGTAGTCGCGACTCTTTCCCCGTTCACGGGACCGACTATCCCCCACAGGGAATTATCATGCACGAAGCGGACCGTCGGGAACAGGGCATTGATATAGATGGGATTGTAAGCGTCATTGGTCACGAACTTCCCGCCCTGATCGGTTTGCAAGGTGCGGGACGTGAACAGGGTCCTGGCCTCGAACTCCAGCCTGGTGAAGACGGAGAAGGGATAGCGGGCGGTGGTTCCGAAGCCCCACTGCCTGTCGAGGAAGACGCTGTCGGGAGGTAAAACGGAATTGGTATCCCGGAAAAGGCTATAGGTCGAGAGCTGGGCTTGGTGGTAGGCCATGACGGAAAGATCCGTCTTGAGCGCCAGGTAGTCGTAGGAGACCGCGCCATTGGTATTCTCCAGGCTGCCGTTGATGCTCAAGGCGAAGGAGAGCTCCTGATCGCCCATCAGATCGCTGAGGGTAACATAGGCGAGACCCCCGTAGCCGTATTGGTTGTCGACGCCCAAGGCGGCATTGGCATTGTCCAGGCTCCAGATGGGCTTGTATTTCTTCTTCCGGAAGCTGCCATCCTCGGCGAGGTAGGAGTTGCTGTCCGCCAGGAAGACGGAGTCCTTCTTCTTTTTATGCTTCTTCTTCTTGCCTCCCTCCTTGACCTCCTCCGTGGTGGAGTCCTCCGACTCCTTCTTCTCGGCGGCCGCGATTACCGTGGACGAATCCTTCGCAGCTTTGGCCGCAGTCGAATCCTTGCCAGCCTTGGCCAAAGTCGAGTCGCTGCGGGCGGCGGCATGCGTGGAATCCGCCTTGACCTTGTTGGTATCGGCGTGTACCGCACCCGAAGGGGCCTGCGCCAGCTTCTCTTCCTTCTTCAGTTTCTTCGAGCGTTCGGTCGAATCC
>DAINDC010000065.1:16916-18344 GCA_036732085.1 Fibrobacterota bacterium | reverse complement strand
GCCTTGTAGGCGAACTTTTCGCTCGGCCTCGTTACGGACCCATTTATGAGACCGGTTCTTAGCCCCACCGTCCCCAGAAAAAGGGTCTAGGGGTCCGGGCCAACTTCCGGGGGCTATCGCGGAGCAAGGGATGGAGGCAGGTGGCCACCGGGCGAGGAGAGTAGGACGGCTATAGACCGAGGCTTCCACCGGCTGCGAACCTCGCCGACGTCCGCGCAGAACCGTCGGGGCCACCGGACCGAGGCCGCAGGGAGCCTATCCATCCCGCAGCGCAGCGCCTGACCCCGGAAGTTGGCCCGGACCCCTAGAAGCTGAGCCTCCACATGACGTCCAGATTCTGGGTCAAATCCTTCTGGCCCACGACTTCCGTGATCGGCTGCAGGATGCCGTAATCGGCCATGAGACTGACGCGCGGCGTGAAGAAGTAATTGACGCCGGCGGTATAGCGGAGCAGGCCGTCGTTGGGCTGGCCTTTTCCTTTGCCCCATTCGAAAGCGGGATCGAGGCCTTCGAGCTTGAGGACCAATTCGCTCGCCCGGCCGCCCCGGTAATCCTCGCGCCAGACGCCCATGCCATAGAAGGCGAAGAAGGTGGTCGAACCGTTCAGGATCCGGGAGTCGCGCTTGTTCTGATTGTCGCCCCACGCCGCTTCGCCCAGCAGTCGCAACTGACGGCAGACCAAGGTGAAGCCGACCTCATAGCCCGTATTGACATTGTACTTGAATTCATTCGGATCGCTGGTGTCTTCCGCGGCCTTGGTCGAGACCGCGGCTTCCAGGTTGAGCATGCGGAAGGGCGTGGCGGTAATGCGCATGACCAGGTCCTTGGCCTTGAAGCCCTTGTCCAGGGTCTCGTTCTGCTGCCCGCTATAATCGCCGGCCACGTTGTCGTTCTGCTTGCCGTTGAAGAGGCCCACCTCATAGCCGACCGAATGCCCTTCGTCGATAAATCCGCCATAGGCTTCCAGGCCCAGATCGTAGTAGGCATAGCCCGTGGTATTGGTCAGGAAATCGAAGTAAAGCTCCCCGCGTTCGATGGTATAGAGCGAGTTCGAGGATTGCAGCGCTTCCTGCGAGAAGGGCCGCTTGAGCTTGCCGGCCTTGAAACCCACCAGATCGTTGAAGATATAGTAGAGGTAGCCATCATCGACGCTGAAATTCTTGTTGTTCCCGTCCATTTGGAATCCGGCCTTGAACCCGAAATGGGAATCCGCGGCCCCGTTCAGATCCAGCTTGAGGCGGCGCAAGGTGAGGCTGAGGCGTTTGTCCGCATCCCGGTCGGAGGTCATGTTGTGGTACAGCCCCTTGACCTGCACGGTACCCCCGAGATCCAGCTTCTTCAGGTAGGGGCTATGGATGGTCAGGGCCGCGGCGGGCAAGGTGCCGGCTGGCGGCGTCGCCGTTACGGAGGTGTCCGCTGTGTTACTGG
>DAINDC010000065.1:10319-16906 GCA_036732085.1 Fibrobacterota bacterium | reverse complement strand
CTCCGGCGCCGCGAACCGCTGACCGTAGGCGGGCGTCTGCGGGGCGGGAGCCTGGGCCGGGGCGGAAGCCTTGGCGGTATCGGCATCGGAGCCTTCCATCACTTCCTTCGGGGCGGCGGATTGCGGGCCGGCGGCGAGAGAGACGGAGTGGAGGATCCAAAGGAGCGCTGGCACGGAAAGGGATGGCCGCATGGCGGAACCTCCTATCAAGGTTGGCGTGGAACGGTCGAAAAGGTAGACAATTTGCGCCTGAGGTCGCGTTCAGGAATCTCGCGCCATTGTCCGGGCTCCAGTCCGCCCAGATCGAAGGGGCCGATGGAATGGCGGATGAGCCTCAAGGTGGGAAAGCCGACGGCGGCCGTCATCCGACGCACCTGCCGGTTCCGGCCTTCCACCAAGGTCAGCTTGATCCAAGCGGTTGGGATATGCTTCCGGTAGCGGACAGGCACGCTCCGCGGGGGCAACGCGTCGCCTTCCGGAAAAAGCTCCGCTCCCGCCGGCAAGGTGGCCTTGCCCTCGATGACCACGCCCTGGCGCAAGGACCGCAGGGCCGCATCCGTGGGCCGGCCTTCCACCTGCACCCAATAGGTCTTGGGCAGCTTGGCGGAGGGAGAGGCGAGGGCGTTGATGAGCGGGCCGTCATCGGTCAGGAGCAGGAGGCCTTCGCTGTCCCAATCCAGCCGCCCGCAGGCATAGACGCCCGGCACATCGATATAATCCTTGAGGCAGGGCCGATTTTCCGCATCCGTGAACTGGCACAGGACGCCGTAGGGCTTATGGAAGAGCAGGTATCGCGGAGGTTTCGGTATCACGGGCGCTTCGGTATCATGGGCACACAGGCGTCACAGGCGCATCGGCATCAGAGGTGCATCGACATCACAGGCGCATCGGTTTCACAGGCGCCGGGCCAGCAGGTCGCTGATTTCCTGCCGATCGAGCTGGACGGGATTGTGCCGGTTGCTGGACTTGTCCGCGATGCGCGTGAAATCAGCCGCGGTGATGCCGTATGCGCCCAGCCGGGGCAGCTTGAGGATTTCGGTCCAGGCACGGAGCTTCGCCACCAGGAAATCGCAATTATAGTCCGATCCCTTCGACTCGTCCCCGCCGAACAGGACGCCCACCTTCGCGTATTTCGCGAGCGCGATGGCCGTGGCATCCCCATTATCGGACGGCTTGCCTTTAATGGATTGCTTGCTTTCATCGGCGTGCTTGCCTTTAACGGATTGCTTGCGCAAAGCGGCGATATTGGCCTCGGTCGCCGAAGCCACCAAGGTCCCGCAGACCACGCCATGGGGCATGGGGAAGAAGCCGCCGATGGGCGAGGCCAGGCCGTGGACGATGCCGAGTCCGGCATTCGCCAGCACCAAGCCGGAGAGCATGGACGCATAGGCCATGCCCGCGCGCACGGGAATCTCTCCGCCGCGATCCGTGCAGGCCGGGATCAGGCAGTCGCGGATTTTCTCCAGGCCGCTCAGGGCCAGGGCGTCGGTCAGCGGGGAGGCGATGGGGGAGAGATACGGTTCCAGGAGCTGGGTGAAGGCGTCCATGCCGCAGGCGGCCGTGATATGGGGCGGGCAGGAGACCATCAGCTCCGGATCCACAATTACCGCATCGGGGATCAGGTTCTCGTGGCGCAGGGATTTCTTGTAGCCTTCCGGGCCCACCATGCTGAGGACGGCGTTCTTGGTCATCTCCCCGCCGGTGCCGGAGGTGGTGGGGACGGCCAGGTAAGGCAGCTTCACCCCCGTATGCGGCACGTTACGTCCCACGTCCTCGAGGTGATCGAGCACGGAATTCCCATGCGGCAGCATGGCGGAAATGGCCTTGGCCCCGTCGATGACGCTTCCGCCGCCGATGCCGATGACCACTTGCAGGCCCAGGCTCCGCAGCCTCGCGCAGGTCCCGTCGATGAAGGAGGTGGAAGGCTCCGCGTCGATGATCAGGGAATGGGTCCGGAGGCCCGCCTGGCGCAGCGACTCCTGGATCCTGCCTAGATGACCCGAGGCCTTGAGCGAGGATCCGCCGGTGACGAGCAAAGCTTCCGTGCCGAAGGCCGCCGCCGCCTTGGGCAATTCCGAAATTTTACCCGCGCCGAAATGCAGGGAGGGAATGCGCGCGAACGCGAAACCTTCCGCCATCATGCGGCGCTATCCGAGGGAGCGAGGAGGATATGGGCGTCGAGCGCGCGCGGCTTGGCCATCATCGGATCCACGGCGGCGCGCCATTCCAGGTAGTGCGGCGTGCGGCGATGGGCCTCCACGGCTTCCTGGGAGGCGAAGATTTCATAGAGCATGAAACGGCCGGGATCCACCGCAGCCTGGAGCACGTCGAACCTCAAGTTGCCCGGTTCTTGCCGCGATCCCACGTGGTTTTTCACGGTCGCAGCGATGAATGCGGGGATGTGTTCGACAATCACTTGGACCGTTACCACGTTCACGATCATTGGGGTGTTCCTTGCAAGTTCCGGCCAGGACGATGTTCGGCCGTTCAATATAGAATTTACCCCGAAAACCAAGGTTTCCAGGGTCGCCAAAGCATCTTGAAAGCACCACGCCGCGTGGTGTTTCCAGACCGGTATTTCCGCATTAATTTATGGATATAAGGAGAGGGAAAGGCGGCAGAGCCCATCCCCTTGGGCCCACTAGGACGGCCAAAGAAATCCTCAAAGGGCCAATTACCCGCGAAGGGGACCTTTGCGGTTGAGTACCTCTCCGAATTTTTCCAATACCGCCCGGACCGACGGCTCGCCCGTCTTCTCCAGGATGTTCTGGACATGTCGGCGCACGGTGAAGAAGGAAATGCCCAGGCGATCGGCTATGTCTTCCCGTCCCAAGCCCTCTTTCAAGAACAAGAGGATCTCCCGCTCCCGATCGGAAAAACGTTCCAGTTCCAGGGACTTCTTGAACCGAGCCGTGGAAGCCGCCACCTGTTGGACAAAAAGGGCGCCCACGTTCGGCGGGATGATGAGTTTCCCCTGGCTCACTTCCAGTAATGTGGGAACCACGATCTCCAGTTGCGATTTGAGCACATAGCCGCGAGCCCCGTTCTGATAGGCCTCGAGCACATCCCCTTCGTTGACGGTCATGATGACCGGCTTCACTACGGGGAATTCCTGGCGTAGCCAGATCAGCAGATCCAAACCCGATCTCGGCGTGTTCAATCCGATATCGATCAGGGCGAGGTCGGGCAGATGTTCGCGGATCAGGGTTTGGAATCCCTTGACATCATGGGCCGTGCCCAAAACTTCCAGCTTGGGTTCACCCGTCAGGAAATCCAAAATCGTCTGCGCCAGATCGCGGTTGTCCTCGACCATGACCAAGGACATCTTCGCATTTGAGTTCATGAGGAAACCATCAGACTATTAGATTTTCCTATCGGTGTAAAACACCGAATCGTCCAAACTCCAAACTTGCAACAAATGGATCGGCCTAAAGTCCGATAAAGGTAAGAAAATCCCGGAATGATACCTTGGGTGAAAAGCATGGTTCTGGACCTGTTTACGGAGGGACGGCGGGCATTATTGCCGACGCTCTTGCCGACTTTAAGCCGACGTTATGGCCGGCGCGATGAGTGGCGCTGTCGCCGGCGCAGGCGGGGCCGTGGCCAGGGAAATGAGGTTGGAGGCCAAGTGAAGGGCGATCAGGGGCCAGAGGGATTGCGTCGACTCGTAGAGGCATCCATTGAGGAAAGCCGCTCCCGCCGTGGAAGCCATGAGCGAGGCGGCGGCAGGCCAGGGAAAGGGACCGGGCAGGAAAAGGAAATGCAAGGCATGCCGGATCCCGAAAAAGGCGGCCACGATGAAGGCAGCCGTAACGGCCGGGTTACTCTCGCGCAGGACCGGGTATAGGTAGCCCCAGAAGAACAATTCCTCGGCCAGGGGCGCCCAGGCGATGAAATAGAAGCCGTACCAGGCCAGCACGGCCTTCCATGGCAATCGCCGCCGTTCCGCGGTGGCCGACAACAAGGCGTCCATGGCGGCGGTAGCCGACCAATGGGGGGAAGAGGACTTGCCGATCCGGTTGAGGAGGACCCTTTCGTAGAGCAACCCCATGATCCCGATTTCCCAGGCCAATATGGACGCGGATAGAATCCCTATTCCCCAGGCATGCATCCTGAACGTATCCGATATCGATCCGAAATGGAAAGTCTTCGCGAGCAGCGGCGGCAGGGGTAAAACGATGGCGTAGAGGATCAGAAAGGGCGACCAGGGGAGCTCGGCGCTTTCCAGCCAAGCCAGGAAAGTTGTTCCTGCTGCGATACACAGGGCCCCTTGCGGCGTGAGGAGGAATTCCAGGCTCATGGCGAACGCATACCGGTGCGCTCCTTCGGATCCGCCAGGGCGCAGTGGCGGTCCAGTTCGCGGAGCGCGTTCAAGGCGGCGCATAATCCCAGGGCTTGGTTGCCGTAAAGGAAGGTGAAAGGATAAACGAACTTGCCGAATTCATACGGTTGCGAGGAAACCTCCTCGACCATGGCGCGCAAGGAGGCGGCGGACAGCCAGGGCTTGGCGGAGGGCGAAGCATGGCGGATCAGAACCGGCAGCGAGAGCAGCTTGTCGAAGGAATTGAACGCGGGAGCACCCGCCTGGATCTCCTTCTCCAATAGATCCGCCAGGTGGCGCCCCAGCTTGCCGCAGACCTCTTCGGGATCGAAGCGGGCGCGCATTGCTGGATCCATTCCCTCCAGACATACGGCCAAGCGATGCCATAAGAAGGAGAACGCTTCCAGGGAATAGAACATGAGAAAAGGCCGTTTGGCATAGCTCCCGCGCCCGATATGCCGGCCCAGAAAATCCCATATCGTCGCGGACAGGCGGGCGGCCCGCGTGCAGCCGGGTTCGTCCGCGATCGTCATGACCGCTGCGAGCAGGCAGAGCACATTCACGTTCACGCCGGCATCCAGCTCGTTATGCTTTTCCTGGACCCAAAGCAGCGCGCCCGAATCCCCCTCCGCCACGCCATTGTCGTAGGCCAAAGTATTCATGCCATATTTTCCGCGATGGCGCATATGCTCCTCCACCAAAGTGAGGATTTCCTCGGCCGTGATCCGTTTCGATCCGGATTTAAGCAGGCGCGTCAGCACCATGGAGGAGCTGTCGAGATCGGCGGCGATGGCTCCCCATTGATGCATGAGTTTGAAAATCAGATTGCCCGGGTGGAAGCGATGATGCTTGATTGGAAAATATCCCCAGGCCGGAACCAGCCTGTCGCCTTGCGGATATTCCAGGATATCGGATTCGAACTCGGCGATCGTCTCGTTTTCCCAACGCTCCTGCCAAGCCGGCACTTCCTCGCCGTCCCGGCATGATTCCAATAATTCGAGGATCAGACCATTGAAATAAAAGGAAGAAGCTTCACCGCTGAGGCGCGCGGTCCGCGCCAGGATTTGGGAGCGGCCGCCTTTCAACCTCCGCTTTCCCGAAAGGCAATGGATGAGGAAGGATGCGATCAGTTCCCATCGGAGATGAGGAGTAGTGTCATATACCCGGCGTCTACGGCTCCAGTTGAAGGAGGGGTCACGCGTGAAAAGAAACTGATGGGAGGAAGGCAAATAACCGTTTTTATGGAATATCTCCTCAATCCTATTCCTGCATAACCGGGATAAATCCAGGATGTTCTTTTGGACTTCATCGGTCAACATGAGACAACCCACTCCAAGGTTGAAAGGACGATAACATTAGAAAGTAGCCTGTCTGAGGGATTGCGACTAATTCCGGCGGCGGTGAGTATTGTCCGAAATTGCAATTTATTGAGAAATTACGATTAATGGCCCTCCGTATAGTTTTTGTTGATAGCTCATTAAGGACTCATCTTATCCACATACTATTCTTGAATTGTTAACATCGACATGTTAGTATAAGGGTTTGATATCGAGAAAATCGCCCAAAAATATTTGGGACTAGTTTTGTAGAATCGAGGTGGGTGTGCTCCTACTGTTGTTACAAATAATCTGTTCCTCCCTCATCGCGGTAGGATTCTTTTTCCTGCTGATCGACCTTCGGACCAAATTCGATAAAACCTTCCGCTATTTCGGCATCGCCTTGCTGCTGCTTTGCGCCATGACGGGCATCGACCTCTGGATCATTCCCAAGCTGGTCACATCGGTTGAAAAACTGTATTGGAATCGAATCATGTATATCGTGGGATGCAGTTTTTCGTTCTTCTATTTCTGGTATATGGCGGAAATGACCCGGACCGTCAACTACAAATACATCCGGGTCCTGGGCATCATGGCCTTCAGCCTTTGCTCGGCCTTTTTCACGAACGGAATGATGAGGATGAGCGGCGGTTTATTGACCCCCGGCCCGCTCTACTATCTGCTCTTCCTCCCTTATATGAGCTTTTGCCTGTTCTCGGCCAATCTCATCATCTTGCGGAAAATAGTCAAAGCGCTCCCCAGCGAAAGGCGGATCCTGATCCTGCATCTGGTCGGCTTCCTTTTGCTTTTCGGATGCGGCGTGCTCGATCTTTCCTTCAACCTTTTCCTGCGCTATCCGATGCGCATCAGCTTCAATACCCTCGGGGCCATGGCCTTCGGCATCATGGCCTCGCTGATCTTCACCGAACGCTTCCTTCAGCTTCTCAAGG
>DAINDC010000065.1:8791-10309 GCA_036732085.1 Fibrobacterota bacterium | reverse complement strand
CGCGACTTTTGCCAAGCTCCAGGCGGCCTATCGGGACTTGGAGCAAGTCAATGCGTTCAAGCAGCTGGGGGAGTCCACGGCCATCATCAACCATGAGATCAAGAATTACATGTTCATGATTTCCGGCAACGTACAGCTACTGCAGGAGGTCGAGGACCTTTCGCAGAAGGGGCATGCCATCATTGGAAACATCGTGTCGTCCATCGAGCGCCTCACGGGATTCAGCGATGATATCCTGAAGCTTTCCCGGACCCAGATCATGAAGGAGACCGATCCGATCAATTTGTCGGAACTGATCAAAGGCGTCATCGAGAAGCACTATCCCGACAGGCGGTCCAGCTTCGTGCTTTCCGGCCTGGATCGGGAGCAGTTCCTGTTCGGCGATTGGACCAAGCTGGAGCATGTCTTCGTCAACATTTTCAAGAACAGTTTTGAAGCCGCTGGATCGTTCCCCGTGGAAATAAAGGTGAAGCTGACGGCCGGTCCCAGCCTCCTGCTGGCAAGCGTGGAGGACAACGGGGCCGGGTGCGACAGGGAACAGCTGGACGGACTCTTCAAGGCCTTCTATACCACCAAGAAGACCAAGGGCGGAACCGGCCTGGGCATGTCCATTTCCCGAACGATAGTGGAAAGCCACGGCGGAAAGATCCGCGCCTATTCCAAAAATCTTTTACGCAAAGGCGACAACGGGCTGAAGCTCATCATGACCTTCCCCATCTACGCGGACAACATGGCCGAGGAGGCGAGCCGGAAGCGCCCCATAGTCCTCATCAAGGACGGCATGGATAACTTCACCGATCTGATCGGCGTATTCCAGAACGTGAAGGTCAATCCTTACATCATAGCGGACATCCAGGATCTGGACGAGGACGACTTCCCGACCGATACCATGACCGTCCTGGTCGCCACCAAGACCATGGCGGCCAATTTCACCAAGCTGGCCGCCTATCCCTGGCTTTGCCTGGTGTCGAACCATGGGGGCAATCCGTATATTCTCGATCATGGGCGCGGGAACCGCCCGGAGCTGTTCTCGGAGGAATACGTGGTAACCCGCATGTTGCGTAGGGCCGTGCAGAGGAAGCGCATCCGCGAACGGCAATACCACCTGGCTTGATGCCCGCGGAGGAATCTCAGTGGACGCGGCTTAGCAGCAACAATCCCAACGAGAAGAACATCAGGTCGGACTCGGTGAGGAAGTCGATCCAGCCCTTGGAGGCTTTCCGGAAGCAGTGCAGCCCCGTGTACAGGAACGGATAGGCGCCGAGGAAAAAGAGGAAGGCGGCATGGGCGGCATCGAGCCGGCCCGAAAGCAGGCGGAAGACCACCCAGCCGAGCCACGCGCAGTCGATGGACCAAAGCAGCCGCAGGGAGTTTCTGGCTCCCCAGGCGGTCGGGAGGGTCCGGATTCCCGCCACCCTATCCCCATCCTCGTCCAGGATGTCGTCGAACAGGGTATTGTTGAGGGTGGATAGGAACAGGCCGATGGCAAGTTCCGCCAAGATGGCGCTTTCCGAAATG
>DAINDC010000065.1:0-8781 GCA_036732085.1 Fibrobacterota bacterium | reverse complement strand
GAGTAGAGGATCGGCACGGCGAAAACGGATGCCCCCCAGAGGAAAGAGACCGTGAGGTTCTTGACGAAGGTCATCTCCTTGATCCGCAGCCAGCGGAAGCCGGAGCCCCGCGAGTACCAGGGCACCAACCGGTAGGAATAGCAGAAGCCCACACCCAGCAAAAGGAAATGGAGCCAGTTCAGCTTTTGCAGGAACAAGAGCACGCCGATGCTGCCCACCAGGGCGCCGATGGCCAGGAAGAAGAAGATCCTTTGCCTCTGGAAGAAAATGGCCTTGTGGATGTCGTTGGTGAAATCCTCCGCGGTATCCGTGAACCGGTTGGAGGTATAGATGCCGAATATGAGTCCCATGGAACAAAGGCAGATGACCGGCTGGAACCGCAGCTTCATGTAAACCTGCACCGAAAGCACGCATAGGAACCCCATGCAGGACAGGTAGATCAACATCAAGGCGGGTTTCAGTTCCCGGACCTTGGCCGCCAAGGCCATTCCGTGGATGGATGCTCCCTTTTGAGGTTGTCTGGTTCGCATTGTTTTCACCCCTTATTGCGATTGGACGCGGCCGCGGACCGGCAGGTAACATGGAAGTTTCGGGGGCGCCGAGCCGGCCGTGCGCGACGTCCTTGCGCTTCCGGCTGGCAATATAACATTACATCCAATGCGGTGTCTGTAGATCCGTTGTCATCAACACATTACAGGGATGTCCCGGCTCGGGTTGATCACCTGTCATGGAGCAATGAAAAATAATGGACAATTTGGCACCCGCCGGTTACGGCACCATGCGGATAACGGGTGCTTAGAAGTGACGTGACTCTCGCCGGGGATCCGGCGGGAGTTCCACCAGGGCTAGCCTGAGGCTTGGTTCTGCGGAGCGAGTCCGCCCATGGCGGACATGGGAAGATGGGGCATCTCGCCGGCCTCCTCGGCCTTATGCGCCGGCTTGGAAGGATTGGATCCGGTTGCGGCATGGCTGGAACCCGGGGCCGGTCCGCGACGCCTCTCGTGCCTTTGCATCAGGCGGTACACATAGGCCACGGAAACGTTCTGACCCACGGCTTCCAGGACTTCCGGCAGAAGCTCCTTGGCCTTTTTCCCTTGCCCCTTGGAAACCTGGGATTGGAGGCGTTCCACCAGGGCCTTCTCCTGCTCAAGGGAAAGGTAGGCGCGTCGCCGGCCACCACGGCCTTTACGGTCGAGGCTGTCGGGACCACCCTGGTTGTACTGCTTGATCCAGAGCCAGACGGCCTGCTTGGAAACCTGCAGGAGCTCGGAGACGCGGTGGGCGTGGAACGGACCGCGCCGGGTCAGCCAGATGGCCATCCTTTTCTTGTACGCGTCCAGGCTCGGGGCTTCACGCACCCAAGTCGAGAGTTCCTCGTCGTTGAACCAGGGGGAAATCTGTGCGGGCATCTTCATGGCGAGTATCCTCCGCCCAGATTTTACCATAACTCCATTTTTGGATGGCAACTTTGTTTTAACTTTTTTTCAACCCCGAAAGATGACAATTTTAGACAGTGAAAAAGGTTCCAGCGAGTCTTGGATTGCATTTCCCGCTTCTGGAGGCATAATATCAAGGTTGCCCATGCAAATGATACCGTGGAAAAGGTGGCATAATTGAATCCAGCGACGGCTTTGTCCATTCATGACGTCCTAATCCGCATCAGCTTCGCCATGGTCGCGGGCCTGGTCCTGGGACTGGAACGCGAAAGCCACGGCCGCGCGGCGGGGCTCAAGACCACCATCCTCGCCTGCGTCGCTTCCTGCATCGCCATGATCCTGTCGGAGGACTTCTACCGCGAAAGCATGATCCAATCCGGAATCTTCAGGCCCGATCGGGCGCGTCTGGCGGCGGGCATCCTCACGGGCATCGGGTTCCTGGGGGCGGGAGCCATCATCCGGCAGGGAAGCCACGTTCGCGGCGTCACCACCGCGGCCGTGCTCTGGTTCATCACCATCCTCGGCCTGGCCTTCGGCAGCGGCCATCTGCTGCTCGGCTGCATCGGCACCTCCATCGCCATGCTGGCCCTGTTCGCCTTGCCGCATATCGAACAGCATATCAAGAAGGACTATTACTACTCCATCACCGTGACCCTGGCCATGAGCGGCATCAGCGACAGCGAAATCCGCAGCCGATTGGAGGAGGCGGGCGCGCGCGTGCAGAAGCTGGATCTCGATTACGATCTCGCCAACCAAAGCCGCACCTTGCATTGCGACCTGAAGCTCCGACGCGGCGATGTCTTCAAGCTCTCGCACCGGATAATCGAGAGCCTGGTGTCGGCGCAAGGCGTCACCCGCGTCAAATGGGGCTGACCGCGCCGCCTAGACCGATTCCAATCCCCCTAACTATGTTTGCTCGTCGACTCCGCAATGGGATTGGGCAGGCATGAGCGAATCGGAATCCGTGATCATCTATACCGACGGCGGCTGCCTCGGCAATCCCGGGCCGGGCGGATACGGCGCGGTCCTGATGCATAAGGGCCATCGCAAGGAACTGCACGACGGGTGCAAGTTCACGACCAACAACCGCATGGAGCTCATGGGAGCCATCGCCGCATTGGAAGCGCTCAAGTCCCGGACCAGGGCCACCATCCATACCGATTCCCAATACGTGGTCAACGGGATCGAAAAGGGTTGGGCCGCGGGATGGCGACGCCGGGGTTGGATCAAGGCCGACAAGCAGAAGGCGATCAATCCGGATCTGTGGGAACGGCTCCTCAACCTCTGCGCCCTCCATGACGTGAAATTCGTCTGGGTGCGCGGCCATAACGGGGACGTGGAGAACGAGCGTTGCGACGTCCTGGCCAAGCACGCGGCCTCGCGCAAGGATTTGCCGCCGGATCCCGGATACCCTTGATCCCACGAAAAGGAAAATTGAAAATGGAAATGCGAATATGGAAATGAAGTCGCAAAGGCAATACAAGTATTACGATCTGGTGATGGCGGCCTTCGTCACCGTCCTCCTCTGCTCGAACTTCATTGGGGCGGCGAAGCAGGCGAGCGTGAACCTGCCTCTCTTCGGCCAGGTCACCTTCGGCGCGGGCGTGCTGTTCTTCCCCATCTCCTATATCTTCGGCGACATCCTCACCGAGGTCTACGGGTATGCGCGCGACCGGCGCGTCGTCTGGGCCGGCTTCGGGGCGCTGGTCTTCGCATCCTTCATGGCGTGGATCGTCGTCCACCTGCCGGCTTCCGACAGCGCGTTCATGAAGTCCTACCAGGGCCAGCTCGAAGGCGTGTTCGGCAATGCCTGGCGCATCGCCGCGGGATCCATGATCGCCTTCTGGTCGGGCAGCTTCGCCAATAGCTTCATCCTCGCCAAGATGAAAATCCGGACCCAGGGGCGGTTCCTCTGGATGCGCACCATCGGTTCGACCTTGGTGGGCGAGCTCGTCGACTCCATGCTCTTCTACGTCATCGCCTTCTACGGGATCTGGTCCACCGGCGACGTGGTCAAGGTGGCCCTGATGCAATATTTCCTGAAGACGGCCTGGGAGGTGGTCATGACCCCCGTGACCTATATGGTGGTCGGCTTCCTGAAGCGCAAGGAGCATGAGGATTATTTCGACGTGAATACGAGGTTCACGCCCTTCTCGCTGGACGCGTAACCCGCACAACTCCCGCACAAAAATCCCCCGCAAAAAAACGCACAAAAAAGGCGCCCCTCCGTAGGGACGCCGGTTCAATTTATTCGGCTGCGATGAATTGCTTCTGGGGTTCCTCTTTTTGAAACGGCTTTCTGATTACCGGTGACTCTCAGGGAATTACAGGAGGCCGTTCCACATGAAGCCCGTCGACATCAGGAGATCCAGGTCCGAGGGATCCGAGACCTTGACGTTATGGCATTGGTATTCAGAATAACCATCCGGCTGCATCGTCTCCTCGCAAATCCTTTGGGAACGGGGCTCCACGGTTTGTAGGGAATTGATGACGCTCCAGATTTTGGCCTGGGTCATCTCGGGAAAGATTCCCCCGAAGGTGGGATCCCGGAAAAAAATCTTGTCCTCCAGCGCGGGAAGGGTATCCTGGTATTTGCCCACGTCGGCGAGGTCCAGGGTCTTTGCGCCGGCCGCGGTGGTGAAGTAGAAGGGGCCTTTGGTCCTGGCGTCGATATATTCCACGTATGAGACCGTCCCCGCATTCTCGCGGCAGGAGGTAACGTTGAGGGTACCGCTGGAGGTCTTGGGCACGGACATGAAGGGCGAGGAATAAACCCCAAGGTTGGGATCGGGGTTGGGCCCGGTGGGATTGGGGACGCGATCATAATACTTGGTGTAGGTGAAGGAGCAGGGTTTGGCCGGGTTTCGCACCAGGACCCCGATCCTGGTCTGGCCGCTGGTGAAGCCGGTATCGAAGCCGTTGATGACCGTATCCTTCGAGTTATAATCGCCTTGGGCGACGATTTCCATGGTTTCATTGGTGAACGAGCCCGAGCCCCCCGTGATCCAGAGGTCGAAGTCCCGTTCCGGATCGTATCCCAGCCTGGTCAGGATTTCCTTCTGGGTCGAATAGCCCAGGTACGGAGACTGGGAGGTGTACGGAGACCAAGAGGTATCGGCCGATACGGTATCGTTCCATTCGGCATAGGGCGCGAACTGGAAGTAGGGCAAAAGATCCTGCGCGCCGTCCACGGCGAATAATTTGGTGAAGTTGACCTTCAAGGTGCGGATGCCCTTGTTATACGACAAACTCACTTCGCCCGTCAGGTATTTCTTGGAACGTTCCAGCAAGTCCACGGCCTGTTGCAAATCGGCCGGATCCACATCGGCTTCCGATCCCGTGCCCACCACATAGAGATCATGTTCCTGTCCCGTGGGCTTGCCCGCTTCCGCGATGGCATAGCGCAATCCCTTCTGCGCATCCTCGACGGCGGAGAGGAGCAGGGCGGGAATGCCGGTCACGCGCGCCTTCCAGGCCGGTTTGACCTTGGAAAAGGGGCTGCCCGATTTGAACAGGCCCGTCACCTGATCGAGCGCGGCCGTCTGTCCGGGAGAGAGGTGATCGAAATCGGAGGAGCGGATTTGGATGAGGGTGTCGTACCAGGCGAATTTTCCGTCGACGGCCAATTCCAATTGATAGCCCGCCGCGACGGTGAGCCAGGCCTTCATCACCTTGAGGCCGGCCAAAGCGGGACCGATTTCCCCGTGATCGAGTTGGACGGTCCGATTGTCCTGGGTGGTGAACTCGAAGGTGAAATCCCCGTAGGCGAGAACCGCTTCCATGGAGGCGATGGTCGAATCCAGCTTGGGCATCAAGGTGCTTTCCACCAGGTTTTGGAATTCCGTGACCGTGGGGAGATCGACGAACTTCATTTCCGCGGAAAGCTTGAGGAGGGCGGGCGCGGCCTGATCGGGCGTCATCTTGAACAGGGCCCGTCCCGATCCGATTTTCAGGACGGCATGGCTCCCGTTGTCGTTGGTGAAAGCCTCGGCCTTTTTCACGAAGGCATCCAGCTTGGGATCCTGGGTGACCATCATGGCGGAAGCCATGGCCCGGCCGAACGTCGCGCCGCAATGGCCGGGGGCGACCTGCAAGGCCTGATCGAAAAGCTTCAGGGCGGCCTGCGGGTTCCGGGTGCGGGCATCTTCCCAACCCTGCACGGAGTCGCTGAACATGTACTCCACATCGCCGGTCAGCTTGGCGGTCGCTTCCATCACGAGCGAATCGGCGGTTTTCTTGATGCCGGGATCCAGATCGCGGCAGGCCGAGACCACGATCGGTTCATCGTTTAGGGCCGGGGCCGGGGAGTCTTCCGGACCCTGGAAGAAACATCCGGTAAGCATGGTCGCCCCGATGGCCAGGGCTCCTAGGGTGGCGGGAGCTATTTTCGTTAAACGCATGGGAGATTCTCCAGTGGCTGGTGAGCGGGTACGAACTAAGACGAATGAGCGCGTCGAATACGATAAGTATTTATCCAGAAAATTCCGATGAAAAACTTCCAAATCCCCAAGGGTTGGGAAAGCCGCCCATTTTGGCGCGATTACGGGAGGGTCCTCAGGCAATTAGATTTAATCCCAGCCATGGAAACCCCCACAGAAGCGACTCCCGCACCCCAGCCAAGCCCCTCCGGAGCGATTCCGGGGCTGGACGGCCCGGATGATTTCCTGCGCCGGGACTATGCCGGACTCGTCGCCGAATTCGGGGACCGGTTCGGCAAGGGCGAATTCCATGCGGGCGCGCTCTTCCGTTCCGTCTATCGCAAGGGCATCGCCGATCCCGCCGGCCTGGCCGAATTCGCCGCCAATCCCGCGCTGGCCGAATCCGTGCGCGCCGCCTACGGCCTGCGCCTTCCGGAAATCTCCGGCCGCGCGGGCGGCGGGGTAACCGGGGCGCTACCTGAGGGCGGGACCTATAAGTTCCTCCTGCGCCTCAAGGACGGCCTGGAGAGCGAATCGGTGGTCATCCCCATGCGGCATTATAAATCGCTTTGCGTGTCCTCCCAGGTGGGCTGCAAGATGGGCTGCACCTTCTGCGAAACGGCGCAGATGGGCTTGGTCCGCAGCCTGGACGCCGGCGAAATAGTCGCGCAGGTGATGGTGGCCCGGCATGTCCTGAAAGAACCGGTGGAGAACCTGGTCTTCATGGGAATGGGCGAGCCAATGGACAATCTGGACCAGATCCTGCAGGCCGTGCGCGTCCTATCCGATCAACGCGGGCTCAATATCCCCATGTCCTCGATCACCATTTCGACCGTGGGCCACGTGGACGGGATCCGCCGCCTGGCCGCCTTGGCCGCCGAGTCTTCCCTTGCATCCGCTTCTCCGCACGCGGATTTCTCGCATGCCAATTTCTCGCGCCTGAGACTGGCCGTGAGCCTCAACGCCCCCAATGACGCCATCCGATCCAAGATCATGCCCGTGAACGTCAAGTGGCCGATGGCGGAGCTCAAGCGCGCCCTGCTGGAATTCCCGCTCGCGCGCAAGGCCGATTTCCTGTTCATGGAATACGTGCTCATCCCCGGCGTCAACGATGGGCGGGAGCATGCGCTGGAGGTGGCCGAATACCTGCGAGGCTTGCGGACCTGCGTGAACCTCATCCCTTACAACCCGCGCCTGGAATCCCCGTATGGCAAGCCGGACCGGGACGGGGTGGCGCGCTTCTTCACCTGGCTGATGGAAGCGGGGCAGTACTGCCGCGTGCGCGGCACCAAGGGGCAGGAATCCATGGCCGCTTGCGGCCAGCTCGGCAACCGGGCCCTGCGTCGATCGCGCCGGGGCGCGGATACGGCTGCCGTCCGGACGCCGTCGCTTCCCTAGGTTCCGTCCCGATAAGGTTCGCCGACAGGAGTGGCGGGCTAGGGGCTTTGGTGGTAAAATGAAGGGACCATGAATTTCTTCACCGCCCTGGCCATCTTCCGGATCATCATGCCATCGGTGGATATTACCGTCCTGCCCATGATCTCCACCACCTACGTGATCGACAGCGGGGTGGTGGTTCCCTGGAGGCAGACGCGCTGGGAGGGACGCTCCGAGTCGCTGATCGAGAACACCACGCTCCAGCACAGTCTGGGAACCCCGCGCGTCGACACCACCATCTATTATATGCGCTTGGACGCTTCCGCCAACCCCGTGAAGTTCACGTCGCTTCCCAATGAGGATCCGATCCAGAACGGCACGGAATTCCTCTATGCGGGAAACGTGCTGACCCAGCGGAAGCAGTACCAGAACGGGATCGTCATCTATACGACCCAGTTCCAGTATGCGGCGGGCGGCAAGCTCGGACAGGTGGCCACCTCGGACAGTATCGGGCCCTTCAATACGACCAACTATACCTATGCGGGCGATCGGATTTCCGAGATCGAGGCCATCTCCCGGAGCGGCTATTCCAGGATCAAATACACCTATGCCGGCACGGATACCATCTCCTCCCAGGATTACGATTCGGGCGGAACCGCATCGGCTTTCCGGATCGACTATATCCTCAAGGACGGAAAAATCGTGAAGGAGAACGATTACCATAGCGGCGATCTGATCGGTTTCACGATTCATGATTACCCGTCCACCACTGCGATTGCCCGTAGCGCCGGGTGCAAGGGGAGCGCTTCTGCCTGTGACGGTTCAGGCGCAGGCTTGGGCGCTGGATTTGGAATCGGGTTGAACGCCGGACTCGCTCCGAATCCGCGCGATGCCTTGGGGAGGCGGAAGCCCTACTTGACCGAAGCCGGGGTGCCGGTCGGTTGGCGGAACGCCAGGTACAGGTAAAGCGCCACCGCGATCAGCATCATGCAGGAGCAGAGCACCTGCCCCATCGAGAACCGGTTCAGGAAGACGAAGCCCAGATGCGCGTCCGGCTGGCGGAAGAACTCGATGCAGAAGCGGACCAACCCGTAACCGAAAAGATACAGGGCCGACATCGAGCCCTTGGGCAGCTTCAGCTTGCGGACGGACCAGAGCACCAGGAACAGGAAGATGCCTTCGAAGAAGGCCTCGTAGAGCTGGGAAGGATGGCGGAGCCGATCCGGATCCGGCGCCAGCGGGAAATGCATGCCGATGGGCGCGTCCGTGACCCGGCCCCAGAGTTCGCCGTTGATGAAGTTGCCGATGCGTCCGGCCGTATAGCCGAGCGCCGCCACCGGGAAGAAAAGATCCGCCAGGTTCCAGAAATCGACCTTGTAGCGTCGCGCGAATAACCAGGCGCCCACGATGGCCCCGGTCGCGCCGCCGTGGTAGGACATGCCGGAAATGCCCGTGAACCGGAAGCCCCCGCCGTCGAAGGTGAAGGGCATGATGATTTCCAGGGGATGGGCCAGGTAATAGTGGAGATTGTAGAACAGCACATAGCCCAG
>DAINDC010000064.1:12806-18437 GCA_036732085.1 Fibrobacterota bacterium | reverse complement strand
GTTCGAGCCAGCCTATCCCATGAATCCCAACGGCTCGGTGGATCACATCGCCGGCGTCTGCAGCCCGGACGGGCTCCTGTTCGGCCTGATGCCGCATCCGGAAGCGCATATGCTCGCGACCAATCATCCGCAATGGCAGAAGCTGGGTCTCAAGGGCGAAGGCGAGGGGATCCGGATTTTCCGGAATGCCGTGGAGTACGTCGGGGGCTAACCTCTTTTGCGGGTCTGGCCCAATTCCTTTTCCAGGATGCGGGTCAATTCTTCCAAGGCATGATCGAAGCTGTCGTTCACCACGGTATATTCGTACTTGCCGTGCCGGGTGGCGAACTCCAATTCCTGGGAGGCGTTCTGCAGCCGGATCCGGATGGTTTCGTTGTCATCGGATTTCCGGGCGATGAGGCGGCGCTCCAGCTCTTCCAGGTTGGGCGGCGTAATCAGGATGCCGATGGCGTCCGGAAAAGCCTGATCGAAATTGACCTTCCCATATACATCGAGATCGAGGATGACGCTATGGCCTTGCTCCAAGGCTATTAGAATTGGGGCCCTAGGCGTGCCGTAATAATTTCCGTGGACCTGCATATGTTCCACCAATTCATGGCGGTCGATCATGCCCCGGAATTCGTCCGGGGTCTTGAAGAAATAGTGGACGCCTTCGTACTCGCCGGGGCGGGGCTTGCGGGTGGTGGCGGAAACGGAATACCGCAGCGACGGGAACCGCTTCATCAGCGCGTCCTTCAAGGTGCTTTTGCCCGCGCCCGAAGGGGCCGAGAAGACGAAGAGCTTGCCGGGCCTAGTCATTCATTGTCCTTGCGTTTCTCCTTGCTCAGGCGTTCCATGAACGGGATATTGAGGAGAAGCTCGTTCTTCTTGCCCTTTTTCATATCCGCCTGGTTCGCCTTCTCCTTGGACAGGCGATCCTGTTCCTTCAAACGTAAGGACAACTGCACCTCGCGGGTGATGATCTGCTCGACGCGGTTGAAGGCATATTCCAGGTTGGCGATGGTGCGGATGATGATCATGAAAAGCCCCAGCAGCTCCATGGACAGGATGATGGCGAATACGATTTCGACCTTGGTTTCGGTGGGCATTTTGGGTACCCAATTATACCTTCCTCGGGAAAGGCTTTCAAAGGCCGGACATCGCGGTCTCCGGGACAAATAGGCTATTTTTCATACCGATGCCTTTGGAAACCTGAAACCCTCTTCGGAAACCTGAAACCCTAATGGCGAGAGGCGAGAAGACCATGACCCCGATGCGGAATCCGGCCCCGATGCTTTTACTCTTCCTTGCCTCGACGGCCCTGGCCGGCTCTTGGATGGGACTCAAAGGGACGGGACTGAAGGCGCGACCGGCGGCTCCCGGGCCCGAATCGACGTCGGTCGTCGGCGATTCCAAAGTGAGCGCGGTTTCCAAGGCGCCTGCGGCCAGGTCGGATTCCACCTTCCTGAGCCGGCAGGTGACTACCATCCCTACAAGTACGCTGGGCGCGTCCTTGGGAACCCTCGAAGGGGTGCGTTGCTTCAACTGTACTCCCAATGTGGTCCTCCTGAATCTCGGGGATTCCCTCTCCAGCGAGGCCGCAACCTTATCCCTGCGTGTGGAGGTCTGGAATGCCATTGAACGCCCCTTGAAGGACCGGCGCATCTTCGAATACGGGAACCGCTGCTTTTTCTTCGGGCATAAGGATATCGACACCATCCTGGTTGGAGGCGAATGGACCGAAGTGCGCGCCCAGGAGCTTCCTTGTTATCCCTATCTGCAAAGGATATCGCTGCATCCCGAGCGTACCCGCGCGGCGGCCCCGCCGATCGCGACGGAAGCGAAACCGGCGGATTCGAGCGGAAGTCCGCAAGCCGCCCTGCGAATCGAGGAATAGAATGGGGCCGGATTTCTCCGAAACCCGCATCGAGGAAGGCCCGCTACTTTCCAAATATCGGATCCTCACGGGACGGCTGCGGGGTCTGGGCCGGGTCCTGATCGGATTCTCCGGAGGCGTCGATTCCACCTTGCTTTGCGGCGTCGCCAGACACGTGCTGGGCAGGGACAAGGTCGCGGCCTATCTCGCCGTGGGCCCTTCCCTGTCCGCCGCGGAGCATGCGGAAGCCTTGCGCCTGGCCGAGCTGATGGACGTGCGCGTCCAGGAATATGCCGCCACCGAATTCGCCAATCCCGACTATCTCGCCAACGGCCCCGATCGCTGCTACCACTGCAAGACGGATCTCTTCGTCCACCTGCAGCATTTCGCGGAAATCGTTTCCGATGCGGATCCGGAATTCCACGCGGCCATCCTCTACGGAGGTAACGTGGACGATACCCTGGATTTCCGGCCGGGCCGGCGCGCCGCCCTCGATCACGGGGCCCTGGCGCCTTTGGCGGAAGCCGGGCTCTCCAAGGCCGAGGTGCGCCGCCTCTCCCAGGCCTTCGGCCTGCCCACCGCGGACAAGCCCGCCCAACCCTGCCTGAGCAGCCGCATTCCCTACGGCAGTCCCGTGGACGCGCGCAAGCTGGCCATGGTGGAAGCGGGCGAAGCCCTGCTCGCGAAAGGCGGTTTCCGCGAATTCCGACTGCGCCATTTCGGCGAGACCGCTCGCATCGAGGTCCCGATGGATCAGATGGAAAGGTTCCGGGACGATGGATTCACCCGCACCCTGGCCGCGTCCTTGCGGGACCTGGGCTTCTTAAGGATGGAAATCGATCCGGAGGGATTCCGCAGCGGCAGCCTCAACCAGTCGCTGACCGAAGCCGTGAAACGCCGTCACTCCGCCGCGCCCTGAAGACGGCTGAAGACCTGGTGATTCAAGGCGATTCAAATCGCCCGCAACTTATGTATAAGGGTCGAGCACGGCTAAACCCGCCTATAGGCGAAAGGAGCGGGTCTTTGGCCTTAGTAAGCGGCCTTATACACCGACAGCATGTCCAGCCGCGTGACCGGGATGATATTGGTCGCATGGCAGGTGTCCTCGAAGGCGTCCAGGGACAGGGGTTCCAGATCTCCCGCCGGCACCTTGTGGTTACGTAACCCAAAGGGTACCCCCAGCAAATCGAAGAAGGCCCGGCAGGATCCGGCCAGGGAACCTTTCGCCAGGCCGGCCTCGCGGAAAAGGTCCAGGATGCGCGCCAGTTTGGCTTGGGCGGCCGCGTCCAATTCACGGGCTTCCAGGAAGGCGATGGCGTCCGGCAGCAACAGGGCATTGGCCAAACCGTGGTGGGTATTGTACCGCGCCGACAAGGGATGGGCCAGGGAATGGATCATGCCCAGCCCTTTCTGGAAGGCCGCCGCGCCCATGACGGCCGCCATCTGCATGGCTCCGCGGGCCTCCAGATCCGTTCCCTGCCGGTATGCCGTGGGCAGGTTCTTCAGGATCAAACGGATACCCTCGATCGCGATCCCGTCGGCCATGGGATGGAAGGACGGAACCAGATAGGCTTCCAGGCAATGCGTGAAGGCGTCGATGCCGGTCGCGGCCGTGATATGGGGAGGCAGGCCCGCGGTCAGGGATGGTTCGAGCACGGCGATATCCGGCATCAATTTGGGATGGAAGAATATGGTCTTCTTGCCCGTGGCCCGCAGGATGATGACGCCGGAGCGGCCCACCTCGCTGCCGGTCCCGGAGGTGGTGGGAATGGCGTAGAGCGGCGGCATGGGATTGCGGATGAGTTTGTCGCCGCCCTTGGCGTCGTCGTATTGGGCCAGGGGCCCGGGATGGGTGGCCATGAAGCGGATGACCTTGGCGGTATCCATGGGGCTGCCCCCGCCCAGGGCGATCAATCCGTCGCAGCCCGCCTGCTTGTAGGCCTCCAGGCCTTTTTCCACATCCTCTTCCACGGGATTGGGATGGGTGCCGTCGAATACCGCGGCCGCCACCCCGGCAGCTTTGAGAGCCGCTTCCACCTTGGCCGCCAAGCCGGCCTTGACCAAGGTCGCATCGGTCACTATGAGGACGCGCTGGAGGGTGCCGCGCAGCCTCTCGGCCAGGGCGGCGAGTGCGCCCTCGCCATAGAGGATGGTGGTGGGATAGTTGAACTGTTGCATGGGACCTCGCTGGTTCGACTCAAATGATTTCGAAGTACCTGGCCAACTGCCAATCCGTGATTGCCTTCTCGTGCTCGCGGACTTCCCATTCCCGGCTGTTGGCGAAGTGCTCCACGAATTCCGCGCCGAAGACCTCCACGGCCTCCTTGGAGGCGCGCAGGTTGCGCAGGGAATCACGCAGGTTACCTGGGAGCTGCAAGCCCTCCGGCAGCTTGTCCTGGACCGCATAGGCGCTCCCCTTGACCGGTTCCCCCAGCACGAGCTTCTTCTCGATGCCGAGCAGGCCCGCGGCGATGCAGGCGGCGGCCACGAGGTAGGGATTGCCGTCGGCGGCCCCCAGGCGGAATTCCACGCGCTGGGACTTCCTGCTTCCGGGGATGACGCGCAGGGCGGTGGTGCGGTTCTCGACTCCCCAGGTGGCGCTGGTGGGCGCCCAGGCGCCCTTGACCAGGCGCGTGTAGCTGTTCACGGTGGGCGCGCACATGCAGAGGAAGGGCTTCAGGTATTTCTGCATGCCGGCCACATAGCTCTCCATCAACGGGCTCATGCCCTCGCGTCCGCCCTGCTTGAACATGACCGAATCCCCGGTCTTGAGATCGAACAAGCTCTGGTGCATATGGCCGCTCTGGCCGGGGTAGTCCAGGGACCATTTGGCCATGAAGGTGGCCAGCTTGTCGCGCTTCTGGAAGAAGACCTTGGTGAAGGTCTTGAAGACGGCGGCATTGTCGGCGGCGCGCAGGGCGCCATCCGCGGCGAGCGCGGCTTCCATGACGCCGGGCCCCGTCTCGCAATGCAGGCCTTCGATGGGACAGCCGAGCGCGAGGGAATAATCCATGAGGTCGTTGAAGATATCGGACTGGGTGGAGCTGCGCAATACCGAATACCCGAAGTTGCCGGGCGTGAACGGTTTGAGATCCTTGTAACGTTTTTCCCGCACCGTATGCGGCGTCTCGTCGAAGACGAAGAATTCATACTCGAATCCCACCTTGGCCCCGTAGCCCATGCCCTGGGCGCGTTCCAGCACCTTCTGCAGCAGGCTGCGCGGGCACAGGGGATGCCGGCCCTTATCACCGGAATTTTTTCCGTCCGGATTTTGGAATTCGCCGAGGAAGAAGGGGATGCCGCCTTCATCGGCCAGGCGCCTTTCGGTCGAGAGATCCAAGCGGAAGGGCACGTCGGGAAAGGCCGTATGCCAACCCGTGTACTTGACGTTGTCGTAAAGCTTGTCGTCCATATCCCAGCCGAGTACGCAGTCGCAGAAGGCGCCGCCATCCTTGGCCACGGAAGCGAACTTGTCGAGCGACAGGTATTTGCCGCGCATCACCCCGTCGATATCGGTCAGGGCCAGCTTGACGCGTTTGATCCCTTCCCGCTCCCATCCGGCAATTTTTTTCCCGATCGGATTGGCGTCCCCGCCCGCGGCTTTTCCGTTCTTCAAAGCAAACCTCTTTTTTTCAAATCCTATCGTAGACATGAAATCCCATCGCCCTCCGATTATCCCAAACAATCAGCCGGGAAGCCTGAAATGGATCGCCTTGCGCCTAGTCAGGGAATAAAAACCGAATTTGGAAAGCGTGGTGCCGCGGCCGCTGTCGCGC
>DAINDC010000064.1:0-12796 GCA_036732085.1 Fibrobacterota bacterium | reverse complement strand
GCCGCATCGCCGAGATACCGATTGCCTACCATCCGCGCACGCCGGTCCAGGGCAGGGCCGGATCCAGGTAATCGCAGCGGTTCATGAAGACGGTGCCGGTATCCGCCTCTCCGGAGAAGCGATTGGCGCGTTCCACGTCGGAGGTGTAGATCGCGGAAGAGAGCCCATAGGGCGAGTCGTTGATCAGCCGGATGGCCTCGTCGTCGTCGCGGACGGACATGATGGGCAGGATGGGCCCGAAGTTCTCCTCGCGGACCACGTCCATGGAATTGTCCGTGCCGGTCAGCAAGGTGGGTTCGAAGAAGGTGCCCTTCCCCAGGATGCGCGCCTGCCCGCCCGCCACCACCTTGGCTCCGCGTTCCTTGGCGGCCTCGATCTGCCGGGCCATGGCGACCGCCGCCGTCGCCGAGGAAAGCGGCCCCATGGAAGTCTTATGGTCGAGAGGATTGCCCAGGACATATTCCGCGACCAGGTCCTCGCAGCGGCCCAGGAATTCATCGTACAGGCTCTTATGCACGTACACCCGCTCGATGCCGCAGCAGCTTTGCCCCGCATTGTACATGGCTCCATCCACCAGATCGGCCGCGGCCTTGGCCACGTCGGCATCCGCGGCCACGTAGGCGCCGTCCTTGCCTCCGAGTTCCAGATTGCAATCGATGAAACGATTAATGCCATCGACCCGATTGGCTGCGGCCCTCTGCACGCTGCGGCCGCCTTCCACCGATCCCGTGAATACCACATGGTCGATATCGCCTTCCGAAATCACCCGACCCAGATCCTCGTGATCCGCCAGCACGGCCTGCAAAAGATCCTCGCCCGATCCCAGGGAACCGCCGGGCCCCATGCGCCCGAAAGCCTTCGCGAAATGCTCGCCCACCGCGGGCGTGAGGCTGCTATGCTTGAGGATGACGGCATTGCCGGCCAACAGGGCCGTGGCCACGCCGTTCACGGCGGTGAGCAGGGGATAATTCCAGGGTGCGATGATGAGCGCCACGCCCAGCGGCACGTGCTCGATGCGGCGGATGAAGCCGGGCTTGCCGGTCAGTATTTCCGGAGCTAGGGTAGATTCGGCGGCGTCAAGTAGGAAATCGGCGCGTTCGAAAAAGCCTTTCAATTCATTTTCGCTTTGGCGGATCGGTTTTCCCATCTGCTGGGTGATGTCCTTGGCGATGGCGCCCCGATTGGCTTCGAAGTATTGGAGGCCGGCGCGGATATATTCCACGCGCTGGCCCACTTCCACCTTGCGCCAGTACTCGGAAGCGCGCCGGGCCGCGGCGATGGCCTTGGTGAGCTCGGAATAATCGAGTAGCGGATACTCGCCGGTCGGTTCCAAGGTGAATGGATTCAACGGTCGGATCTGGTTGTTAAAATTTGTCATTTGTCTTAGTATAAAATACTGAGTAATGCAGGGAAAACGGTATTTTGAAATCGTTTCAGTCGGGACCCGAAGCCCGTCTTATACTACCTTTTCCGGCACCAAAACGATCAAGGAGACAGCACTTGGATAACGCCAAACTTAAAAGAATCGCCGATAACATCCGCATCCTATCCGCGTCCATGCCGGAACGCGCCAAATCCGGTCATCCCGGCGGCCCCATGGGCGGCGCCGATTTCATGGCCTTGCTCTATGGGGAATTCCTCCGCTTCGATCTGCAGGACATGACCTGGGCCAATCGCGATCGCTTCTTTCTCGACGCCGGCCACCTTTCCTCCATGCTCTATTCCACCCTCTCCATGTTCGGCCTGTACAGCATGGACGATTTGAAAAACTTCCGCCAGTGGGGCAGCCCCACTCCGGGCCATCCCGAACACGATGTCCAGCGCGGCGTCGAGAACACTTCCGGCCCGCTCGGCCAAGGCCATGTCATGGCCCTGGGATCCGCCATCGCCGAACGCTTCCTGCGCGCCCGCTTCGGCGACTGGATGTCCCATAAGACCGTGGCCTATATCTCCGACGGCGGCGTGGAAGAGGAAGTCTCCCAGGGCGTGGGCCGATTGGCCGGGCACTTGGGCATGTCGGACCTCATCCTGTTCTACGATTCGAACGACGTGCAGCTCTCGCATATGACCAAGGATACGATGTCGGAAGACACCGCCAAAAAGTACGAGGCCTGGGGCTGGCGCGTCGAGACCGTCAACGGCCATGATTTCGACGAGATGCGCGCGGCCCTCAAGCGCGCCTGGGCGGAAAAATCCAAGCCCACCTTCATCGTGGGCAAGACCATCATGGGCAAGGGCGCGGTCAAGGCCGACGGCACTCCCTACGAGGGATCGCCCAAGCTGCACGGCAACCCGTTGTCCAAGACCGAAGCATCCATCGATGAGACCGTCCGCCATCTGGGCGGCGATGCCGCGAATCCTTTCGTGCTCTTCCCGGACGTGGTGGAAGCCATGTCCAAGGTGAAAGCCGAGAAGGCCGATCAGGCCAAGGCCGCGAAGGGCCGCCAGGCCGATTGGGAAAAGTCGCATGCGGACCTCGCCAAGAAGTTCCGCCAGTTCCAGTCCGGCGAATTGCCTCCCCTGGATTTCGCCGGCATAGAGCAGAAGCCCAATGAGGCCACGCGCGCCGCGTCCAAGAACGTGCTGGCCTATCTGGCCGGCAAGGTCGAGAACATGATCGTCACCTCGGCCGATCTCGCCGACAGCGATTATACCGAGGGCTTCCTCAAGAAGACCAAGATCTTCACGCGCGAGGATTTCTCCGGCGCCTTCCTGCAGGCCGGCGTCGCCGAGCTCACCATGGCCGGCATCATGACGGGCGTGGCCTTGCATGGCGGCTGCTTCATCGCCGGCGGCACCTTCTTCGCCTTCTCGGATTTCCAGAAACCGGCCATCCGCCTCGCCGCGATCATGGGCGCGCATAGCATCTTCATCTGGACCCATGACGCCTTCCGCGTGGGCGAGGACGGGCCCACCCATCAGCCCATCGAACAGGAGGCGCAAATCCGCCTGCTCGAGAAGATGGCCAATCTCGAAGGGCATCGCAGCGCCTTGGTCTTGCGTCCCGGCGACGGCGCGGAAACCACGGTCGCTTGGAAAATGGCCCTCGAAGCCAAGGTGCCCACGGCTCTCATCCTGACCCGCCAACCCGTTAACGACCTGCCCGCCAAGTCCGGCTCCACCCGTTACCAGGATGCGCTCATGGGCGCGACCAAGGGCGCGTATATCGTGCGCGAAGCCGGCGGCAAGCCGGACCTGGTGCTCGTGGCCAACGGTTCGGAAGTGTCTTTGCTGGTCGAAGGCGCGGAAAAACTCGTGAAGGAGAAGGGCCTCAAGGTCCAGGTGGTCTCGGCGATTTCCGAAGGGCTTTTCCTGGAACAGAGCCCCACCTATCGCGAGAGCGTGCTGCCCTATACCGCGCCCACCTTGGGCTGGACCGCGGGCTTGCCCGTGGCCCTGCAAGGACTGGTCGGCCCGCTGGGCCAGGTCTACGGCATGAAGCGCTTCGGCGCCTCCGCGCCCTTCAAGGTGCTGGATGAGAAGTTCGGCTATACCGCGGACCATGTGGTCGCGGAAGCGGTGCGTTACCTCGCCGAATACAAGGTCAATGCCCGCCGCATCGCGAATGCGATTGGCTGACCGCCTGCATCCACGGGCATGATGCCCATCGGAATCGGACCCAGTGGCCGCGCCCTCATACAGGCGCGGCCTTTAATTTATAACCGTTAGCTAAAAGGTCACGTTCACGGTAAAGGTATTGGTGAAGCCCCCGTCCGCGGTCGTGACCCTGACCGTTGCGATCCCACGGAATTCCGGGTGGATCTTGTTCCCGACGATCGACACGGCTTGGAAGCCCCCGAAGCCCCCGAAGCTGTCGACCGTGAGGGTATATCCCTTGTTCGTCGCGTCCAAGGGTGTCCAAATCAGGTTCGGATTGGCGTCCGGATCGAACTGGGACATGGTGATATCGGTGGCGCTGATTCCCGTCACCGGCACGGTCACGGTCACCGCGAAGGATGCGGTTTTGCCGCCGTCCGTGGACGTAACCGTAAAATTGGCCGTTCCCCCGCCCGCCGCATGGACCTTGTTTGCGACCACGGAAGCCACGGCGGCATTGGACGTGGAGAGCGAGTAGCCCTTGTTGGTGGCATTGGCGGGGTTCCAGGTGAGAATGGGATCCCGATCCGGATCGCCCTTCTTCATCGGAACATCCGCCGCGGTTATGGATATCACCGGTACCGTCACGGTTACTGTGAAGGTCGCCGATTTCGAAGGGTCCGCCGTGCTCGTCACCGTGAAGCTGATGGTCCCCGGGCCCACGCCATGGACCTTGCCGGCCACCGCGGTCGCGATCGCCGTGTTCACGCTGCTTAGGGTATAGCCTTTATCGCTCGTATTCGCCGGCGTCCACGTGAGGATGGGCGCCACGTCCTCGCCTGCCTTGACGTTCATGGCGGCCGCCGAAAGCCCGCCCACCGGGACGACCACGGTGACCATGAAGGTATCGCGCACCGCCGGGCTGTCCACGGAGACCACAGTAACATAGGCGGTACCTGGGCCCACGGCTTTCAATTCCCAATTGTTCGGGCTGGTGACGATGGACGCCGGAGCGGGCGAGGTCGGGAATACCAGGTACCAATTCTTGTCCGTGGCGTCGGACGGGGTCCAGGTGAATAAGGACCAGGGATTGACCAAGGTGTCCGATACCTTCAGGGTCACGTCCCTGACGACCAGCCCCCGGACCGGAATCTTCACCAATACATTGAAGGTATACGCCTTGCCGGAGCCATCCAGGGCGCGGACCTGCACGCGGGCATTGCCTCCCGCGATCGCCTTCAACTTCAGTCCGTTCGGGGTCCTTACGATGGCGGTGTCCAGACTCTTGACCGCATAGGACTTGTCGGATGCGTCCGGCGGATCCCAGGTGAAGAGCGGGGCGGGATCCTGCTCCGCGGCCCCGAGCCGGATGGTGTCATCCTTGGCGGAAAGGGATCGCAACAGGGAGACCACCGTGACCGTGCAAACCGCGGCCGGGGAGCCGGCATCCTTCGAAGTTATGGTCAAGGTCGTCTTGCCGGGATTGGCGGCCACGACCTTGTTATTGTCGATGGTCACGACCACGGTCGCGCCCACGGCGGCCTTCAGGGTATAGTCCTTGTTGGTCGCATTGGAAGGGTTCCAGACGATATTGGGCGGATCCATCGGCAGGTCGCCCACCGACATGCTGAAGTTTTGGGCGCTGAGGGAAATGACCGGCACCGAAACCGCGTTGACCACCACATTGAAAGTCGAGCTGGGACCGTCGGCCGATTGCACCGCCACCCTGGCCGCGCCCACCGCCTTGGCATGCACGGTGGCGCCTCCGACTATGGTCACGATCGACGAGTCCATCGACTCCAGGGTGTATTTCAGGTCGGTCGCGTTCACCGGCGACCAGGCCAAGGTCGGGCTTTGATCCTTGCCGCCCAAGACCATGGACATGGAATCCGCCTGGATGAAGATGACGGGGACTTCCGGCAAGTAGACCGTCACCATGAATTTGGTGGTATGTCCGCCGTCCAGCGAGGTCAAGGTGAATTCGGCGCTGCCACCCTTGAACGGGTGCACGGCATCGCCAAGGGGAGCCGCCACCGTATTATCACTGCTCGACAGGGTATACCCGCGGTTACCCGTATTTTCGGGATACCAGGCGATCACGGGACGCTTGTCCGTGCCTGTCGAGAGGGACAGATCCTGAACGCGCACCGAGTCCACGTGGATGGCCGTATCCGGCCGCCCCACGGTCACGAGGAAGGAGGCCTGATAACCGCCGTCCTGGGTCGTGACGGTCAATTCGGAGGTTCCCATTCCGATGGGATTGATCAATCCTCCCTGCACGGAAGCGACATCCGCCTGGCTGGTGGAAAGGGAGTATTTCCGATTGATGGCATCGGAGGGAATCCAGGCGAGCTTGGGCGATTGCGCGCCGGTTCCCAATACCAAGTTCAGATTCTGGGCGTTGATTCCCTTGACGGGCACGGCATGCAGGGAGACGTTCACGATGAAGGATGCCGTCCGCGCGCTGCCATCCAGGGCATAGGCGATCACATGGGCCAGGCCCGGCAACAAGGGAATGACCTTGTCCTTATCCGCGTTCAATCTGGCCAGGCTCGAGTCAGGGGACAGAAGGTTATACCGCTTGTCCCCGGCCTCGTCCGGATACCAATGGATAACAGGCGCTTCCGCAGTATCCCCCACCACCAGGAACATGTCCTCTGCGAAGATGGAATCGGCCAGAATCACGGTGGGAGAGGGGCTGACCGTCACGGAGAAAGTGGTCCTGCTCCCGCCATCGACGCTTTCCAAGCTCACCGTCGCCTTCCCCGGGGAGACGCCATGGACCTTCTGGCCCACGATCCGGACCACGTCCGTATTGCCGCTCAGGAGGGAATACTCGCGCACGGCCGCATCGGCAGGGATCCACGCCACCTCGGGCGCGCTATCCCGTCCGACATGGACCGACAGGGACTTGGCGGAGACGGATTCCACCTTCTTGCCGCTGCCGATCACCTTGGCGATGAAGGAGGCCCCGATCTTCGCGCTACCGGGCACGGTTACCGTAATCTGCGCGCTACCTGCCGACACAGCTTCGAGGCCGCCGTCCTTGGGCCTGACCTTGTTGGAATCGGAACTCACCAGAACGTATTCCAGGATCGAGTCCGCCGGGAGAGACCAGATCAGGCGAGGCGGGGAAGGCTTTTCTCCCAGCCACAGAAGCATGTCCATGGCAGCGAGGGAATTCCGGCCGGTCAGCAGCTTGCTGATTGCCTTGGCCCGGTCGATGCATTGCTGGGGCGGAAGGGCGCAAGTGGGCGCATACCTTTCCACGCTGTCCGAGATTCCATTGCCATCGGTGTCCCGGGTCCAGTCGTCGCCGGCGTAGTCCTTGCTTCCGGGAAAGTACGGGCTCTCGAAGTCCCGATGGCAGGAGATGGCGCCCAGCCCCATGACCAGGGCCGCCGCCAGGGCCGTTAGCCCAGAATTATGTAGCGTCGCTTTGCCCATCATCCCCTCCCGGAACAGATCGAAATCAGGTCAAGATCAGAACGAGAAAATCAGGAATCCGCCCGCGCTCGCGAGACTCAATCCGCCCAACACCCCGAATACCACCGAGCTGCGCTCCTTGGCCAGCACGCGCGATTGCAGCCTCTCCGCGGACTCGCGCGAGCGGGCGCCCTGGAACTCCGCATATTCCTTATCCGCATCCGAACTCGCCGCATAGGCGAGATACCCGAAGGCCGCGCCCAAAACCATGCTCATCCCCGCGCCCGCCAGGGTCCAATGCCGGGTCTCCACCGGATTGGCGCTCGCGCTGATATCGTATTCAGAAGCCTTGAACAGGCTGGCGAAGAACTTGTCCTCGAATTCCAGGAGGGTGCGGAAATCCTGCGTGGACTTGGGCGGCCATTCCCGCAACTTCTTCTTCGCCGCCACGTCATAGAGGGCCAGATGCAATTCGTAGGACCCGGACTTATCGGTGAGCAACCGGGAATAGACGAGATGGGTGATGTCCATCTTCCCGCCCAGCCAGAAGATGCTGGAATCGGTGGGATTGAATCCGGACTTGTTGATGTCCAAGGCGGAGAGCAGTTCCTCCATCTCCTTTTTCCCCATGATGTCATAGTTTCGGGAAGCATAAAGTTGGGTGGCCACGCGCTCGGCCATCATGCGGGAAGGCGTCGATCCGCCCGCGCTCAGATCGAGCACGGAGAGCAGTCCCCGCTTGTCGCGTCGGCCCGTATGCACCTGATCCGGTCCCAGGCTTCCGGCCATCTGTACCAAGGTCGCTTCCAGCGCCGCGGCCGGTTGGCCCAGTTGCTTCTTGCGGACATGGCCCACCTTGGACCAGACGACTTGCGAGGTGGGCACGTGCACCAGATTGAAAGTGAACGCGTACAGATCGTTGAGGGCGGTGATGGAACCGAACAGGACGAACTCGGCTCCCAGGATATTCCCCGCATCGAAAGCGCACTGAAACTCATGGCATGCCGCCCTGGGATCGAGCCTGTAATCCTTGAACTTGGACGCCATGGTATCGGCGAGAATGATCTTCCATTTTGGATTGGTCTGGAAATTCCGGCGCAGGAATTCTCCCCATTCCGGATCGATTCTCTGGGTATGGAGATCCACCGGATCCATGATCGCCATGATCCGCTCGTCGTACTCCAACTTCTGCTTGTCGGGAAAAGCCAGGCAGGGAACGATGGAAATCCCAAATAGGAAAACGGCCAGCCAATGGCCGGACCGGAAGATGCAATCCATATTGGAGATTTTATTGGGTTTTCGCGATTTCAACAATGCACCAGTGGGTACAATACGCAACCTTGAGCGGCGGGACTTTGGCTTTTTGCGAATATCTGAAGAAATGAAAAAAAAAGACCCGGCTGTTAGGCCGGGTCCTCGATTCAACATGGAACAGGTAGGTCGATGCAAAAGTTTTTTAGGCTTCTGGGCGATAAGCCGACTTCACCGTCCAGGTATTATTACCAACGATTGCGCTGACCGCCGCCACCGCCGCCACCGCCGCCGCCGAAGCCGCCGCGGGAACCGCCGCCGCCGCCACCACCGCGGGGGCCGCCATTGCCGCCACCGGGGGCGCGAGGACGGGCCTCATTCACGGAAATCGGACGGCCCTGGATCTGGACGCCGTTCATGCCTTCAATGGCCTTCTGGGCTTCGCCCGGATCGGCCATTTCCACGAACGCGAAGCCACGGGGATTCCCGGTCTCACGGTCCATGATGATTTTGGTGGAAGTGACGCGGCCGAACGACGAGAAGGCCTCGGTCAGTTCATCCTGGGTCACGCCGAAAGCGAGATTTCCTACGTAGATATTCATATGTCTCCTTGGATACGATTAGATGGAATAGAAATGGAACAAGGAATTATCGAGATCCTCGGAGAAGCAGTTTGAGCATTCGTCTTGGGGTTGGATAAAACCATCGTCCTTGTTACAGTGCGCCGCGGATATCTTCGCAGATATGGCAGGAATGCATCTGTGTATGATAAACTACTCTATTACTCAAGGTCTTGCAAGGGTAAAATTCATTTGTCCCGTCGATTCTTTCAAAAACCTTCTCCCCCAGGTCAGGGTTTTGCCCGGGGCATTGTACCGGATGACGTCCGAATAAGGTCAAAAGGGGTGAAAAGGCTCCCGAATCGGGAATTGCGGCTGCATTTCTACCTTACCCCGGCATGGAGAAAAGAGAGTCCGCATCCCCGCACGCCTTCGACGAAGCCTATTACCGGCGGTTCTATCTCGATTCGGCCACCAAGGTCCGCAATGCATCCGAACAGGCGAGCCTGGGACGATTCGTCTTTGGCTACCTGGCCCATCTGGGACTGCCGGTCCGGCGCGTCCTGGACCTGGGTTGCGGCCTGGGACAATGGCGCCAGGAGCTGGCGAAGCATCATCGCGCCGCGACCTATCAGGGCGTCGAATTCAGTCCCTACCTATGCGGGAAGTTCGGCTGGGATCAAGGTTCGGTATCCGATTATAAAGGCCGCGGCCGTTTCGATCTGGTGATTTGCCAGAGCGTATTCCAGTACCTGGACGACGGGGAAGCGAAAGCCGGCATCGACAACCTGGCGCGCCTATGCAGGGGGGCCGTCTACCTGGAAATCATCACGAGCCTGGATTGGCGGAAGCATTGCAACCGCAAGATGACGGACGGGAACGTCTTCCTGCGTGAAGGATCCTGGTACCGGAAGCACCTCGATAGGCATTTCCGGAGCGCCGGGGGCGGGCTGTTCCTCCCGAAGCAATCCCCCGCCGTACTTTATGAATTGGAAGGCGAGCTTAGGCGACCCTAGCCTCCAAGCATTACCCCTATTCCTGGTGGTAGATTTCCGCTCCCGCGGTGACGAACTCCTTGGACTTCTCCTCCATCCCCTTCTCCAGGGCCGCCTTCTCCTCCACGCCCAATTTCTCGGCATAGGCGCGCACGTCGTCCGTGATCTTCATGGAGCAGAAGTTGGGGCCGCACATGGAGCAGAAATGCGCCAGCTTGGCGCCTTCGTTTGGCAGGGTCTCGTCATGGAAGCTGCGGGCCGTGTCCGGATCGAGCGACAGGTTGAACTGATCGTGCCAGCGGAATTCGAAGCGGGCGCGTGACAGCGCATTGTCGCGGTATTGGGCCGCGGGATGGCCCTTGGCGAGATCGGCCGCATGGGCGGCCAGCTTATAGGTGATCACGCCCACCTTGACATCCTCGCGGTTGGGCAGCCCCAGATGTTCCTTGGGTGTTACGTAGCAGAGCATGGCGCAGCCGTACCAGCCGATCATGGCCGGGGGCGATGTCCGTGGTCAACGGCCCGAGCGTATAGAACGGGGCTTCGTGGCACCATTCGATCTGCTTTTGCATGTTCTCCTCGATCATATGCATGGGCACGTGGCCGGGGCCTTCGTTCATGACCTGCACGCCCATGTCCCAGGCGATTTCGGTGAGTTCGCCCTGGGTCTTGAGCTCCGCGAACTGGGCCTCGTCATTGGCGTCATACACCGAACCGGGACGCAGGCCGTCGCCGATGGAGAAGGACACGTCGTAGGACCGCATGATATCGCAGATGTCGCGCCAGTGGGTGTAGAGGAAATTCTCCTTGTGGTGGGCCAGGCACCATTTGGCCATGATGCTGCCGCCGCGCGAGACGATGCCGGTCATGCGCTTGGCGGTCATGGGCACGTAACGCAGGAGTACGCCCGCATGCACGGTGAAATAGTCCACGCCCTGCTCGGCCTGCTCGATCAAGGTGTCGCGGTAGATTTCCCAGGTCAGATCCTCGGCCTTGCCGTTCACCTTCTCCAAGGCCTGATAGATCGGAACGGTGCCGATCGGAACCGGCGAGTTACGCAGGATCCATTCGCGCGTCTCGTGGATGTTCTTGCCCGTCGACAAATCCATGACGGTATCCGCGCCCCAACGGACGGACCAGACCATCTTCTCCACTTCCTCCTCGATGGAAGAAGCGATGGCGGAGTTGCCGATATTGGCATTGATCTTCACCAGGAAGTTGCGACCGATGATCATCGGCTCGAGTTCGGGATGGTTGATATTGCAGGGTATGATCGCGCGGCCCCGGGCCACTTCCGATCGGACGAATTCCGGCGTGATGATCTTGGGGATGGCGGCGCCCTTGGAATCGCCGGGATGCTGGCGCCCCAGGGACTCTTCGCGCATCTCCGCTTGCAGGTTCTCGCGGATGGCGATGTATTCCATTTCCGGCGTGATGATGCCCTGGCGTGCGTATTCGAACTGGGTCACGGCCTTGCCTGCCTTGCCCTTCAAGGGCTTGCGCGTCTGGGTGAAGCGCAGGGATTGCAGGCTGGGATCGACGGCGCGACGGCGGCCGTAATCGGAACTCTGATCGGGCAATTCCTCGACATCGCCGCGGTCCAGGATCCAGGAACGGCGCAGGGGAGCCAAGCCTTTGCGGACATCGATATCAACCTGCGGATCCGTATACGGGCCCGAGGTATCATAGACGACCACGGGGGCATTGGGACGATCCAAGGACTTGTCGAAATGCGATCGGGTATTGCTAAGCGAGATTTCCCGCATGGCCACCTGGACCGAAGGATGCATAGTTCCCGGCCGATGGATTTTCACCGAGTTCGGAAACGGTTCCCGGGTCACGGCTTGGTCGGTCACGGCTTGATCGGATACCGCTTGATCCGGGACTGCCTGTTCGGACGCGGCTTGGTCGGACCCGGCATGCGTGGTCTTGCCATTGTTCGTTTCGTCGGCGCCCAAGGCGGGATTGCGAATCATGGAAACTCCCTTTTCGATCGGTCGGATCGAATCGATCCTGGCGATCTACGTTCTAGGTTCTAGGTTCTAGGTTCTCTAGGTTCAAAAAGCACGCAGGGAGTGTCATGGTAAACCCTTCCTACGCCGGTATTATCCGGATCAGGTGCGAGGGTCCCCGGCTCTCGCCTACGGCGAGAGCTTTGAGTTCCGAAGCGGAACATCAAACAAGCCGGACGAAATACCGGGATCTCAGGCTCATGGCCTCCCCTGGTTTAGGGGAGAATATAACTAATCGCGTATGCCCAGGAGGAGGTTCTTGGCGGTTTAGAGGGTGGGATCCATGATGCGGCCGAGGAAAAGCACGGCTCCGGAGGTCTTTTCCCGGATGGCGAATACGAAGGGGCGGTCGAATCGGATGAGATCCGATATTGCGGCCGTATCGACGATTTCCACCGAGGTTACCGCAGCCGCTTCCGTGCCTTTCTCGTCCACGTTGATATAGGTCTTGTGGATCACGTCCGAGATTTCCAAGCCGCCCGATTTCCGGATCCCGGTGAAATCCGCTCCATTGCCGAATGCCACCTCCATGCCCATGGCCGACAGGACCTCGACCAGGGATTTCCGGTATTCCAATTTGAACTTGGGAAGTCGGATGGGCCCATGCGCCGGGGCGAAGCGATTCAGGTATCCGTCCCAGGCTCCGCCTTGCAAGGATTCGATCAGCGCAGGCACTCCCCCGACGGCGACAGGCTGAAGGAGCACCATGGAGAACAGGGAATCGCCATAGGGCAATTGCAGGCCGTTGACCTTGCCGTCCGTGAAGTACTGCGAGGCGCCGTCCGAAGTCATCATGCGGCAGGTTTTCACGGAGCCATCCGCGAGATGGAATTCGCCATTATAGGTTCGATCCGGATCGAACGGACTCGTCCAGGCACCCTTGAAATACAGGGCGTTGAGCAATACCATCACCAAGGAAGGATCCAGGGGCGGGGTTACGATTTCCGGAATCAATCCTTTGGTCTTGTCCGAGACCCAAGCGTTCATGGTTCCCGCGGCTTGCGGATCGGGAAAA
>DAINDC010000063.1:11870-18551 GCA_036732085.1 Fibrobacterota bacterium | reverse complement strand
CCGGCCTTAGCGGCGGCGCCCTTCTGGTTCTTGGCATCGGCAGCGGCCTTCTTGGTCAGGCCCTTGGGAGCTTTCTTGCCTCGCGCGGCGTTCTCCATATGCTTGTCGAGGAGCTCCCGTTCCTGTTCGCCCAGGCGCCTGCGGTTGGCATCGGCATTGGCTGGCGGCATCCCATGGTACACGCCATCCGGATAGGATCCGGCGGGTGGCGGAGGTTGATCCATCACAGGAGGAGGAGGCGATGAGGGCGGCGGTTGGACGGGCTCATCCTGGGCCGGTGGAGAAGGCTGGTCCTGATTGTCCTGGGCCAGGAGGGTCAGGTGAAACGGCCAGCAGGCCAAGGCCAGGACGAGTAAGGCTTTTCTCATGTTTGGGCTTCCATCACCGCCACGCGGATTAATTCGCCGGCGCTCGTGATATTCTGTCTTAATTTATCCATTCCGTCCGTAACCAATTGCTTATAGTTCGATAATTTCTTGATATGGGATTCGCTCTTGCCGCTGATGACGGCCTCGCGGATGGCGGTATCGAAGAGCAGCAATTCGAAGATGCCGGTGCGGCCCCGATAACCGGTCCCGTTGCAGGCGGGGCATCCGACGGCGGTGGGACAAAGCTCCGGAAGCATCGGCAGGAACATCTTCTCCTCCGCGGTGGGCGGGGACATGGCGAAGCAGGTGCGGCAAAGCTTGCGCACCAGTCTCTGGGAAAGGACACCCAGGACCGCGGAGCTGATGAGGAAGGGTTTGATCTTCAAATCCTGGAGACGCGTCACGGCGGAAGCGGCGTCATTGGTATGCAAGGTCGAGAAGACGAGATGGCCGGTTTGGGCCGCCTGCACGGCGATGGCTGCGGTCTCCTCATCGCGGATTTCCCCCACCATGATGACATCCGGATCCTGGCGCAGCAAAGAGCGGAGCGCATTGGCGAAATTCAGTCCCGCCTTGTCATTGATTTGGACCTGGTTCGCGCCCTCCAACCTGTATTCGATCGGATCCTCGATGGTGGACACATTGATGTCCTTTTCCAGGATCTCGCGCAGGGAGGCGTACAAGGTCGAAGACTTCCCCGAACCGGTGGGACCGGTCACGAATAGCATCCCCTGGGGGCGGTGGATGAGCTGGTTCATATAAACCAGGACTTCCGGCGACATGCCCAGGGATTCCATGCTGCCCACGTGATCCATATGCTTGAGGATGCGGATGACCACCTTCTCGCCCACCCGCGTGGGCAAGGTGCTGACGCGCATGTCGATGAACTCCCCCTCATGGAGCCACTTGATGCGCCCATCCTGCGGAAGCCGTTTTTCCGCGATATCCAACTCGGCCAGGATCTTGATGCGCGAGGTCAGGGAGGCCTGCACCCACTTGGGCAGCTCCATGCTGTCCTTCAACATGCCGTCCTTGCGATAGCGCACCTTGACCAGGTTTTCTCCCGGTTCGATATGGATGTCCGTGGCGATTTCGGCGATGGCTTGATTGACCAGGTTGTTCACGAGCTTGATGACGGGTTCGCTCTGGCTCTTTTTCTTAATCTCCTCCAGCGAGGAACCTTCCTGGATGGCGACTTCGGATTTGATCAAATCGGAAAGAATCCCGCCTTCCTCCAAGGCGCCGGCCTTCCCGCTGATGCGCTTGATCTGGTATTCCAGGGTCGGGCCATCGGCTTTGCGGAACTCCACGGACTTTCCGGTGCGCAATTGCAAGGCCTCGCGCAGGAGCTCATCATTCACGTTCTGGGTCGCGAAAACCATGGCGTCGGGTTGCGAGGAAATAGGATAGGTGCGGCAGCGGATGCAGATATCGCGGCCCACCATGTCCAGCAGCCCCTGATCCAGGTCCATTTCGTCCAAGCGAACATCCCTTTTTTTATTGAGCATCACAAACTATTAAGCATCACAAACGCGGCGCGGCGGATTCGGTTGGACGTCGCCGCTATCAATTGGCCATCCTTGGCAGGTTAACCGACGGATCTTCAAGGCCCACGGGAAAATAGCAAAAATCAAATGGCGGACGTGCTACAAAGCCTTCTCAAAACTCGGGAATACCCTCATTGCCAACCATTCCTCCCGCGTCCCGGGCGGTCTGGGAATTCGCATGATTGCGTGGATGCACGAGTCCGGTCAATGTTTTAGGAATATTCCCATCCACTATGGTCAAAGTAATACGATAGCTGGCTACGAATCGGCACTCATCGAGATCAAGTTCGCCGCTGCGATTCCGATCCAATTCCTGGAAGTCGATATGCCCGTCCCGATCATCGTCCAACGAGTCCAGGTCCCAGCTGGGCGCCGCCGCAAGGGAGGATCCCTCCGGGACCGGTCGCTCCGGCCCAATGGCGGCCACTTCGAAAAGCCCTATGCGGATTCCCAGCGGCTTTCCGTTTACGGACAAGGTGGAATCCGACCACTTGTATTCCAGCCTGCGTTTATGCGCATTGACCAATACCAAATCATTGGGCCCCACGCTCAGGACGCCGCCTCCGGCGAGAAGGTTCTCGCAAAGGCTGGTGAAAAGGGCCTGTGCCTGGAATCCCGCTTCCATCCGCCCCTTGGTCAGTCGGGCGGCATTGCCCGCGTCCTTCCAGAAGGCGACCGCCATGGCAGCCACCAAACCCGTCAAGGCCAAGGCCATGATCAATTCCAGCAAGGTAACGCCACGGTTACCCACAAATTTCGACGCGGGGGCCAAAGCCGGTGCCGGGTCCGATGGCGGGATCGGGTCAAAGGGCCTGGCCGCCTTGGTTTCCCCTCCGGTCAGTACCACTTGTACTCCGGGATCTTGAGGATCAGGGAAATCAAGGTGCGGCCATCCTTCCCGATGGTTCCGGAATTCGGATCCGATGCTTCGAACTCCTCCCCCATTCCCGGTTCCCGGCTTCCTGAAGATCCGTTGGCGCCGATTTCCGGATTCAAAAAGACCCGGACCTTGACTTCCAGGGGCTTGCGAAGTTCCAAGGGCGAGAGCTTCTCATCCAGCGCGACATCGTCCCTGGTGGAGACGATTTTTGCGCTGTCGAATACCTCCCGGACCAGGCGCAAGGGCTCTCCTCCCGGCCCGGCAATGGGATAGGCCGTATCATGGATGTTAACCTTCGGCAGGAGGCGGACGGATTCCAGGTCCGAGCGCGCGGCCGCCAAGGCGGCATGATGCAGGCGGTTCAACCGATCCATCCGCGCCGACGATCGGAGCCCGTACCAAAGGACGGCCGTGCCTGCGGCCAGGACGGTCATGGCCACGGCAAGTTCTACGACCGTATGGCCGCGAGACGCGGAAAGGCCGCGGGGCGCGGTTGGGCCGCTGGATCCCATCAGGACCTCTGCCAGTCCATGAGCTTGAAGGTATAACGACGCCGATCCTGGTTTCCCAATTGCAGGGGCTGGACGAACCCGGCCGGGAGCCGGGAACGGTTGATTTTACCGGTACCCAGGCAGTTTCGGACATTGGTCCCTTCGCACAAGAGCTTTTGCGTCAAGACCGCCCCATGCACTTCACCGGCCAGCCAGACCGCGCTGGCGATGACCACGCCTTCGACGATATTCGCCGGGGTGGCCAAGGCCACACGACCCGTTGGGCCAGCCGCGATCAAGAAACCTCTCGCGACCGCCTGGTTGACCACGCGAATGGCATTCACCGAATCCCCGCCCCCCGTTGCGGCATGCCGGTTGCCGACCGAGATCAGCACGGATGCCAAGGTGGTCTGGCTACGGTTCTGCAGAAGGATGTCCTTGCCCGCCACGGCGTCCAAGCCCAGGTTGCATCGATCGTGGATGAAAATGCTGCCGCGCGCGAAAACCGTATTCTCCGATCCAGTCACGCTGTCCTCGAAGGTGATGTCCTTGCCGGAAAATAATTCCACGTTTTCCAGGCGGATGCGTCCGCGGATGCGGATTTCCCCGTCGGCAAAGATCCGGCAGGGCCCGCGGATGACCCAGGTTTCATCGGCATCGTTGGCGAGTTCCACCTGGCCCAGGGGGAAAAAGAGATCGTGGCCTTTCGGGAATTCCGGGGGATGCCTGGGGTTGAACGACCCGTTGCCGCTCACGCCGCCCTCGGCGACCAGTTTTTTCTGCAAAGCCGCTTCCATCTGGTTGTATTTGGCATCCGACAGGGAGGCGGCATAGCCCGGCAAGGACAGGGAGGCGGGCCAGGGCACGCTCGGCATTCCCGGGCTGGGCGACTTGATGCGCACCGCGCCGATGATCTGGTCCCGGGAATAGGGTTCCAGGGGCGTGGAGTTTTCCAAAGTCAGGGCCGGGCCGAAAATGCTGTCGTCCAGGGCCCTGCCATAGCGGGCCAGCACGGTAACTTCGGTATTACGGTAACGTCCGATGGACGTGATTTCCAGGAAGGCCCGCGCCCGGTCCACGGTGACGTCCGGTATCTTCTGGGCCGTGTCGAGGTGGAAGCGGAAGGTGTCGGTGGGAGCCTTGGCCAGGGCGAAGCCGCCGGTATCCTCCTGGACCTTCCCCGCGGTGAAGGAGGGCTCCGCCGAATCCGAAAAGCGTTCCAGGTAAAGCTGGTAGGCGATGCCGGATTCCGCGAGATAGGTGGCCTGGGTCCTTTCGCTCTCCAGAGCCCATGGGCGGATATCGGAGCGGGTGCGATCCAGGAGCAGGCCCACCACCACGCCCATGACCGCCAGCACGGTGAGGACGGTCAGCAGGGCGGCGCCCGACTGGGATGCCGGACGCATCATTTTTCCTGCAGCAACTCGAACTTGCCCGCGCGGTCCTTGAGGATGACCTTGTTCGCTTCGATGGAGAGGACCACGGCGGAATCCACGCCGTCCCCCACCTTCACGATCAGTTTGCGGCCCGTATGATCGGAGATGGTGGCGACCTCATTGCCCACGGTCCCCTTGAGCACGAATTTGCGCAGGGGCGGCTCGATCTTCGGGCCGGCCTTGGCATGTTCGGCGGAAAAATTGGGGCCATGGATGGGACGGGAAGGATTTTCCCGATTGGGGAATTTTCTTAGGGACGCCAAGAGCCTGGCGGAAGAATCGGCGGAGGGCTCGGTGGGCGAGGATCCGGAACCGGTTCGCGACAAGGAATCGGATTTGAGGCCGGCGTGGATGAAAGCCAACAGGGAATCCGGCGCGGTCTGGACGGATCCTGGAGCCGAGGCGCGCTGGGTGGCGCGGGGATACTCTTCGATGAACGAGGAGCCGCCCAGATAAAGGATGAGCAGGGCCGGAGCCAATGGCCACCAATGGAGGATGCCGCGGCTCAAGGGCGTTCCCCTTTTTTTCGATCGTAGACATTCAGGATCAGGTGCGACTCCAGTTTTCCGTCCGCACGCTCGCCGCCCAAACGGATGCTCATCTCCTCCAGGAACAGATCGGGATGGCTCGCCTTCAGGATGTCGAAGAATTGCAGGAGCCCGGGGTAACGGGTAAAACCTTCCATCCTCACCTTGAGGAGTCGGAGCGGTTCGGCCCGGCTCAGGATGGGCGTGGTTTTGGTCACCTCGATGCCGGCTTTCTGGGCCAAGGTGCGGATCCGATCGACCGTGGTCTGGATACTGCCATCGGTGGTAAGCGCGGCTTCCCGCTGGGTCTTGAAGGTGCCGAGCAGTCCGACTTCGCCCTTGAGTGCGGCTTGGGTGGAGTCGAGCCAGGAAGCTTCGTAAGTGTTTTCCCGCATGACATCCAACTGGGTCGAGACTTCCTTGAGCTTGGCGGCCAAGGGGCGCACCGCCCGGTTCGCGAACAGGACGATCAGGATCGCCGGCACCAGAAAGGTCGCGAGCCGCCAGCGCTCCTCCCAGAGCTTGCCCAAGAGACCCTCGCCCATCAGGATCGCTCCAATCGGCAGGTAACATGGAAGATAACCACGCCGGTGGTCAAATCCTTGCGCTGTTCGGAAAGGCTTACGGCGGCGAAAGGCCGGGTGGCGGCCAGCTTGCGTTGGATGACCTGCACTTGATCCCAATCCCTGACCCAGGCCCGGAAGGACAATTCCAATTCGCCGTCCGGCCTGCGGGCCACGGTCAGACCGTCGATGCCCGCCTCTTGCGGCAAGGCCGCGGCCAATCCGGCATACAGTGAAGACCAATCCAAAGGACGGTACCAGACGGGACGGAGTTCTTCCAGGGAGGCTTCCAGCGAGGCTTTCTCATGCCGAAGCGCGCGTATCGCCTTGACCTGCTGCTCATAGGCGGATGCTGCGATTTTCTGGGAATGCAATTGCGATTGCCGATGGTGGATAGCGGCTAAGAAAAAAGACGCGACGAAAATACAGAAGGAGACCGTGGCGGCCAAAGTCAGGAAAAACCGATGCCGGCTACGGATGCCGCCGTTTCGGGAGCGATCCGGCTCCGCAACCCGGTTATGCGCGAGTAAATCCTTCTGGCGGGCCGCATGCGCGAGTCCCAGATGCAGAGGCAATAGGGACGCGCCCCCTGGTGCGCCTTGAGGATTCGCCGTGGGCATGCCTTCCGCATCCAACCCGAAGGAAACCTTTTCGGGACGAAGTTCCAGGATGGCTTCGCATTCGCGGAGCGGATCGTTGGCGGGGAGGAAGGATTTCAGCGACGAACCGACGACCTTGCCCTGGCTGAGCAGGAACTCGCGGTGCCCGCGGATCCGCAGGGCCGCCTGGGGACCCGCGCCCTCGCCCACGCGTAAAACATGGAAAGGGGATCCATTCAAATAGAGGAGGGGGCAACAGAAATTTTTCCG
>DAINDC010000063.1:0-11860 GCA_036732085.1 Fibrobacterota bacterium | reverse complement strand
CTTCCAGGGACAACCCGGCATCCATTCCGATCATGAGCGGATTGGGCGGTTGGGCGTCGATTAGATCCACGAAGATGCGGTGGTTGGATCCCAGGTTGGTATCCTCGACGAACTGGATATGCCAACCGCTGATCCGATACCGGTCCTTGCGCGGGCCCAGGCTTTCCGACAATGCGCTTTCGACCTGGCTCTCGCTCACGGTTTCACCGAAGGGCGTGCGGATGTCGAGATGGATATACGGCTGTCCCGTCAATCCTTCGGCGATCAGGCCGGTGGCCGTGATCCAAGTTCGATCGACGGTAATATCTTCCGCGGAACCATGGCGAAGTTCCAGGTGATTGTCCTTCAGGTGGAAAACCGCATGCCCCTGGCCGCGGATGTGGGTGGACACGAGTCGGGAAGAGCGTGATAGATTCAGTCGGCCCGCCTCCCGGCGCCATTCAATGCCGACAACAAGGCCTTGAGGTCCGATTTGACCTGAAGCAATTCCTTCCGGAGCTTGTCGATTTCGATCCCGTCTCCGGGTGTCTCATCGGCAGTGGGCCGAGATCCGTTCCCATCCGATCCGTTGACCTTGGGAGTGGCCTGCGGTGGCGGCATAGGCGACATGCGGAGCAAGGTTTGTTGCCCTTCCATATCCGACATATTCGCATCCGCCATTTTCTTCTTGGCGCCGGGGATGGTGTACATCTCCTCGTAAAGGAGGTATTTGATGTACCGGATAATCTTGATTTCCTTGCTCCGGTAGGCGCGGTTTCCGGAGCGGTTTTTTTTGGGACGCAATTGCGGAAATTCCGATTCCCAATATCGGAGCACATGTTGCTCCAATCCGGTCATGGCGCAGACCTCGGAAATGGAATAGTAGAGCTTCCCTTCCTCCAGCCTTTTCAGGTTGGCTCGCATCACCGTATGTCGCTCCTTTTCGAGCCAAGCGACCCATGCGACCCATGCGTTCCAGGCCCGCCCGCCGGTACCGCGCGTCCAAATTTATTCTCCGTTCCATTCATGAGCCGGGAGATGTTGGCACGATGCCGGAAGAGCACGAAGCCGCATACCACGGTGGCGACCGCCAGAATAGGAAGCAAGGTCTGATCCCCGCGGAGGCGGGATTCCACGAAGATGCCGGTGGGCATGACCACGGCGGCAGTGATGGAACCGAGGCTGACATAACGGGTTTTTGCGACCACGGCTATCCATGCGGCCAGCCCCGCCAAGGCGCTGATGGGAGTGAAGTAAAGGAAAACGCCGAAGCCGGTCAGCACGCCCTTGCCGCCCTTGAAGGACGCGAATACGGTGAAGGAATGGCCGAGCACCGCCAACAATCCCGCGGCCAGGGCCCAGGCAAGGGAGCCGGTCAGGATCAAGGCCAACCAGGCGGAGAAGTAGCCTTTTCCGGCATCGATAAGGATCACGGGTACGGCCGGCTTCCAACCCAGAGTACGGAGAACATTGGTCATACCCGGATTGCGGCTGCCCACCTGGGTGATGTCCACCCCATAGCAGAGTTTCGCGATCCAAGCGGCAGAAGGCAGAGAGCCCAGAAAGTAGGCCGCCACCAAGGACAAGCCGATGCGAATCCCCATGGATTCAACCATCACCCGATGGTCCTTTCGCTTTCCTTCCCGTTGAAGCCGCGCTCATCCGAGTCCTCGTCATCCTCAGAGGACTCGTCATCTGAGGCGTCATCGCCCGATGTTTCATCGGCCAGGACTTCACTTTCGAATTCCTCATCGGTCTTCTCGCGGGAATGCTCGAGCCACTCTTCCTTGACCTCGATTGGAACCGTTCCCCAGGCGAGATATTTTTCGAGCTCTTCATCGGTACGGAGCTTGAAGCGGCTGCGGAACCAGATTCGCAGGGGCGCGCCGTCCAGCTTGAAGAATTCAAAAGCCTGACGACGGAGATAGCGGGTATAGCTGACCATGACCCGTTCCGGATGATTGACCTCGAAGGCCAGGGCCGGCGGATTCACCAAAACCTGGCAGCAGCGCGTGAGGATGACCGGACCGGCTGAAGTGGAAGGATGCGGATGCTTGGCGATCGTTTCCTCGAAAAATTGAATGACCTTATCGCGGCCCAGGATGCGGCCGACATTGTCCTTCACCTTGATGATCTCGTCCAGGACCCGGATCAGTCTTTTACCGGTCAAGCCGGAAGTGGAAAGGAAGGGAACACCTTCCAGGTCCGGATTCTTGTATTTGAGTTCCTTGACCATATGATCGAAGGTCTTGCTCTCCGGCTGCATCACGTCCCATTTGTTCAGGGCGATGATCAATCCCTTGCCCACTTCCTGGATCAAGGTGCAGATGCGGAAATCCTGGATCTCCATGCCCCGCTTGCTATCCACGAGCAAAAGGCAGACATCGCTGCGACGGATGGCTTCCAAAGCGCGCATGTTCGAATAATATTCGACCTCGTCCTTCACTCTGGCCTTGCGGCGAAGTCCGGCGGTATCGGTCAGCATGAATTTCTGATCGTTGTAGATGAATTCGGTATCGATGGCGTCGCGCGTGGTTCCCGCGATTTCGGAAGTGATGACCCGATCTTCCCCTATGAGGGAATTGACCATGGTGCTCTTGCCGGCATTGGGACGACCCAATATGGCCACCTTGATCTTGTTTTCCTTGGGCACGGTTTTGGGCTTCTCGGGTAGCCAGGGCATCATGGCATCCAGCACTTCGGCCACGCCATCCCCATGAATTGCGGAAACCGGCCACGGTTCGCCCAGGCCTAAAGCCCAGTATTCGGAAGCCTCGTCGCGGACATGCCGGGACTCGGTCTTATTGACCACCATCAGCACGGGGCGGTTGCTGCGCTGCACGATGCGCGCGAAGGTCTGATCCAGATCGGTGATGCCCACCCGGCCATCCACCATGAACAAGACCAGATCGGCTTCGGCCATGGCGATTTCAATCTGCTCCCGGACCAGGCTATCGATGGCTTCCATTTCCTTGGAGATGAAGCCGCCGGTATCCACGATTTGGAAATAGATTCCGTTCCATTCCGCGAGCTGATAGTGGCGATCTCTCGTCACGCCTTCCTTATCAGCGACCACGGCGACGCGCCGACCCAAAACACGATTGAAAAAACTGGATTTGCCCACATTGGGACGACCCACAATTACGACGGTAGCCAAGTTCATGGGGGGAAAAGTATACCTTGTTTAAGTTATTGGCAATGCATGGCTTAGAAAATAGATTTATAAGCAGTTATGAGCAATCGGAACCCTAAAAACCCTTCTCCATCAGGCCCTACCGCGGGACCCTCCCTGGTCAAGTTCGATTTCCATATGCATACCTTGGACGATCCTTACGATCATCATGTCTATCATACGGTTTACGAATTGATCGATAAGGCCGCGGCCCTCAACTATGGGGCTTTGGCCATCACCTTGCATACCCGACAGTTCCAAAGCGCGGCCGCAACCACCTATGCCGCCGAGCGGGGCATCTTTCTGGTTCCAGGCGTAGAGCAGGACATCGAAGGGTCCCACGTTCTCCTTTTGAACTTCCCTAAAGAGGTTTCCGATCGCATTTCGACCTTCGCGGGCTTGCAGCAGGCCCGGACGGAATTGATCGAAGCCGGAGCCCCGGAGACCTTGGTCATCGCCCCCCACCCTTTCTTTCCCAGCGAGGTCGCGCTGCAGGAACAATTCTGGGCGCATGCGGATGCTTTCGATGCCATCGAGGTTTCCGGATTCTTCCATCGGGTCTGGAATCCCAATCGGAAAGCCATGGCGGCCGCGGAAAAGCTGGGTCTGCCGCTGGTAGGCAATTCCGATACGCATACCTTGGAACAGTTCGGCACCACCTGGAGCGAGGTTGAATGCGAACGGGATCCGATCAGCCTGATCAGGGCCATCAAGGCCGGCAAGGCCGTGGTCAAGGGCCGGTCCCTGGCTGCTCATGAGATGGGTCTGATCGGCTGGAAGGTCATCGCCCAGGGCTATATGAAGTGGATCAACTACAAGCGATCCCGTCGCTACCAGCCTGCGCCGTTATAACTACTAGAGGAAAACTACTAGAGGAAGCTCGCGCCGATTCCCGCCAGGACACAAATGCTTACCGCGATATTGGCCAGGAAGAAATCCTGGTTCAGGGAATCCAGGGAGGCGCTGCGACGGAAGACATGGAGATACCAGAGCAAGGCTGCCACCACGGCCAGGCTGGCCTGATAGGCCAAACCCAACCCACCCAGCCATCCCAGTCCCAGCAGGATAAGCCACATGAGGGCATGCGCCGCTTTGGAAACGAGCAAGGCGCCCGGGACACCCATTTTAACCACCATGGAATGCAAACCGCGCTGGCGATCGAATTCATGGTCCTGCGTCGCATAGATGATATCGAAGCCGGCAATCCAGAGCAGCAAGGCCAGGAAAAGCAGAATGGGTTGCCAGGACAAATCGCCCCGTACCGCGATCCAAGCCCCCACCGGGGAAATGCCGATGGCCAATCCCAGGAAAAAATGGGAGAGGGAAGTAAAGCGCTTGGTTAAGGAATAACCGCAGACCGCAACCAAGGTGGGCATGGAAAGTACGAAGGCCAGGAGGTTGATGAAGTAGGTCGCTCCCACGAATACCACGGCATTCAGTATCAGGAAAACCAGGACCTGCCTGCGCGAGAGTATGCCGGCCGGAATATGGCGGCGGGCCGTGCGGGGATTGTCCGAATCCACATCCGCGTCCACCAGGCGATTGAAGGCCATGGCGGCATTGCGGCAGGTGACCATGCAGATGACGATAAGCAGGAAGGTTCTCAGGGTCGGCAAGCCCTGGGCGGCCCAGAGCATGGACGCCAGGGCGAAAGGCATGGCGAATAAGGTATGCGAGAAACGGACGAGTCCCAGGTAATGGGTAATGGCCGATGGCAGGAACTTGGTCATGGCGCTAAAATAGCTTACCCTGGGCCGCCTGGAAATTCCTCAGGAATCGCGCCAGCGCTTCCCTACCTGGTGATCCAGGTTGAGATGGTCCAATACCCGCGCCAAAACGGTGTCCACCAGATCCTCAATGGTCACCGGTTTATGGTAGAAGGAGGGATTCGCCGGAATGATGACGGCTCCCAGATCGGACAGGATTTTCTGATTCTGTAAATGCAGGCTGCTCATGGGCGTTTCCCGCGGCACCAGGATCAATTTCCTTTTTTCCTTCAGGCAGACATCGGCGGCGCGGGTGAGCAAGGTGTCTCCCGTGCCATGCGCGAGCTTCCCCAAGGTGCCCATGGAGCAGGGGACCACCACCATTCCCTGATGACGGTAGGATCCACTGGCGATGGGTGCGAAGAAATCGCCGTTGTCATACACGCGATCCGCCTTGGACGCCACGTCTGGATGGCCCTCGAAGGCGCCGACCTTCTTCCCCATATCCGTTACGACCAGCTGCACTTCCTGGCCGATGGCCTTGAGATGCATGACGAGGCGGTCGGCATAGATGGCCCCGGAAGCGCCGGTGATGCCTATGACATAGCGTCCCATGCCGGCCTAGCCCTTCACCGCGGTGACGATATGGGATATCCCGAAGTCGCAGGGAATGATGGACACATCCTTGAATCCCCGCGCACGGAAACATTCGCGATACTCCCCCACCGAACGGAACTTGCGGATGGATTCGACCAAGTAGGCATAGGCCTGCCGGCGCGAAGAGAACATCCAACCCAGGAAAGGGATGCATAGCGGCGCGAGCCCATGATAGAAGAAGCGCGTGAAGAGCGAGGTGGGACGGAAGAATTCCAAGGTGATGAAGATTCCGCCCGGTTTCAGCAAACGGCGCATCTCGTCGATGCCGGTCTCGACGGAATCGAGGTTGCGCATTCCATAGGCGCAGAGGACTGCGTCGAAGCGGCCCTCCTTGAAGCAGGGTTTCAACGCATCCATGCGCACCAGGTAAGGGACGGGCACCGTGCCCGGGTCTCTGGGCCCGGAGAATTTCCTGCGCGCTTCCAGAAGCATCGGCAGGGAAAAATCCGCGATGAATCCGCGGGCAAGGCGCTCCATGTTGCGGTCGCCGTCGATATCGATGGGATATTTGTTCGCCCAGGTTTTCCAAAAATCCCCGGTGCCACCGCAAAGGTCCAGGACGCGCAAGCGTTGGCTCCGTGGCAGGCAGTCCGCCGCTTTTTCCCGCCACGCCCGATCGCGTCCCGCGCTCAGGAAATGATTCAGGAAATCGTATCGGCCCGCGATGCCGTCGAACATTTTTTGAACTGCTAAACCCATGCCTACCGCTGAAAGAAAATGCGTGGTTGATGCGGCCAATTGGACGATGCCGAGGGCCGGAACGTGGCCTTCCTAGCCCGTCCTGGGCTAAAAATGTATATAAACGGGCTCTCGCGGGCCGGACGACCTCGCTTTGGATCGACACATGCGCATCTTCTCTTCAAATAGTCATTCCGCGCCCAATCGGTTGGGACTTTTACCCGCGGCCATGACCTTGGTGCTCGCTCTGGGTTTTGCGGTGCCGTCCGTATCCGCCAAGGACGATAGCGCCAGCAGCCAGACCGGTGGACATTCTCCGCAGAGAAACTTCCGCACCTTTCTTCCCAAAGCCGGTGAAACCATCGACGAGCCCTCCGCAAACCTGGTCCAAATCCTTCTCGACCGCCAGGACAAAGGGGATTTCGAGTCCTATATGGTGCAGGTCCTGTTTCGCGGGAAGACCGCGGAGCGAAGCTACCGGGTATTGGAAGACCGCATCGTCATCGACTTTTATGACACCGGCAAACCCTCCATGCGACTTTCCAAGATCCGCGGAGGAGCGGTGGAGGCCAGTTCCCTGGAGGAACTTTTCTACAAGGACAACGCCATCAAAACCGTTGGCAAGGCTTCGGCGGCCCGCATCAAAAGGATGATTCGGCTTACTCTTTTCATCCATGAAAAAGTCGGTGTGTTGAAGTTCCGGGATACTTTGGAGCGGACCCTGATTCATTTCCGTCTGCCCAAGGCCCCGGGTCTGAAAGATTAATCGGAAACGCCTGTTCCAAGGGACCGAACTCTTGACATGCGCGCGGAATAGGCTTAAATTTGTTCCGCTGTTGCCCCTTTAGCTCAGATGGTAGAGCAGTGGACTGAAAATTCACGTGTCCGCAGTTCAATTCTGCGAGGGGGCACCAGCAAAATTTCCCCCCTCTTCTCTTCCCCATTTTCAATCGACCCTTTCCTATGCCTTCCCTTCGGGGCTACCCTTTTCCGTGATGGACAACTTATGACCGATGCACGACCGATTACCGCCGAAGGCATGGAAAAGCTGCGACAGGAAATGGATTGGCTTTACCGAGAGGAGCGTCCCAGGCTTCTGATCGAAATCGCCGCGGCAGCAGCCCAGGGAGATCGCTCGGAAAATGCCGAGTATATCTACGGGAAAAAACGCCTCCGGGAAATCGACAAGCGGTTGCGTCAGCTCGACGACAAGATCACCCATAGCATGGTGGTCACCGGCATGCGCAGGGAGACGGAAACCATAGTTTTCGGCGCGCGTATCAAGCTCAAAAGAGCGGACGGCAAGGAATGGGTGGTGCAAATCGTGGGCGTGGACGAAATCGATCCGGTCGAAGGCAAAATCTCCATGGACTCACCCATGGGCAAGGCTCTGATGGGCAGGCCGAACCGGGGTCGGGTGGAAGTGCAGACGCCCAAGGGTTTGGTCGTCTATGAAATCGTTGAGGTCGATTACCCTTAATCGCGAATGAGAGTGCTCGGGCCGATTTTCGGAGGTTCAGGGATCGCCTGGATCATGGTCTTGGCCGGTAACCTCTTGGAAATCCTGGAAACAAGCCCTAAGATTTTCCCAGGGCAGGGCCGTGGGACAGGTTGTTCGACTCAGGGGTTGTAGGCCGGGAAGCATTCCCACCTCACGTAATTTGGCGAAAACGGCGGCAAGCTCCCGATCGGGAAGGCTCTCCATTCGGGTGATGATTTCTGCCCCGATTTTTCGGACGGGATGGAAAGGCTCCGGCACCGACAATCCTGACCGATAATGCTGGACGATGCCGCGAAGAAACTCGTCCCAGCGGATGCCCCCGCGGACCAGCCAGCAGGGCCCAGGCAAGCCTTCCGGAATCGGTTCCACATGGGCCCGGACGCAAACGAAATCCTTGGCAAAGATGCGGACGACATAGACCCTAAGTTTTTCTTCCGGGTCCTGGCTCTTGGAGCGTACCCGGCACCAAGCCAAGGGTCCGGAAAGTTCGGGATCGGCTTCCAGTCCGGACATTTGCCTGGCCCGCTCCCAGCGCTTCAGAGCCCGATGGCGATCGTCGATCATACCCTTGCTTTCGCTTGCTATATTTCCAATCTAATACCTTTACCCGGGATGCGATCTGACCCCTAGTTCTTCGCGACTTATTGCCGGCGCACTTTGCCTTGGTCTCTCCCTACCGCTAGTTTTTACCGGATGCGCGGGCTCTTCGGGAGCAGGAAAAACGGGGCCCAAGGTCTATGCCCCGGAAGACATGCCGGAAATCTGTCAGGACATCGACTTCAATCAAGCCGGCACCGAAATCCGGGAAGAGTGCGGCGTCCAGACCCGCAACTACAAGGCCTATCGCAACATTCCCGAGCATCGGAACCTGCTCTTGCCCAAGGGCGGGAAGATCGTGAAGAAGGGATCCCTTTTGGAGCTCAGGCTCCAGAATACCTTGCCCATCGCCCTACCCGCGGATATGGAGGGTAAAATTCTTTTCGACGAGAAGCTACGCCGCACCTTGATCAAGTCCAAAATGGACTACTGCGAATTCTTCCCTGAGAATTCCACGGAACGGCTGCGCATCATCAGCCTCGATATTCCCATGGACACGGGCGGCGATCGAAGCTTGTGCTATACCGTTGAATCACGCCCGACCACGGCCCAAAGAAAAGCCGGATATGCCGGTCGACTGGAGCCGCTGGACTGCGCGGATTTCCAAAAGCTTAAAGCCTTGGCGCCGATTGACAAATCCGAACCCTCCAATGCGGACGGTGAACCTGCCGGGCCACAAAATCCGATTGGGAGCGAAAAGCCTTGAGTGGGAGCAGACCGGCCTTTGTGAACCGCAAAAGGGTTCAACAAAAGCCGGAAAACGCGGGAATCAGTCGGGGGTGCCTACCGGGGTGCTCGCAAAAGCTTCGATGACATCTGAGACCTTATCCATCTTGCAGAACTCATCGAAACCAAACTCCTTGTGAAAAGCAAGGTTCAGCTTCTCAAGCAGGGCTTTGCGTTCACCATAAGTGATTTTATAATCGACAATAAACTTATCTTCGTCGCTGATGTCTTCGAGATCGAATCCAACCACTTCGGCGATAATCGCTTTGATTTTTTTGACTTTATCGTTGTCCAATTTAGATCCTCTTTTTTCAAAGAAAGAAAAATGGTGGCGAAATCCAAGATGCGAAACGGTTTTTAATGCAATCCGTTGACCCTAGCCCTCTATTCTTTAATTTACGAAGCTCTCACCTTATTCACGATCTTTTTTTAGGAAAAATCAAAACCATATGATTCGTCATATTGCCGCTTTTTTAGCCTTGATACCAATCGTCGCTACGGCCGGGGACTCGCCTTTACCTTTCTCGAACTTGTCCGCGACCAGCGTGGATCAGGCTGCCTTTGCGAATCCGGCCGCCGCCGCGATTGGAACGGGCGGGGAATTGGGTCTGGGTTGGTCCGAGTGGGATGCGCTTGGGGGCGCCGTTGAAAGGCTCTGGGCCGCCCAGTACCAAGGGGAAGGGCATGCGGAAGGCTTCCGCTTTTACCAGGGTAATGGTCCATACCAGGCGCGTTTCGATCTGGCCCTGGCCGGCTATACCTTCGGCACTTTCTCTCCGGGCGTCCGCTTCGGCTACTTGACCTTTGGAAAGGGAACCGATCATGGGGTGATCGACGCCGGGCTCAATTTCCGACCCTGGCCGCAGTTCCTCCTGGGATACTGGGGCGACAATCTTTGGACCGCCGAGTCCGAAACGCGTATCCATCATCTCGCAGCCGCCGTGAAGCCATTCGGGGCCCGCGAGGGCTGGCCGGCGGACTTCCAATTGGGTGTGGGATTGACCAGACCGGAATCCGGCCCGCGTCAGGCTTTCGTCTTCACCCAGGTCCCGCTTTTACTGGGTTTCCGGTTGCAGTCCCAATGGGATTTCCAGCATCGGGAGGGATCCTTGGGACTGGTTTTGCAAGCGACCAGCCAGGTCGCCGGAGCGATGGGATGGTCCCGGGGCAATGTGGGACAGCCCGGAATCGGGTCCGCAACCTCGCGGAGTAGCGACAAGCCACGAGGCCGAGAGGCCGCCGTCGGATTTCGCCGGGATCAACGGACACCCTTTCTGGCCCAGGCAGGCAATACTGCGGAATTGGATCTGAACCAGAATATCGTGGAAGGCGAGGGTTTTTCCAGTTGGTTCGCATCCGGGAATAACCTGGGGTTCGTGGAACTGCAGGATCGATTCGATGTCCTGGAGGCCAATCCCAATGTCAAAGCCGTGCTGGTCAAGCTAGGAAAAGCCCATTGCGGATGGGCCATGGGCGAGGAAATCCGCGGACGCATCCTGGATCTCCGCCGCCATGGCAAGCGCGTGGTGGCCTATATGGAGCAGGTCTCGCCGCTGAACTACTTCCTCGCCTCCGCCGCGGATGTGGTGGCCCTGCAGCCCGAAGGTTACTTCGCAGTTACGGGGTTCGCGGCCGAAGTGACCTTTTACCGCGGCTTCTTCGATAAGGTCGGAGTCGAACCGCAATTCCTGCGGCACGGCAAGTTCAAGTCCTTCGAAGAGCCGTATACGCGGACATCCTTTTCCGAACCGGCCAAAGCCAATCTTTCCGATTACCTGGGCTCCCTCTGGGACCACTACCTGGAAGCCGTTTCCCAATCGCGCGGGCTTTCCAAGGATTCCCTGCGCAAGGCCCTGGAGTCCGGGGAAATCAGCCTGGAACATGCCCGCAAGGCCGGTCTCGTGGACACCTTGATCCAACAGGATCAGGCCCTGAAGCTCGCGGGGGGGCCGCATGCCGCGCTTTCGGCCTCCACGGCCGAAAAGCCGTACCGCGGGAACTGGGATCTGCCGCCCCAAATCGCGGTGGTGGTGATCACGGGCGACATGGTATTGGGGAACAGCGCGCATGGATGGATAGCGGGACCGGATCTGGCCGGATCCGAAACCGTAACGGAGCAGCTACGCAGGGCCAGGCTCAACCCCCGGGTCCGAGCCGTGGTCTTGCGCGTCGATTCGCCGGGCGGATCGGCGCAGGCGGCCGACATCATGTGGCGGGAAGTGGAACTGATCAAGGAAGCCCATAAGCCCATCGTCGCCAGCGTGGGCCATGATGCCGCCTCCGGAGGCTATTACCTGATTTGCGGAGCCGACCGCATCCTCGCGGAGCCCAATTCCACCGTGGGCAGCATCGGCGTCCTATGGGGTAAATTCGTCCTGAAGGGCTTGTATGAAAAACTGGGCCTCAATGTCGAGACAGTGAAGACCTCGCCGCATGCGGATGGGAATAGCCTGGCCCGCACCTGGGATTCCACCGAGGTCGACATCCTGCAAAAGCACATGGATCAATTCTACAAGGACTTCGTGGCCAAGGTGGCGGCCGGCCGCCATAAATCCAAGGCTGCGGTGGACAGCATGGGACAAGGCCAGATCTTCACCGGAAGCCAGGCCTTGCGGAATGGGCTTATCGACGGACTGGGCGGGTATGCTGCTTCCTTGGAAGAGGCTGCGCGGCTCGCGGGTCTGAAGCCGGGTACCCGCTATGAGGTTGAACTAATCGGATCGGACAAGCAGGGGAATGGCTTGGCAACCCTCGAGCGGAATTGGGCGCGGGCGCCGTCCGGTTTGGGGGCCGTGGAAGGCGAGATTGCCCGCTATCGTGATCTGGCCCAACCCGGGCTTTGGG
>DAINDC010000062.1:0-18606 GCA_036732085.1 Fibrobacterota bacterium | reverse complement strand
GCCTGGAACGATTCGCGCAGCTGGACCCGGATTGGACGGAGCGGGCGAGCTTGCCGGAAGTGCTGGGCATCTCCTACCGCAAGGCGAGGAAGGCGGGCCGGCATCCCGAGCGGGCCGGCGAGCTCGGTTTCCATGGATGGCGGAAACGGGTCAAGGATCATGGCTATCACCTGGAAGGAGTGCGACCGCTTTTGTCCCCATCGGCGGGCGGAATCCTGGAAAGCCTGGACCGGCTCCAGGATGCCTTGGGAGATGCGCACGACCTGTCCACCCTGGAACGTTACTTTTCGGAACATGCTGCCGTCATCGCAGACAAGGCCATCCGCCTGAGGATGGCGAGAACCATCCGGAAGGAAATGGGCAGGCTCAGGAGGAAAAGCCTGCGCCTGGGCGGGGATCTGTTCCGGGGGAAACCCAAAGGTTACCTCCGCCGCCTCCTGCCCGGCCACCCTTCGGGAAAAACGCGGTACCGCAAGGCCGCATGAGCATCGACGCGCCCGAAAGGGCGAGCAAGGAGTCCCTATGGAACCGCATCTGAAATCGCATCTGAAATCGCATCCGGAATCGAGCCATGACCTGAGGGGCGCACCCATCGGGAAGAAGGTTCCGGCCGTGGTGGAAGCCATCGTGGAAATACCCAAGGAGAGCCGGGTCAAATACGAATTCGATCCGCCCACAGGATTGTTCCGGGTCAGCCGGCTCTTGCCCAGGGACATGGTGTATCCGGTCAACTATGGCTTCATCCCCAGCACCCTCTCCAATGACGACGATTGCATGGATGTCCTTATCCTCGACACTCCGCCGCTGATTCCCGGGACCATCCTTTCCGTGGAGGTCCTGGCAGCCTTGCACCTGCTGGACCGCGGGGTGGAGGATTTCAAGATCCTGGGTCGTCCCGCTTCCCTATCTGCGCCAAAGGGCCGGGAGCCGGAAGAGCCGGATCCGGCGGTTCTGGAAGTCGTGCGGCATTTTTTCCAGCACTATAAGGAATTGGAGAAGACGCCGGTGGAGATTCTCGAATGGATTGAGCGGGAGCAGGCCAAGGAAATCGTGCGGAATGCCCATGAACGCTACCGGAAGCAAGACGAGGCCATTCTGGCCGCGAATGCCTTCTAGCCGGGCGATCTATTTGGTCTGGGATTTTTGCATCTGGTAAAGTTCGATGCCGCCGGCCGATGCCCCCTGGGTCGTCTCGCGCCCGGAGGGCCGGTAGCGCCGGGCCTTTTCGATCTGCCCGGCCGCCAACGGTCCGCGTGAAGATGAGGATGGTAGGGGCGGCTTACAGCGCCGTTGCGAAGACCAAGGCGAATACGAATACGCAAAGGAAGGGAAGCCGCAGTTTCAATGTTCTATTTCGAAAAGGACCCCTATCTGCCGATCAAATAAATGAACAGGCCGGTAACCAAGACAAGCGCAAGCAGGGACAGCATGGACGTGCCCCGGGAACCATGCCCGTCTTTCGACGAGCCGTTCTTCTTTCGGACTTCCGGCTCATGCATGACATAGACTTTTTGAAGCGCATCGGTCCTGATCTTGGCCTTGCCGAAAAACGGTTCATCCGTCCCTTCCGGCTTGTACAAGAGTTTGACATAGGGTCCCTCATATCCGGCGAAGGTGAACTGCAGGACGCGTTTATCCTTGCACGTGAAGTAGGAGGCCTTGCGCGCATCCTTGGCCTTGAATTCCGTTTCCCCGGCCAGCACGATTTTATCGCAGTAGACGCTGTCTTCATTGAGGAGGCTGTCGGGAGCCACGATCAGGACATTCGCAAAGTTCGTCAGGCTGTCGCGCGGAGTCTCGACATATTTTTCGGGACTCCCGGAAGCCAGGCAGGCCAAGGCCCCGAACAGGATGAGAAGAATCGTATTCATGATATTTGCCTGAAATTTATATTTGTCACAGGCCATGGTCCATGCCTCAATTGTATCAGTTGACGAGGCGTTGGATTTCCAATGCGGGCGGATCCGAGAGGAAAACCAGGCGAAGTCCTTTTTCCTCCGGGAGCAGGCGCCGGAGCAGGGGTAGGATGCCGGTCTTATAATGCTGCTTGATCTCGTCGGAAAAACCGGAAATGTCTATGGTCTCGAGGATTTCAATATGGCCCGCCTGGGATGCAGGGGATTTGGCGAGGGACGGCTTGCCCTTTTTATCCGCGCCCGGGTCAATCAGTTGTCCTTTTCTCCGGAGCTGGGCCCGGACATTGTAGAACTGGGTGGTGGTGAGCGCGGGGATTTTCAGGCTTTCGACGGCCTCGGTATAGGAGGCCTTGGGGTTCGACAGGATGAACTTGCCGACCCTCTTCAACATTTCAAATCGATTGGAACTGTTCAATGCTTCTGCTTTCTTGAGCTCGGGACGTTCCCGTAAACATAAATATAAAAGGCCATGGTTCAGCGGAAATGAACGAGGATCAGGCCGCCGCCGATGCCCGCGCGGGGAGGCAGGGGGGCGGGCGCCAACGCCCTATACCGCCCCCTATCCCAATGCCACGCATGCCGAGCGGACGGTGCAGTCCGAATCCAAGGTCGACATCTACAACTACTATCTCAACAACAAGGATTCCGCGACCGCGATCGGCCTGTCCGGAGGGATCATCGATTCCACCCGCTATAGCGATCCCGATATGGTCATGAAGCTGCCCTTTACCTTCGGCGACAGTATCTACGACTCGGCTTCCCTTATCCAGTACATCAACAATGGCTCCAAGATCATGACCGAACAGGGTCGGACCACGGTCGGCGACGGGTATGGCACGATCACGCTTCCCAGCGGGACCTTCACCAATGTCCTGCGCTATAAGGTGACCCTCGACCAGGCCATCAAGGTGGTTTACGGGGGCTCGGTGGTGGCCTCGATCAAATACCATATCGTCGAATATTTCTGGGCCGATGCCGGTTACCAGGACTTCCTCCTCGAATTCCATCCGATCATGCTCAACTTGCTTTCCCCCTCCATTGATCGATCGCTCCTTGTCCTCCGATTGATTTAAACCGCGGATTATTTTCGAGACCACCATAAAAACAGGTCACCACCCGACCTGGTTCTTTGTCTAATCGTCGGCAAACCCGGTGAAAGGAATTCTTCGCGGACTTCCCATGCTCGGCTCGTCGGACGGAACGACAATCAAACCTATACAAAACAAGGAATCGAAATGAAAAGGATATTAGCCATCGGCGGCCTCCTGCTGGCCCAAGTGGCCATGCAGGGCTGCATGGAAACCATGTCGGGCGTGAAGGACGAAGGCCAGGGCCTTGCCAAATCGGATATGCTGCGTCCCACCGCGGAAGAGGCCTTCCCGGGCCGCACCGGCAAGATCGCGACGGGTTATTATCGCGGCGGCCGGATCGAATACCAGATCATCGACGGCAAGAACGTCTTCCAGGGCGACGTCCTCCTGGACGACTCGGAAATCACCTCCCAGCCTTCGCTCAACAAGGAGACCGGGGCCGGCACCACCGCCGCTTCCACGCGCTGGAGCACCCTCACCATCCCTTATACCATCGACCCCGGACTTGCCAATACCGCGCGCGTCACCAATGCCATCAACCACTGGTCCTATAAATTCAACTTCGTCGCCCGCACCAACCAGGCGGATTACATCACCTTCCGCACCGGCACCGATCCCAGCGCCTGCTTCTCCAATTCCATCGGGCGCAAGGGCGGCCAGCAGTTCATCGATCTGAGCGCGGGCTGCAGCACCGGCAATACCGTCCATGAAATCGGCCATGCCATCGGCCTTTTCCATGAGATGTCCCGGCAGGATCGGGACAATAGCGTCATCATCAATACTGGCAATATCCTGTCCGGCTATGCGGGCAACTTCAACAAGTACAGCCCGTCCTCAAGCGGCTTCGACAACCAGCCCTTCGATTTCAATTCCATCATGATGTATCCGGCCACGGCCTTCGGCATCACCGTGGGCGGCGTGGTGCAGGCCACCATAACCGCCAAGGACGGGCATAACTGGGGTTGGAACACGGCCGGATTGGCGGAAGGCGATATTTCCACCATCGAGGCGATGTATCCTTCCACCAGCCCGATGTGGATCTCCAGCATCGCCCGCGACGCCAACAAGCTGGACGTCTTCGCGGCCTGGAGCAACGGCTCCGTCTCCACCGCGGCCTGGGACCAGAATGTGGACGGAGCCAACGGCTTCCGCGGCTGGTGGAGCATCCAAAGCGGCGTGACGGCTCCCGGCGGCGCCGTGGACGCGGTCTCGCGCGATCCCAACAAGCTGGACGTCTTCACGGTGGGAACCAACGGCCGCGTCTATACCGCGGCCTGGGACCAGAACGTATCGGCCGGCGCTTGGCGCGGCTGGTGGACCGTGGGCAGCGCCATCAGCGTCTATCCCGGCGCGCATGTAATCCCTGTAGCGCGAGATGCCAATAAGCTGGACGTCTTCACCGTGGGCAAGGACGGCGTCATCTATACGGCCGCTTGGGATCAAGCGGTGGACGGCGCCAACGGTTTCCGCGGCTGGTGGCCGATCCTCGGCGGCAGGAGCCTTTCCGGAGGCCAGCTGTCGGCGGTGACGCGCGGCGCCGCCATGCTCGACGTCTATACCGTGGGCGCGGACGGCAATGTCTACCAGGCCTCCTGGAACGGCAGCGTGTCTTCCGCCTGGGGCGGCTGGTGGTCCCTGGGCAATCCCGGGACCTTGGTCAACGAAGTCACCGCCATCGCGCGCGGCCAGAAAATCGATCTGATCGCCGTGGGCTTCGATCGCCGCATCTTCCATCGCGGCTGGGACGGCTCGTCCTGGAGCGCCTGGGTGCAGATCCAGGGCGGCGTGGCCGCTGCCGGTTCGCGCATCGCCGTGGCTTCGCGCAATGCCTCGCAACTGGACGTCTTCGCCTTGGGCGCGGACAATATGGTCTATACGGCCGCCAAGACGGACGGCAGCGCTTGGGCCGGATGGTGGTCCGTCCAAAACGGACAGGCCCGGCCCGGCTCCAACCTGAGCGCGGTCTCGCGCGGGCTGAACAAGCTGGACGTGTTCGTCACTGGCGGCGACGGCAAGATCTGGACGGCGGCCTGGGATGCCGCAGTGGCGGGCGGCTGGCACGGGTGGTGGAAACTGCCTTGATGCCATGAAGCCAACGGCATGAAGAATGGCGGGCTCGAGGGGGCCCGCCATTCTGTTTCCAGAATAGGTTATTTTTCTGGACCGATAAGGAATGAAAATGAAGCGTACCCCTAAAATCCAATTTGCTTATGGCATGCTATTGTTCGGGATTTTTTTATTGACCGGTCAGTATTTGAAATGGGTCATCAAGCCGAGGTATTTAATCGAAATCGATCAGAGAATGATGGCCAGGGCGAACCACATTTACATCTTCTTTATCTCCATGCTGAATGTTTTAAGCTCGCTCATCGAAACCGAAAAGGGGACGCGATGGGTTGCCGCATGCGGATGGGTATCCCGCATTGTTCTCATGATTTCCGGCTGCATATTCGTCCTGGCTTTTTTCCAACCCTATGGGATTGAATTAAGTCAAAGGCGGCTCCCCTTGGTCGGGGTAGTCTTGACCTTAGTCGGCATCGCCTTATCCTTGCCGAAAACTTTGAACCGGCGGATCGAATGATTTTTTCCCCGCAAACCTCAAAACTCCCCGTTCGTGGAAAGATCACAATATGCGCGCATCCATCGATCCCGTAAGCAAAGTCCCGCAAGTCACCCTCATGTTCTGGATCCTCAAGATCCTGGCGACGACTTTCGGGGAAACGGGCGGCGATGCCGTCACCATGACTTGGAACCTCGGCTATGCCGTCGGGAGCCTCATCTTCCTCGGATACTTCCTGGTCGTGCTGGGCATCCAAATCGCTTCCAAGCGCTTTCATCCGGCCGCCTATTGGGCCGTTGTCATCGCCACCACCACGGTGGGCACCACCCTCTCGGATTATCTCGATCGCACGGTGGGACTGGGCTATATCAAATCCTCCATCCTGCTTTTCAGTGGCGTGCTCCTGGTCCTGTTCCTCTGGCGCAGGGCCATGGGCAAGATCGAGTTCGAGAATATCTTCACGACCAAGGAAGAGATCTTCTATTGGATCACCATCCTGGTTTCCAATACGCTCGGCACCGCGCTCGGGGATTTCGTCGCCACCGATGCCGGTTTCGGATTTGAAATGGGAGCGTTGTTTTTCGGCGGCCTCATCGCGATGGTCGCGGCGGCCCATTACTTCACCAGGATCTCCACCGGCCTGCTCTTCTGGGCGGCCTATGTCCTGACGCGCCCGCTGGGAGCCACCTTGGGCGATCTCCTGACCAAGCCTGTTGCGGAGGGTGGCCTCCATCAGGACCGCATCACGGCCTCTCTGGCCATCCTCGGCTTGATCGTCGTCGCGAACATCCTCGTCTACCGGTCGGGGCGGCGTCCCAATTCCGTTAGGGCCACTTAGGCCCGGTATCGGATATCCTTGATCCTGGGGCGCGGTTTCGGATTTTCATCCGGATAGCCCAAGGCGATCAAGGTCAGGATGATCATGCGCTCCGGAATCCGGAAATATTCCCGGACTTCCTCGATTTCAAAGTGATGGACCCAGCACGTTCCCAGTCCGAGCTTCACGGCTTGCAATACCATATGTTCCAGGGCAATGGCGGCCTTCCGGACGAATTCCAAGTCCTCTTTCCTTTCGACGACCAGGACCCGGAAGGGCTGCAGATTGCAGGCCGAAGGCGAGAGTCGCGCCGCTTCCAATAACAATTCGATTTTTTCGGATTCCACTACGGTGGAATGATATCGGCGGATGCTGCGACGATCCGATATTTCTTTGAGGATTAATGATTTATCCAAGTGAAAACCCTTTATCTGCTGGTGCAAAATAAACCTTTGGCCGGGTCGGATGAGCACGCGGCGCCCGGATTAATTGAACGATACGCAAAGCTAGGCGGCTTGGGCCAGGCCTGCCAAATTTGCAAAAGTATTACTTCTGATTTCCTTTTTCCATCTGCCGGCCCGCGATTGGACTTTTCTCGTTCCTGAATAAGCTTTCGGGTTTTACATCCCGATGGAATGAAAAATCATCGTGTCAAACTGTCACAAAAAAATCAGGGGATTCCCCGGCCCATGGAAAAAACTTTCTTGCCATACGCGATATCTAGTGAGTACGATTGAGGCTCATACAACATATAGGGGACCGCACATGGAGCAACCGACGATCGCCGAAACCTCTTCTCCTTCCCATATCCAGGCCAAGCCTCGGCCCTTGCAGCCTAGTTCGGTCATCAAAAGGGACGGCGTGAAGGTCGCTTTCGATATCCAGAAAATCATTTCCGCCATTCAGCGCGCTGGACAAGCGACGGGAGAATTCGGTTCCGAAGAAGCCCAGTTGCTGGGCGCCCAGGTACTGAAAGTCCTCTCCTATAAATACGGCGGCAGGCCGCTCCCCATGGAGGATATCCAGGACGTGGTGGAGCACGTCCTCATCGCCGTCAATCATTTGGACACGGCGCGGGCCTATATCGTGTACCGGGATTCCCGCCGCAAGCTACGTCAGGATCGCAAGACCTTGGTGGATGTCACCACTTCGGTGAATGAATACTTGGACCGTCAGGACTGGCGGGTCAATGCCAATGCGAATCAGGGTTATTCCTTGGGCGGCTTGATCCTGAACGTATCGGGCAAGGTCATCGCGAATTATTGGCTCAACCATGTCTATCCCCAGGAGGTGGGTCAGGCGCATCGCGAAGGGGATTTGCATATCCACGATTTGGACATGCTCGCCGGCTATTGCGCGGGTTGGTCCCTGCGCATGCTCCTGGCGGAAGGGTTGAACGGCGTTCCCGGAAAGGTGGAAGCCGGTCCGGCCAAGCATATGTCGAGCGCGGTGGGACAGATCGTGAACTTCCTCGGCACTTTGCAGAATGAATGGGCCGGGGCCCAAGCCTTCAGCTCCTTCGATACCTATCTCGCGCCGTTCATCCGCAAGGACAGGATGGCCTATAAGGAGGTCCGCCAATGCATCCAGGAGCTCATCTATAACCTGAATGTCCCATCGCGATGGGGGACCCAGACGCCCTTCACCAATTTGACTTTCGATTGGACCTGCCCGGAGGATTTGCGCGAGCAGGCGCCCGTGATCGCGGGCGAGGTCATGCCTTTCCTCTATGGCGAACTGGAAATGGAAATGGGCATGATCAACCGCGCCTATATCGAGGTGATGACCGCCGGGGACTCGAAGGGCCGGGTCTTCACCTTCCCCATTCCCACCTATAACATCACTCCCGATTTCGATTGGGACCATCCGAACGCGCAATTGCTTTTCGAGATGACCGCGAAATACGGTCTTCCTTATTTCCAGAACTTCGTCAATTCGGAATTGAAGCCGAATATGATCCGGTCCATGTGCTGCCGGCTGCAGCTCGATCTGCGCGAACTCCTGAAGCGGGGCAACGGCCTTTTCGGTTCCGCCGAGCAGACCGGATCCCTGGGCGTGGTCACCTTGAATTGCGCCCGGCTCGGTTTCCAACATACCCGGGACGAGGCCGCCCTGCTGGTCCAAACCGATGCGCTCCTCGATATCGCCCGGACCAGCCTGGAAATAAAACGGAAGGAAATCCAACGCCATATGGACGCGGGATTGTTCCCATATACCAAGCGTTACCTCGGGACTTTGAAGAATCATTTTTCCACCATCGGGGTGAATGGGATCAATGAGATGATCCGGAATTTCACGAAGGACGAACACAATATCACCACGGAATGGGGTTATGCCTTCGCCATCCGTTTCCTGGATCACGTGCGCGCCCGCATCCTCGACTTCCAGGCGGAAACCGGGAACATGTATAACCTGGAGGCCACGCCGGCCGAGGGGACCACCTACCGGTTCGCGAAGGAAGATCGGAAACGGTTCCAGGGCATATTGCAGGCGGGCCCGGAGGACATGCCCTATTATACCAACTCGTCCCAACTGCCCGTGGGATTCACCGATGATCCCTTCGAGGCCCTGGAACGCCAGGACGATCTGCAACGGAAATATACGGGCGGCACCGTCCTGCATCTGTATATGAACGAGCGCCTGTCGAGCGGCAATGCCTGCAAGCAATTGGTGCGGCGGGCCCTCGAGCGTTTCCGGCTTCCCTATATCACGGTGACGCCCACCTTTTCCATCTGTCCCAAACATGGCTACCTGACCGGCGAGCATAAGTTCTGTCCCCGGTGCGATTCCCTGCTCTTGGAATCGAAACGGAATGAGAATCTGATCCAGCAAGCGATTTGATCACGAGAAATTCGAACGGTAAGATGAACCACTAAACGAACCAAAACGGGAGAAACGCATGGACAAGCACAGCATGATCAAGGGCCAGGACCTAGGCCAATTACGGGACGAAGATCGTCAACCTTGCGAAGTGTGGACGCGGGTGATGGGATACCATCGCCCGGTCTCATCCTTCAATATCGGCAAGCAGGGAGAGGTCAGCGAGCGCCGTTATTTCTTGGAATCATGCACGAACAAGTGAAAGGGTTTTGATATGCCAAGCCTGCAGGTAGGGGGCATGGTGCCGTTCTCGACCGTGGATTTTCCGGGCATGTTGTCGGCGGTAATCTTCTGCCAGGGATGTCCCTGGCGGTGCGGGTACTGCCACAACCCCCATCTGCTCCCGATATCGGACGTGGAAACGGATGGATGGGAAAAGGCCCGGGCCTTCCTGGAAAAGCGCAGGCACTTGTTGGATGCCGTCCTCTTCAGCGGCGGGGAACCGACCGTGCAAAAGGATCTTGCCTTATGCATCCGCGAAGCCAGGCAAATGGGTTTCAAGGTGGGTCTGCATACGGGCGGGGCCTATCCGGATCGCCTCGAAGCGGTATTGCCATGGATCGATTGGATCGGCCTGGATATGAAATCCCGTTTCCAGGAATATCAAACTATCACGGGCATTGCCGGTAGCGGCGATAAGGCCATGGCCAGCCTCAAGCTGATTTTGAAAAGCAAGGTGGCCTTCGAATGCCGGACCACCCTTCATCCCGGGCTCCTGTCGTATCAGGATATCCTCGACATGGCCAGGATCCTTTCCAATATGGGCGTCCGCCATTATGCCGTGCAGGAATTCCGCTCCGAAGGTTGCGCGGAAAATGCGCTCACCTTTTTTGAGAAGGAACCGCAACCCTATGGCTGGCTGGGACAGATGGAATCTTTGTTCGACACCTTCGTTTACAGGGGCGATTAGAGGGCCGCGATTAGTCATTTCTGAAATAAATAGTCAGCGCATCCCTGCCGGCTTGATTTGGACGGCCACAAAAGGAAACCCTTCCCTTCCCGTCCCGTTTGGCCCATCCCAAAGAAAAGCGTTGTAGAACACGTCGCCGTAATGTTTCTCAAGCACAGTACTTGAGAGTACGGGCACGGCTCCATGCCGTTCTCTTTCGGCTCTACAAACAAGGATGACAAAATGAAAAAACCCAACATGACCAAGCTGATGCCGCCCACCGCCCTTGCGATGGCGCTTATGCTGAACTGTTTCACGGTCGGCTGCGTATCGGACGCATCCAATGACGAATCCGCCCAGACCAGCCTGCGCAAGGTTGGTGGAATTTCCACCGGGCCGGCATCGGTGAATCTTGGCAAGGCCGGTGGTTTTGTCATCCTTGCGAAAAGCGGAATCTCGACCACCGGAAACACGGCGGTTACCGGTGACATCGGCGTGAGCCCGGCCGCGGCATCTTACATCACCGGATTTTCCCTGATCGCCCCGCCCAGCACCTATTCGACCTCCGTACTGGTGACCGGAAAGGTCTACGCTGCGGACTATGATTCCCCGACGCCCGCGAACCTGACCACCTCCGTATTGGACATGCAGACGGCCTATACCGATGCCGCCAGCAGGGCCCCCAACTTTACCGAACTGGGCGCGGGAGATATCGGAGGACGGAACCTCGGAAGCGGCGTCTATAAATGGAGCAGCAATGTGCTTATCCCAACCAATGTGACCCTCACCGGCGGCTCGAAGGAAATCTGGATTTTCGAAATCGCAGGGAATCTCAGCCTGAGCTCCGGCGTCAAGGTCATCCTCAAGGGCGGCGCTTTACCCAAGAATATTTATTGGCAGGTAGCCGGGGCCGCGGATCTGGGGACCACCTCGCATCTCGAAGGCATCGTGCTCTCCAAGACTGCCATTGTCCTCAAGACCGGCGCCTCGGCGAATGGTCGATTGCTGGCGCAAACCGCGGTGACGCTCGATGCGAACGCGGTCAAGCAGCCCGCTCCTTAACCCAGCAGCCTCTGCAAGCTTCGCCATCCGCCACCGTTGTGGACTTGGCTGAAGCCGCCCGCTTCCAGGATCCGTTTCGCGGTGGCGCTCCTCGCTCCGCTCGCGCAGCAGGTGATCACCGTCCTGTCCTTGCGGAGGCCGGAGAGCCGGGTCGGCAGGATTTGCACCGGCACGTTCACCGACCCTTCGATATGCCCGTCCCGGAATTCTTCCGGGGTCCTGACATCCATGATCTGCGCCCCTTGCTTTACCAGTTCGGCGAAATCGATTTTCTCTCCGAATCCCAGGCTGCTTTTCAATAATCCGAACATTTGATTTTTCCTTTCAGGCCGCGAGGCGCGATGCATCCGTTGCGTTCGAGTAAATCCGTTCCCCGTTGTACAGGATCTCCCAGGTCACGGGAAGGATTTTTTTCAGCATATGGCTGATTCCGCAGTACTTTTCCTGGGACTGCGTCACCGCGTCCAGGGCGGCCTCCTGGTTTTCCGCCGCGCCCGTGAACTCGTAAACGATGTTGATGGCGGTATATTCGATGGGCTGCTTGGTGGTTAACTCGCCGGTTACCTTGAGGCTGAAGCTATCCGGCGACTTGCCCGCCTTGCGCAACAGGGCCACCACATCCATGCCCGTGCAGCCGGACAGGGCCGTCAATAAGAGCGGCTTGGGAATGGGACCATGGTCATCGCCGCCCACGCGCTCCGGAGCGTCCATGATCACGGTATGCCCGTTGATCGCGCTATTGAATTGCATCTTCCCGAGCCACTGGGTTTCTATTTCATGCGGCATTCTATCTCCTCTTGAGCTTTAGAAGTTCTTAAGAAGATATCCAAAGCCGCGGGCCCGGTCAGTCACATAGGTTACAGTTCCCGGAGCAATTTGACCTGGTTCCGATAAAGCAGGACCTTGCCGTCGCGTTCCAGCTTTTTCAGCAGCCTGGAAATGACCACCCGGGAGGTCGCGAGTTCGGTGGCGATTTCCTCATGCGACAAATTGACCAAGGTCGATTCCGAGGCTTTTGACTTCGCGCGCAGGAAGGCGATCAGGCGTTGGTCCAGATTCTGGAAAGCAATCAGGTCGATGGTTCGGAGCAATTCATTGAAGCGGTCGCGGATGGTCTTCATCACGAAACTTTTCCAGGTGGGATATTTGGCCAGCCACTCGTCCATGGCTTCGATCGGGACCTGGAGCATGTCCACGTCCTCCTCCGCTTCCGCGCGGATTTCGCTCGCATGCCCCTGCATGCAGCAGGTGAAGGTCATGGCGCAGGTTTCCTCCGGGTTCAGGTAATAGAGGAAAAGTTCCCGGCCGTCCTCTTCTATCCTCGAGACCTTGACCAATCCGGTGAGGAGTATGGGCATGGACTTGACGATCTGCCCGACATCGAGGAGGGTCTCCCCGGCTTTGATATGCACCCTCTTGGCCTTGACCTCCAGTTCGGCCAGCAGTCCGGGTTCGAAAAGATCCTTGAAGCGCGCGCGGATATCCATAGGGACAATTTAGCAATGACAGGCAAACGTCAGTCGCTGTCGGGCGCGGAGTCGGGTTGCAAGTCCGCCTTGGCCGCCAGGCAGCGGTATAGGGCCTGGGAGCTAACTCTCCAATATGGAATTAGATAAAATGGATTGTCCGCAATATTCCAATTATCCCGACCAGGACCCAAAAGCAATTCAGTAGGGAATAGGCGAAATCCTTTTTCAGGATCGCGCACCACGATAATAGGATGGCGTCGATGGTATTGAATCCCCATACGAATAAGAATGGGCTCTTTGAGCCCAGCCAGCTGACGAGCGAGAAGCTGATAATCCGCATGATGACGCCGATTATCTCAACAATCTTGATGTTTTTAAGGACGAAAGAATTGAACATTTCGATCTCCGGGAATTATTTTCATTTCGAACGGCCTGAAAAATAATCATTCCCCAGAGACCCAGCGTCCAGACCGCTTCGGGACAGCTTCAAGGCAAGAACAGGCGCTGCTCCCGGACGGATGTTTCCGCTTCCAACCTGATCCACCATACGCCGGGAGTCAGTGACATGCCTGATAAGCGATGCATGCCCGGTCCCGAATCCGTTTCCGACAATATTCGCGATTGTAGGTTCACGGCTTTATCCGAAGGATGGGCAGGTACCGGTGCGACGGGCGTCTGGGCCCGGGCTGTTCCATTTCAGACGTTTTTCATTCGATGCGGATTAATAGTATCATCTGAGCGGATAAAGGTAAAATCTGACTGTTTCCCATTCAGCAAGGAATGCGTCGGCGATGACTAAGGAACCTACCCTTGACGAGGTGAGAGCGATGATCGCGAAGCTCCTGGATGTCGCTTGGACGCCGGAGACCGCGAATCTTTGCCTGCAGGGAGCCCGTGAGGCGCAACGTGCCGGCCTGATGGAGGAGTATTTGCTATGCTGCCAGCGAATCGTGAGTTTGCGGCCGGAATGGCATGAAGGCTGGGAGGCTTTCTCGAGTGCGCTTTTCTTTACCGGCCGAATGAGGGGATCCATCGCGGCCTCGATGAAGGTCGCCGAAATAAAACGCAACGAGGTTGCGAAAACCGAACTTGCCCAACTTCAAATCAGGTTCCTCGGGGATATATGGACCGGCCCCATCGGGCATTTGACCTTCCTGGATTCGCTCGCGAAGAGCGAGATACTCGGGTGGTCGCCGCCGGAGCAGCGTGTGCTTCTCTCTACCACGGCGACAAGCAATCCCTGCTATCTGAATTACTGGCGGAAGTACTTCCCTTTGATCTCGGACCCGGAAGCGCTTGCGCGGATACAGCCGGTTGCGGAGAAGTTGAAAATGGATTTCGAGGTCTGGCCTTTCAAGGACGGGCGTCTCATGCATGCCTATGAGGCGATCGATTCCATCCAGCAGCAATGGGAGGCCGAGAACCGTCCTCCTCTCCTGGCCATTTCCGAAGCGGAGGTGGCGCGCGGGAGGGATGAACTGTCCCGTCTGGGGATGCCGCGGGACGCCTGGTTCATCGCCCTGCATATACGGCAGCGCCCATCGGACCCGACCAGTACGCGACGCACGGCACGTAACGCCGATGTTTCCACATACGAGCAAATGGTGAAGTCCGTGGTGGCCCGGGGCGGTTGGGTCGTATGCATGGGAAATGGCTCCGCGGTGCGCCCCGCTCCCCATGTCATCGATTACGGTCCGAATCGCACGGACTGGATGGACGTCTTCCTGTGGGCGACATGCCGGTTCTTCGTAGGCACGACGTCGGGGCCGATCCATGTCTCTTCGACCTTCGGGGTGCCTACCGTGCAGACGAATTCGCTGCTGGGATTCCGCACTTGGCCGAGCCGGGATCTCTTCATCCCCAAGCGGCATTGGCTGTCGGCGGAACGGCGGTATTTGACGATCGAAGAAGAGCTGAGCGGGCCGGCGGCTTGGTCCGAGTGGCCGGAGTTCCTCGGTCGCCAGGGTATCGAGTTGCGCGACAATACGCCCGAAGAGATAGACGAGGTGGTCTCGGAGATGATGGATCGGCTGGATGGAACCGTCGCCTATACGGCGCAGGAAAATCAGATGCAGGACCGCTTCCGAAGGCTGCCCGCCGACCGGGGGTGTATGATGTTCGGGAACAGCCGAATGGGCCGCGCATTCCTGCAACGCCATTCGGATTTGCTTTCCTTGGGGCATGGCCGGGCCGTCCCGAGCAAGCCCACCGAACGGGGCTGACAATAAAAAAAGGCCTCCCGTATGGAAGGCCTTTTTTCAAAGAGCAGAAGCTATTTATTTCATTTTCCGCTTCAGCAAACCCAGGCCCAGCAAGCCCACCGAGAAGAGCGCGATGCTGGCAGGCTCGGGAACCGAGGGCGCCGAGGTGGTGTTGGTGAAGGAGAAGCTCAGGTCATTGTAACCGTTGACGCCTTCGGGCGTGCCGAACAGATCTTCGAAGCTAACCAAGGTTTCGTTGGGCTGCCAGTTGCTTTGGACCCGGGCATGGGTATCACCATCGGGGTTGCGGGAGGCAGCACCGGTGTAATAATCGTAACCGGTATTGCTCACATGCAGACGGAAGATAAGCTCGGTTCCCACCGCGAACGAACCCAGGTTGACCGTGGAGCCGACCGGGCTCGTGTGGTTGTTGAACACAAAGGTTCCGGCGGGCGTGGAAACGGCGTCCAAGGACAGGTACAAATCGTTGCTATAGGCGGCGGAATTCCCCTGATAGGTGGCGATGATGCTATCGGTACCGGTTACGAACACGCCCAGGCCTTCGGTGCCGGCGATGGCGATGGGGAAGGCGGAAGCGACGACCGGCAAGACTGCGAGAGCTGCCAGGGTTACGTATTTATGGAATGCTTTCATTTTTTTCCTGAGCCTTATTGAAGAATTGTAGGATGGGTGAAAAACACAAAAGCCTCAAAAGCAAACTTGAGACCAGGCAATAGTAGGCTATTTTCTTAATTTGAGCGGTATATTTTCAGAACCTGTAAATACCCAATTACAATCGTCGAATTCCTTTACAACCGATTTTGATCCCCATTCAGAGCCCGGATTTTTACACCCGACGGCCCGAACCGTTTGCGGCTTTCCTCCATGGATTTGGCTCTTTCCACTTCGCGATTGCGGGCCGGCGCCGACGTCACCAAGGATTGGACCAGGGTCCTGGCGGCCGATTGGATCTGCTCCACCGCGAGGTTGAAGGGCGGGTCGAAGTTGAAAAGGAAATTCCCCTTTCAATCGAGCCTCCAGTTACTGATTTTTGAAATAAGACCACTTTAGGGGGAACCATGAACGCGAAGTCTTCTACCCAAGATTTGGATCGACAAACCGGGACAATCGAGTCGGGACGCTTCGAACCCGGAAGCGTCGAACCCGGAAGCGTCGAACCCGGAAGCGTCGAACCCGGAAGCATCGAATCTGGAAGCATCGAATCTGGAAGCATCGAATCTGGAAGCATCGAATCTGGAAGCCTGAACCAGGATCGCATCCGTCGCTTCACCTTCAAGCAAGACTTGGAAAAAATCGATGGAAAAACCCGCGACGCCATCAACCAGTATTCCAACCAAGGCCGGGAAGCCCTCACCGGCCGCCTCGCCGAACTCGATCGCGAATGGCCCGTAGACCGGGCCCTCATTACCGGTGCGGGTTTTTTCGTCTGGCTGGGATTGATTCTGGGAACCAATGTGAATCGCCGATTATACAGGATCTCCGCCGTAGCTGGAGGTTTTATCCTCCTCTTCGCCTTTCTCGGTTGGGCCCCGCCCGTATTGATTCTCCGCCGCCTAGGAGTCCGCACCCGGGGTGAAATCAACCAAGAGCGCATCGCCTTGAAGGTCCTGCGCGGCGACTTCGATAAAATCTCCGAGGGGGAACCCAATCAGGAAACCCGAATCAATCGGGCCATGCAGGCGGCATCCTAACCTCCCCCCAGAAAGAGCCACGTCGCAGAAACGCGAACTTCCCCCCCCCGGGGCATGAATAGGCGAGGCCCCAACCGCCCGCTCTAAGCGGGCCTCTCCGTCACCCCTTGACATCTGCGCTGGTTTTCTTTATAGTTAGTCAACTAACTCAATCTGGAGATGCATGGTGGTTCGGGCCGATAAACGGGAAAGCCTCATCCGCGCCGCGGATTCCCTCTTCCATCGCAAAGGGTTCGAGCATACCAGCTTGGCGGATATCGCCGCCGCCGCCGAAGTTCCGCTTGGCAATGTCTACTACTACTTCAAAACTCGAATGGACCTCATCAAGGCGGTTTCCGGGGAAAGGCTCGCCGCCCTTAGAGCCAGGCGCGAGGAATGGGGAGCGCTCACCTCTCCGCGGGAACGACTGCTCGCTTATGTGGAAAGCTTCGAAGGCTATACGGAGGAGTGCACGGCCCATGGCTGCCGTGTCGGCGGGCTCTGCCTGGAAGCGAACAAGCAGGGAGGGGAGATCGCGGAGGATGCCGCCGCCGTGCTCAGGAGCACTTTGGATTGGATATGCATCCAGTTCCGCGCCCTGGGTTACCGCGAGCGCCAGGCAAGGGAGCTGGCCGCGAAGCTGCTGGGCGCACGTCAGGGATCGATCCTGCTCTCGAACACCTTCAAGGATCCGGAATATATCCGCCTGGAAATTTCCAGGCTCAAAAAATGGCTGGGCGAGTTGCCGGCCGGTAATAAAAGGAAGCGACCATGATTAGAATCGGCATCAATGGATTCGGCAGAATCGGGCGGATGGTCTTCCGGGCGGCGGCGCAGCGCGCGGACGTGGAAATCGTGGCAGTGAATGACGTGCTGGATGTGAATCATCTGGCGTATATGCTCAAGTATGATTCCGTGCACGGTCGCTTCCAAGGGGAAATCCGGGCGGAACCCGGGACGCTTTGGGTAAACGGCAAGCCCGTCAGGATCACCTCGGAAAAGGATCCGGCCAACCTCGCCTGGGACCAGGTCGGGGCGGAACTGGTGGTGGAAGCAACGGGTCTATTCCTGACTTCGGCCGCGATGGAAAGCCATCTCAAAGCGGGCGCCAAAAAGGTCATCCTCTCCGCGCCGGCCAATGACGACACTCCGGTATTCGTCTTCGGCGTCAACGACCAGGGCTATCGCGGAGAACGGATCATCTCGACGGCATCCTGCACGACCAATTGCCTCGCTCCCATCGCCAAGGTCCTGCACGATGCTTTCGGAATCAAGCGCGGGTTGATGACCACCGTTCATGCCGCCACCGCGACGCAGAAGACCGTAGATGGCCCCTCCGCCAAGGAATGGCGCTTCGGACGGGGAATCCTGGACAATATCATTCCGGCGTCGACAGGCGCGGCCAAAGCCATCGGCAAGGTCATTCCCGAACTTAATGGCAGGCTTTCCGGCATGTCCTTCCGCGTCCCGGCCTCCGACGTGTCCGTGGTGGATCTCACCTGCGAGCTGGAGCGGGGCGCCAGCTACGAAGACATTTGCAAAGCCATGCGGGCCGCTTCCGAAGGCCCCATGAAAGGCGTGCTCGGATACACGGATGAACAGATTGTCTCAGCGGATATCCGCGGCGAATCCTGCACCTCCGTATTCGATGCCAAGGCTGGAATGCGATTGGATGATACCTTCGTGAAGCTGGTTGCCTGGTACGATAATGAATGGGGATTCTCGTGCAAGATCCTGGATGTCGCGGCCAGGATAGCCGCTTGATCAAGGCAATCGCTTGCGCAGAAAAACATCCCCGATGCTTTCCTTGTATTTCGGATGGTCCTCGAAGCCGTTAGCACGGAATAATTTGATGGCATCCGCGCATCGGCTCGAGGTATCCAACAAAATATCCGTGAATCCTAGCTCATGAGCTTTTTGCATTAACAAATCGAACACCTGCTTCCCATGACCTCTTTTCCTGATTTCCTTTCTTACTTGAGAGTCGGTCGTTTTCAGGTTCCCGTTAGGGCCCCAATGTCAGCTGATTC
>DAINDC010000061.1:17536-18857 GCA_036732085.1 Fibrobacterota bacterium | reverse complement strand
TTCTTTACTTCTGACGTAAAGGCGATCCAGGTGGAAGTGCTCGAAGTACGCGCCGACCAGCGGGCAGCAGCAGGGCCCCTTCAATCTGGCCCAACTCCGGCAGATGGCCGGCGAGCGGAAAATCGATCGCGATTCCCTGGTCTGGAAGGAAGGCATGGCCGCCTGGGCCGCGGCCTCCGGTCTCCCGGACGTGGCCGCCATTTTCGCGGGAGTGCCGCCGAAGTTACCTGGCTAGGGTTGAGTTGCCGGTCCGGGCTCGGGATTCCCTCGGGAAGGTCAAATCCGCAACGGGCAGCGAATCTGGGTGGATCGTAAAGAACCCGGCGAATTGTCGGTATTTCTTACAGCTAGGCCACCCGAATCCTCCTTCAGGCTGGAAAACGTTCTAGTTTTACGGATTACTTCGTGCATGGAAATTGCTTTATCTTCGGACGTACCATACCCTCAGGAGTCATCGTGAAGAAAATTGCACTCGGAATCCTTGCTGCCGGCGTCCTCTCGGCAAATGCCAACCTGGTCGTAAATGGGAGCTTCGAAAACAACGGCTCCGACTTATCCGCCAATAACGGTTCCTGGCAGGTCTACAATTCCATCACTGGATGGGCAAATTCGGATAAGGTCGAGATTCAGGACAATGGCCTTTTCGGCCCCGCCGCGGTCGCCGCCGACGGCCACTATTGGCTGGAGCTAGACACTTACAACAACTACAGCATTGCTCAGGGCTTGGTCACCACCGCCGGACAGAGCTATACCCTGTCCTTCGCCTACGCCGGCCGCCCGGATGCCCCCGCCTATGACGATGCGTTCAGCTTGAACCTGAATGGCACCATCACCAACCTTTCCGCCGGCCCCAGCGTTTCCGGCGGCGCCCTGGATTGGACCTATGCCAGCTTCACCTACACCAGCACCGGCTCGGATTTGATTTCTTTCGCGGCGGGCGGACCCAGCGATGGCTATGGAGCCCTTTTGGATAATGTCAGCCTTGATGTTGCGGCCGTACCCGAGCCCGCAACCATCGGCCTTTTCGGCATGGGCCTGTTGGCCATGTTCGGATTCGCCAAGGTCCGCGCCTCCCGCAAGGCTTAAGACTTCGCAATCCTGCGGCCCACCGGTTCGGTCGGGGGCCGCAAGGGAGTCCTCGCTTTTTTTAAACCATCCTTCTCTTCAAGCCGCCTTCCAAAGGGCGGCTTTTTCTTTACTCCCCGAAATAGCCTTAACGCTTTTCCCGACCTTTCCCAATTTCTTCGCTCGCCTCCTGCCACCTGCTCGAAGGCGTGAACGGGAATTTCCCGGAACGGGGTAGCGGACGATCCTCCCGTAA
>DAINDC010000061.1:10610-17526 GCA_036732085.1 Fibrobacterota bacterium | reverse complement strand
CGCGCGGCTACTCTACGGAAAAGCCTTGCGGCGGACCACGGTACTCGCCTCGGTTCCAGCGCCCCCTCCTTCCTGCCTCGTCCCCGACCGGATTTGGAGATAGTCGGATTGGATAAGCGCCCAGGCCTTCGGCCGCCGAAACGAACCGGGATTGGACCGCATCCCCCGAAGGGAATCGGGAAACCTCCAAGCCTGAAAAGGAAAGTGAGAAAGCCTCGAAGCCGATGCGGGGGGAGTGCGATTGTGCAGGGTCGTCCGCACGGAACCCGTCAATGAACCCGTCGAACTCAAGCCCGAGGAGCTGGAATGGGCCGCCACCTGGTCCACAAAGGTTTACGATTCCGCTCAAGGCGGCGTCGAGATCGACAAGACCATGGGTGCCGGATTCATCCGGGTAACCTGCCTGGTACCTACGCCGAAAGGAAGGGTCGCGGTGCCGAATCCCCTGTGTCGGCCGTGATGAGTCCCTTGCAGCCACCGAGGGATTGCAGCCATGGGTGATGTCGGCGAGCCCGCCTTCCCGTTCGGAGCTTTCGCAGCGGGAGAAGCCCGAATGGCCGATGCGGACCACGCTTCCCGGTATTCAGGGTCAAAATGCATATCAGGGAGAGGCATGGACCGCACAGGTCTGCGAATAGGCATAGTGCTCAAAACGGTAAGCGCCGGTAAGCGCACAAGCAGGGGCATGGATGACCTGGAGGCCAGTATCCACTAGGTTTAGCGGGTATTATCGCACCGCCGCGCCGCCGAATCAATACAGCGGGTTTTACAGGTTTTATTTTTTCCGGGGCATAAAATTCATTACGGCGATGGTCGTCTCTGAGTAATTTATGGCCTTAATCGTTCCGCCTGGAGGAAAACATGCGCCGCTTGGCCCCGCTGCCGCTGCTTATCATAAGCCTGACACTATCCCTAGCCGCAGCCCAACCGGCGAAGGAATTCCAGAATTCCCACGGTATCTTGCGTGTTACGTTGGCCGCCGAGGTCACGGCCCATGCCGATTCCGCTGCCTCCGTTTCCACTCCCGCTTTGCCTGCCCTGCCGGATTTGGGCGTGCATGGCGATGCCTTGTTGGAAGTTTACTTCCTCGATAGGGACGACGGGCAGGAACTGCGCTTCCCCGTCAGGTATACCCAACTCGTGGCATTCGCGCAAGGCCATGCCGAGGCCGACTCGACCGCTTCCGGGGACGATCGGGCCGTGGCCTTCATGCGGGATTTCTCCCGCGAACTCCGCATCCGCATGAAAACCCCCGGTCTGGACGGAGGCAAGCAATGAGGACCCCCAGCCCCCGTGGGTCACGTGTCCGTTACCCCTGCTGCCGTCGTTACCGCTGCCGCCCCCGCAACCGTATCGCGCTTCTCCTTTTGGTCCTGTCCCTCTTCCAGCCGGCCCGGCTGCTGGCTTTCTCCTATCCGGCTTTGGACACGGGTTCCCATTGGAACATCCAGGATTGGGGCTATTCGCAAAGCCAGGGCTTCTACGTCCAGGGCGCGTCCAAGACCGTATGGACCGCGCCCGGCCAATCGGTGGCCAGGACCGCCTTCTACAATATCGCCCTGGTGGGCGCGCGGCTGGCGGGGCGGGAATATCGCATCACCGGGCAGGCCTATATGGGGGAGATGGAGGGCTCGGGGTATCTTGCGAAATACGGTAACCTCAATTTGACTCCCGATCTGGGCGTGACCGTCCTCTTCGCCTTCCACGACGACGGGAAGTTCGAGGCCATGGCGTATTTCAACGGGGCGGGATACGTGCCGGGCGCTCCCTACGAGCTGGTAGTGCGCATCGATTACGATATGGCCGGATCCGGGAACAATATCGCGGAATTCCTGTGGAATGCCTCCAGCGAGGGACGGTCCGTGAGTCCGCCCCAGGTCCCGCGCGCGGAAGCCATGGACGGTCGGCTGGTGTTCGCGCCCTCCGGATCGGGAACTTCCTATTGGTCGACGACTTCCCACGAGATTTCCGTGGCCTACCCGCCGCTGGCGCGTGACGCCGGAGCCGGCATCGAGAACGCCGGCTTCGCGCGGATCCTCAATGCTTCCAATCCCCAATTCGGGATGGTGCTCTGGGGCGATGCCGCCACGTCCGTGGAGGCCACCTTCAAGGCCTATGGCTATTATGACGGCACCCTCAATCCGCATGCCGACGTTTCCGTGGATCTGCAGCAGGCGGGGGAATCCGGTAGTTACCCCCGATACGCCTATGCCGGCCGGGACCAGATGCTTTTCCTGCGCCTGGTTTCCACGGGCGGCGCGTACAAGTTCGGGGGGAAGCTTTTCCAACGTCCCTCCTCCCGTCCCCTGGCGGTTACCGTGCACCAGCACCCGCCGGAGGATCTGGGCGGCTGGACCTTCGATCCGGATATGGTGGCGCGTTATACCCGGGACGGCGCCCGGACCTTCCGGAACGCCCTGGCGGATCTCTCGGGGAACCAGGACCTGTCCATCCTCCGCAGCGGGGTCGACAATGTGCCCTATCTCCCTTATAACGGCTATGCGTCGCCGGGCCAATCCGTCACCGAGGCCCAGCTGCATAACCTGATGACATCCTCGCGGAACTATTCCACGGCGAGCCTGGAGGACGTGCGGGAATGGAAGCTCGATCTCTACCTGGTCAATTGGACCCTGCAGGGGGAGCCGGATGCCTGGGAGGCGATGTTCGACCGTGGCGGCGCCGATGCCAATGGGATTTCGCGCGAGGGTGCGGCAGTGTTCTGGCCGGCCTTGGGCGGACGCGGGGAGGATTTCCGGCGCAGGCAATCCGTCCTCAGCGGGTTGCGCGGGGTGGGGCTCGCCTTGAATATGGATGCGGGATGGAGCAGTTGCCCCTTCGTGGGCTATTGCTGGAGCGACGGTTCCGCCTGCGGTGGCACGCGCTGCGGCCCGCTCTGTCCCTCCGGGGCGCAAGGCTGCCGCTACAGCGCCTATACCTGCCAGAATGAATGCGTCGACGGCAGCATCATGAGCTTGGCCGACACGGATCACAATACCCTGCGCTTCAACCCGGCTAGAGCCCTGGGTTCGATCTTCTCCGAATTGGATTGGTACCGGCGCGCGCCGGAAGCATGGGTCAAGCCGGGGCGCTTCGGCATCGGGCCCATCTACGGATCGCCGCTACCCGCTTTCACTCCCAATTGATCCCGCCGAGAACGCAAGGCCCATGAAGGCCGTCGCCCTGCTCTTCCTGCTGGCCCTGCCCGCGGGCGCGGCCCCGCCCGTCTCCGGGGCCTACTCCCTCCGGACGGAACGTCCGAGTTACCTCCTGGGAGAACCTATCTACCTCCGCATCGTCTCCCTGCAGTCCCGGCCGCCTTCCCTGGAGGAGGGCTCGCTGACCCTCGGTGTCCAGCCCTTGCCTGGCTTGCGGGCGAAGCCCGGTTCGGGATCCGTCGGCGTGGAGGTCGGTGAAATCCTCTATCATCCCCCTCTGCGCTTGCGGGCCCGGCCCCGGGAGCCAGGCGAAGACAGCCTCACGGCCCTGGGCATCCCGATCGCCCCGTCCCAGAAGACCTTCATCCGTTATGCCCGGCTGATCGCCAATGAGGGCGGCTTGCTGATCCCGAAACCCGGGCGTTACCGTCTCCGCCTGCATTCCGGATCCCCGACCGGATCGCCGGCCGGATCGCCGGCCGGATCGCAGTTCGGCGATTCGGCCGGTTCTACCATCCTTTCCGATTCCTTGACCGTGACCATCCGCGCACCTACAACCCGTGAGGATCGTCGCGCCTGGGCCCTGATTTCAGGCAATCCCGATGAGTATGCCCTGGCGGTCTACCTGGAGGGAGGCGATCAGATCAAATCGGGCATGGCCATCCTGCGCGGCTTGGCGGGCTTCCGGAGCGCCTATACCCGCATGGCGTCCTTCGTGCTCGCATCGGATTGGTCCCAGGACTTCACCGACTACGGGGGCGGCCCGTCCCGACCTCTCGACTTGGAAAAGGCCTTGGGCTTTGCGCAGTGGGATCTCGGCCCGGGAGCATACATACCGTTGCGTATCGCCTATCGGCTGAAGTCTGCGGCTGCGGAAGTTGCAGCCCGCGATCCGAACTCTCCCGGTTTGGCGGCAGTCTTGCGGCGACTGCATGACTTCGAAGCCTCGCTTGCTCCTGAGGACCAAGCCCTTTACCAATCCTTCTAACCTGCCACCATATACCCGTCTTTTCAAAGTTGTCAAAAACCCGTCTTTTCAAAGTTGTCAAAATCGCTTACTTTGAAAACCTGGAATAAATCCGGTTTGTCTTTGCAAAAACTCATTTAAACCCATAAAAAATGGAAAAATGGAGAAGAAACAAGCCAATTTCGCTTACCTTGAGTAAGCGGTTTTTTCCAAAACATATTGAGTGGGGCGAGCGGGAATAATACAGTTAAGCTAGCCAAGAGCCATCCATGCCAGATATCTATCAATTCTCCGACTATCGGAAATACCTGAAGCAGCTTCTCGAAGAGAAGAAAAGGGAGAACAGGCAGTTTTCCCATCGGGCGGTATTGCAAAAGATGGGTATCAGTTCCACCGGGTTCCTGGCCAATGTTTTTTCCGGGCGCAAGAATCTCACTCCGGAGCAGGTGGTGAAGCTCGCCGCCATCCTCAAGCTGAAGGCCGGCGAGGCCCGCTATTTCGAATGCCTGGTCCTGTTCAACCAGGCCCGCTCGCTGGAAGACAAGAACGCGCAGATGAAGCGCATGGTGGCCAACCAGAAGGTGGAAACCAAGACCCTGTCGCGCAAGCACCTCAATCTTTTTTCGAAGTGGCATTACGTGGTGCTCCGCGAGATGCTTTACTTCCACCGGCTCAAGGACGATTATCGGACCGCGGCGCGCATGCTGCAGCCTTCCATCACCGCGGAAGAAGTGGAGAAGGCGGTTCGCGAACTGGAGGCGCTCGATTTCGTGGCCAAGGATGCGGAGGGCGTGTATCGGCAGAAGGATGCGGCCGTCACCACCGGCAATGAGATCCGATCGCTGCAGGTGCAGAACTTCCAGATGGAAACCTTGGAGCTCGCCAAGGTGGCTCTCGATCGCCTGCCGATAGCGGAACGGGACATCTCCTGCATGACCTTGACGCTTTCGCAGGACAGCTTCGAACAGGTCAAATCGGAAATCCAGGCCTTCCGCAAGCGGCTGTCCGCCATCGCCATCGCCGATGAGAAGGCGGATCAGGTGTTCCAGGCCAATATCCAATTCTTTCCCGTGACCAAGAAAGAGGGAACGGTATGAGACATCCAGGCAGCATCCATCGGAACCAAAGGAACTGCGCGGATCATCTCGTAAACATTGCGGATCATCTCGCCGATTTCCTGGCCGTCACCGCCATCATCCTGGTGGGAGTCCTATGCTCCTGCATGCCGATGGGAGACAAGCTCGCCGGGACTTCCACCGAGGCGGGCAATGCCGGGGGCAAGCTCTCCCTGGCGAACGGGCAGCCGGCGGCCGGCGTGTCCGTGACTTTGGTGGCCCGCAGTTACATCCCGGATACCCTCTCCGGGGGCGCGGCGAATGTTCCGGGCTCCTATTACCGGACCCGCACGGGAGCCGACGGGCGTTTCCAGATTCCGGACGTGGCGCCCGGGGATTATCGGGTCATGGCCGTGGGCGAGGCGGGAGGCGCCCTGGCGGAATCCCTGCAGGTGAACGCCGGCACGGATACGGCCTGGGTGGACGAGACCCTGAAGCCCCTGGGGCGCATCCACGGCGTGGTCGAATTGGTCGGCTCGGCAGCCAAGGTCAACCTCTGGGTCAGCCCCAAGGCCACGGTGCTCGCTTCGTCGCGGGCCGATTCCGCCGGCGCCTTCAGCCTGGATTCCCTGCCGGAAGGGGACTATGAGCTCGTCCCCAAATGCTATTCCTGCCAGACCCGGCCGCATGGTTATAAGGTCAAAGTGCGCGCCGGCCGGGATACCCTCCTCGCCGATACGCTTAAGCTCTATCCGGCCTATTTCCAGGGCTTCCCGGATAGCGGGACGCTTGCCCTGCGCGCCGCCTTCCTGCCGTTGTCCATCGGCGGGAAGATCAACCGGGGCTCCGATGACGAAGCTCGTCCGGACTCGGTGCGATGGACCTGGAATGGCGCACCGTTCCAAAGCAAGAATATCGCGGGTCCGGGAGGCATCGCGGAAACCATGGTGCTGCTGGACTCCGCCTTGTTCTATCCGGCGCCCGCCGGCATGGGCGGGGCGGCTTCTTCGGAAGGGCATCTGCGCCTGGAATTGGTTTTCCCCGATACGGTGATCGCAAGGGATTGGCACGTGGTATTGGATGCGTCCCGGAAGCTCTGGCCGCTGTTGGCCGTGGAAGCGAGCGGGGCGGTCCGGGTTCCCGGCCCCGGGAACTTTCCCATGTGGCGTTTCCATGTGCTGCGCAGCCTGCCGCTCGACTCGGCCGACGTGGCCTTCTGGGGTTTGCGGATCGGAGAACCCAATCCCAATATCAGTACCGCCGGACTGCCGGATTCCGTGGACCTGGGGGTGGACGAGGCGGATCAAATCCTGCTGGACGCGTCCGCGCGTCTCACCTTCATCCTGGCGCCTGATTCCCGCTATGGCGGGCGGATGTTCCGGCCGCGGCGGGACGAGCGCCTGGAGGATTTCCCCGAGATTCGCTTCCTGCGCCGGGATTTCCTGGGCTTCACGGATTCCCTGGTACCATCCATGTTACTTGGGGGACTGATCGTCGATCGCCTGCGCGGTCCCGCAGCCCGGCAGCGTTACCGCATCGATTCCCTGGGCGTCGTCGAGGAACTGTTGGCTTCTCTATCCGGCTCGGAGACGCCCCTGCTCTTCTACCGCGCCGCGCCCTCAGCCGCGGGTTTCTCCTGGGATAGGCCCTTGCAGGGCGCGTCCCAGGCGATCACGGTAACCCGCGAGGGACTGGCCGCGCGCCTGGATGCCGCCACGGGTCTGCCGGTCTTCACCAAG
>DAINDC010000061.1:4423-10600 GCA_036732085.1 Fibrobacterota bacterium | reverse complement strand
CCTGCTGTCGCCCCTGCGGGGGCAGCCGCCGCCCCTTCCCGATACCGCGGATCTTTCCGGCCCCGGCACCGGGACCTGGGAATACCTCTACTATGGCCGGAGGGGTATCCTGCATTCCGTCGGATCGGGCGGCCAAGCGGAGGCCCTGCTCGCCGATCTCAAGGCCTAGTTGGTGCGCAATGGGATCGAAGACGAGCCCCGGTTTCCGCTCACCGGCGGCGAGCCCCTGATCTACCTGGGCTTCACGGCCGACACGGGCGGGTTACGTCCCACCGGGGATACCCTGGTGCTCGTTCGCGCCGCGGATGATTCCGGGCTGCAGCTCCGTGAATGCCTTTCGGCCGGGTCGCCTGCGCGGGTTTCCGGCGACACCCTGGAATTCGTCTACCGCTTGGCCAGGGCGGGGGACAGCCTGGTGGCCATATCGGGACCTGTGCCGGTCGCCTCGCGGCTGTTCGGAAACATAGACGGGCGCGCGGCGCTCTTCGCCTTGGCCGGCCTCCCGTGGATTTCGCCGGCCTTTGTCTTCGGCCTGCCCGCTTTGGATGGCTCGGACAAGGTCCTGGCCGGCAGGCTCCCGCAGGTCCTCTCGATCCAAGGCCGCGAGGTCCAAATGCCGTCGCTCTTCCTGGACGGCCGGGGCATCTATTTGGGGCTGCAGGGAATCGGTTTCCTGTACACGCCGGACGGGGGCCTGGAACGGTCCTGGCGTTTCGGCGGGCGGAGCGGAATGGTAAGGGGATGGGAGAGACGATGAGTATCGGCATGTCCATGTATGGGAGGGTGGCCCAAAAAATGAAAACCAAAATGATGCAGACCAAGCGGGCCCCGTCGGCCCGGAATTCCCATGAGGATGAAGCTCCCGGCGCGCCCCCGACGCCGCCCCGCGGCATCCTGATCGTAGAGGACGAGACCTCCATCCGCCGGCTCCTGGTCGACGTGCTCTCGGCCGTGGGTTACCGGATCGAATCGGTGGCTAACGGGTCTTTGGCCCTCCGCATCCTGGAAGACGATCCGGAAATCGAATTGGTGCTCACCGATTTGCGCATGCCCGGCATGTCGGGAACGGAGGTGGCGGAATGGTTGGCGCGGAGCCGTCCGGAAGTGAAGGTGGTATGCATGTCCGGCGATCCAATGCCCTTCCATGGCGCGCTGAACCGGCTGCTGGAGTTGCGGCTGATCGATTTCCTTCCCAAACCTTTCATACCGTCGCAGGTGGTCCAATTGGTCAAGCGTCTCTTGGAAGGGAACTGAGGGTATGTCGACCAATCTGATCGAAGCAATCGCCGAGAGATGGGGGGCCTTCATCGTCCGGCGCAAGATGCATTCCATGGCCCGCTTCCTGGTTTGGATCCATGGGCTGAACCCGAAGCTCTTCCATTACCTGGAGGCCCTGGAAGCGCGCGTCGAAAGCCAGGAGCGGGAACTGCGCGCCTTGCGGTGGGCTCTCAAGGGCGAGCAACTGGGCCATTGGGATGAAGAGATCGACATCCAGGAATGGCGCAGCCGCACCGGCAAAGCCGCCCCCCATCCGGATGGGGAATTATCGGATCGAATTTCTCCGGATTGAGATTATCGGGTCAGGGCCTGATGATCACCTTCAACGCCCCGGCCCGCGCATCGTTCTGCGCCGCCACGGCCTCCTTGAAGCCGGAGAGCGGGAACCGGTGGGTGATGAGGCTTTTGCCGTCGATCTTCCCGGACTCCAGATACTCCAAGGCTTCCAGGTAATCGCGCCGCACCGAACTGTTGGCGCCATGCACGTGCAGCTCGCGATAGTGGATCAGGTTGAGATCCAGCGGCTCCACCGGATTGGACTTGGGCATGCCGGCGAAAAGCGAGAGATGGCCGTTGATGGCGAGCAAACCCAAGCCCAGGCTCCCGAGCGATTTTTCCGATGCGGAGACGATGACGCAGTCCACGCCTTTGCCGCGCGTCTGTTCCCGGACCCAGTCTGCGGGCGAGGTCACGGACATGTCGATGAGATCGTCGAAGGGCAATCCCAGCTTCCGGATCAGATCCAGCTTCCCGCTCGATCGGTTGAGGATGCTGACGCGCTTGGCGCCCCGGGCCTTGGCGATCAAACCGTTCAATACCCCGATGACGCCGGCGCCGATGACCACGACATGATCCATGCCTTCGAGGGGAATGCAGCGCAGGCCGTTGATGCCGCAGCTCAGGGGCTCCAGCAAGGTCCCGCAATCGTAATCCATATTCTCCGGCAAGGGGATAAGGCAGTTCTGGTCGACGCCCGCCTTGGGCATGATCATATATTGAGAGAAGCCCCCGTTATACGCATAGCCGATGGCCGTGAAGCCGGCTTCGCAAAGGTTCTGCCTCTCCAGGAGGCACATGCGGCAGGTCCCGCAGCCGATGACGGTCTGCACCGCGTACCTGCGGCCCAGGGCGATGCCCTTGACGCCGGCGCCCAGGCCGGTCACCACGCCCGCGATCTCATGTCCGACAATCGGCACGCTCACGGCCTTCTCTCCGGACAGCACGCGCTTGTCGGTGCCGCATAAGGCGCAGGCCTCCACTTTGAGCAGGACCTCGCCCGGACCCGGGACGGGAGTGGGGAATTCCTCGACCGAGATTTCCCCGGGTCTCTTCAATAATGCTGCCAGCATGCCGGACCTTTCTGCGAATACATGTTCTTCAACCGAGTGATTCTTCTAACTAGGAAATTTTCCAGATGCCGCTCTGCACGGAGGAACGGATTTCCGACAAGGCCCGCTCCGGGCCCGCTTCCCGGAGTCGCTCCGCCTCATTCTTACCCAAGGGCGGCAAGGCCCCGACGGCCGCGAAGAAGAGGTTCTTCTTTACGATGTCGCCAACAAATTCCGACTCCGCCGCATTGCCCAGGTAGGGGAAATCCGCGAAGCGGGCGAGCAGGGCATGGCCCACCAGGATCTTGGCGCCGCGGATGAACGGCTCCTTGAACGGCGCGAATTCCGGACGGGAAAGGTCATCCACAAAGGGCAGGCCCGCCTTGTTCCCTTCGGTGCCGATATGCACGGGCACGTGGAATTCTTCCGCGAGCGCCACCACCCGCGCCAGGTTTTCCAGCTTGATGCGTTTCTCCTCCGCACCCTTTACGTTCCAATTCCGATCCGGGATCAGGTTCAAGGCGCGCGCGCCCAGGGCGCGGTTGCACTCGAACAGCTCGCGGGCCCGGGACTCGCCTGCGCTGGTCCCGTCCAGCCAGGAATCCATGGGGATGGCGCCGCAATCCTTGATCCAGGCATAGACCTGGCCCACGTCGGGAAAGGTTTCCGGACCGGGTTTGACATAGCCGAGGCCGCCGCGCTTGGCCAGCTTGCCGCGGACGATTTCTTCGAAGGCGGGCCGGTTGTTCAGGGCCGCCTGCGCCTCTGCTCGAGGAAGGTTCAGGAGGTCCGACCAGAATCCGGCGAGGTCATGCGTGAGCGGGAATTTTTCCAGCGACTTATCGACATAGGCGGATATGATGTGTCGTTCGGTGGCGTTTCCGGAAGGCGTGCGCGGCAGGACGTCCAGGGAATAGTTGAGGGCGATGGCCCCCACCTTGGCGTTGATTCTTTCGACCAGTTCGACGTTCCGCTTAAAGGCCGTGAGGCGGAAGGATTCCAAGGTCTTGGCCGCGGCGGATTCCGCCGGCAGCTTGCCGGTGAAGCCGGTCCCGGCGATATAATGGACGCCCGGCTCTCCCGGCGAATCGATGTCGACATCGGAGAATTCCTTCAGGAAGGCCCGGATCTCGAAACCGGCGGTCGCGCGCAATTCCAGGGTCTCGGCGGCGGATAGGAATTCCTCCACGCCGTCCAGCACGTCGAAGTCGATGGAGCCGGCGGCATAAAGGCCCGCCTTGGCCGCTTCCCAGGCGAAGCGGGTGGGGGACCAGCCGGACGCATTGTAGGAGAAGAAGGTATGGGTATGCAGGTTCACGTTCTCGCTCGGGGGAGCGGGAGGGATGTTCAGGGAGACCAGGAGATCGAGGTTCCGCTTCCGGATGTCGGAATTGAAATCATCGAGCTTGGCTTCCATGAGCTTGACGGTCTGATCGAACACGCGCCGGCCTCTTTCGCTTTGGGTCTCATGCACGGGATTTTCCTCCCGAAATATTGACTACCGTACCATGGATGTAACTGGCCCGATCCGATGCGAGGTAGGTGACCAGGTCCGCGACCTCGGTCAGACGGCCCACGCGGCCGAGCGGGATGGAGACCTTCTCATAGCCGGCCCGGAGAGCCTCCACCTGGATGCCGCGGGCATAGGCCAGGGAGTTCTCGTACTTTTCCGATCGCAGGCCCGTAGCTTCCAGGATACCCGGGGCCACGCCCACCACCCGGATGCCGTGCCGCCCCAGCTCCTTGGCCCACGAACGCGTGAGCCCGTACAGGGCGGCCTTGCCCGCCGCATACGCGCTTTGGCCTTCCGAACCCTCCATGCCGGATTCCGATGCCATATTGATGAGGACGCCCCCGCGCTTCGCGGCCAGCAGCCTCCGGGACACGGCCTGGGCGCAAAGGAACGCACCTTTCTGGTTGATGTCCGTGAGCTTATCCCAGATCTCCTCGGTGAGTTCCTCCTTGCCCGCCGGATCGACGAGCAGGCGCGGCACGTTGATGCCGGCGTTGTTCACCAGGACATCCACCTTGCCGAAGCGCTCCATGGCCTCGTCGACCATGGCCTCGCATTGGTTCCGATCGCTCACGTCGGTGCGGATGAAAATCGCCTCCGTCCCCGTGGACTTGCGCAAGGAGGCCACGGCTTCCTCGCCCACCACGCGATCGAGATCGGCGATCACCAGCTTGGCTCCGTTCCCGCCCAGGCTCTCGCAGCAGGCCCTACCGATGCCGGAAGCGCCTCCCGTTACGATGACGACCCGGTCTTCCAGGCCCAGCCAGCTCCCCATCATGCCACGGCCGCGGTTTCCAACGCGTCCCCGGCCGCGCGGCTGCGCATGCCGGCATGCCTTCCGGGTTCAATCCCATTGGGATAGTAGAGATCCACCAGGGAATTATTGACTCCGGGAGCGCCGAACATCGGCAGCCCGCGCTTCTTCATGATATTGTCCAGATTGTGCAGGTCGGGCACGGAAATGTCCTTGATGGTGCCCATGGCCGCTGCGGCCGTGAGGCTGAGCGAAGTCATCTCCAAGAGTTCGGTGGTCATGAGGCACCACTCGATATCCAAAGGGCTCATGATCACCAGGCCGTGATTTTCCATCAGGAACGCATTGTATTTGCCGAGGTAGGGAAGGAAGTTGTCGGCCAGCCTTTGCGTCAGCGGTTCGCCGTACGGCACCACCGGGACCGGGCCCACCTCCGTGGTGGTTTCGGGGAAGACGGGCCGCATCAGATGGTTGGCTTCCCCGGAGATCGCGAACGCGCCGGTATAAGGGGGGTGGCAATGCATGACCGATTGGATGTCGGGACGGTCCCGGAAGAAATTCACATACATGGGCGTTTCACCTGTGGGATTCCGGACGCCTTCTTTTTTCTTGCCGTTCAGATCGAGGAAGACGAGGTCTTCGAGCTGGATCTTTCCCTTGTTCATCTGGGTGGGGGTGATGAGGATGAGGTCCGCTTCGAGTTTCCAGGCGGCATTGCCGCCATGCCCGGTCACGTACATGAGTTGGCTGATGCGGTGGCAGGCGGCCAGGAACTGATCGACCTGGGGGCGGTATTTCTGAAGATAGGTCATGTAGGCTCCCTTTTTCCGCTCGACCGACCCGGCCCTGCGAAAGTTCATGTTAATCTAGAAAGTTCATGTTAATCTAGGGAGGAAAACACCTCGGCGATGGCATCGGCCTGCTGAAAACATGTATTATTCTGCTATATGAAATCCCCCAAAAACCGGTTCGGCGCAACCCTGGTCGCCGGCCTCAGCCACTATTCGCCGCAAGCGCATGCGCCCACCTATCGCCCCAATGGCCTCAATGCCTGGGTGCTGAACCTGACCGTGGAAGGCCAGGGACGGGTGAATCAGGGAGCGAACCTCTTCCATGCGGAAGCGGGCGATGTGCTGCTTTTCCCCCCGCGCCTGGCCCATGATTATTCCTGGGAATCCGGCAAGCGGAACTGGACGCACCTATGGCTGTATTTCACCCCGCTGCCGCATTGGGCGCCCTTGCTTCACTGGCCGCAACGGGGCGGTGGCGTGCTGGGTTTCAAATTGCAGGATGCGGAAACTTTG
>DAINDC010000061.1:0-4413 GCA_036732085.1 Fibrobacterota bacterium | reverse complement strand
CGCCGGATTCGCGCCGCCATGGAAAGATGCCTGGAGATGTACCAATCGCCGCTCAAGAACCGCTTGCAGTTCTGCGGCAATTACCTGGAAGAGACCTTGCTCTGGTGCGATACCCAGAATCCTTTTTCCCAAGGCTCGGGCAGCGACGGCAGGATAGGGAAGGTGGTCACCTTTATGATGAGGAATTTCGCCGATGAGTTGAGCGCGGCCGTCCTGGCCCGCCAGGCCAATCTCTCGCTGTCCCGCTTCGCCCATCTGTTCCGGGAGACCACGGGTATGTCACCGCTACGTTACCTGGAGTCCCTGCGCATCTGGAAGGCCCAGGAGCTCCTGATCGGCACGTCGAAATCGATCAAGGAGATCAGCCAGGAAATCGGTTTTCAGGATCCGCTGTATTTCTCCAAGGTCTTCCGAAGGAATCTGAAAGCCAGCCCGCGCCGATTCCGTCAGGACTCGCGTCAGGAAGCCTGACGTTCGCGTCAAGAGGCTTGACGTTCGCGTCAGGAAGGTTGACCTTCGCGCCAAGAAGCTTGACGTTTGGATTCTTCCTGGCCACGGCTCCCGGCGCTCGATTATATTTTCCGGAGTCGGAAATTTTCCAACGAAAGAAATCCATGACCACCCAGAACTTCGCCAACCATTCGCGTTTCCCCCGCAACCGCAACCGTACCTTCCCGTTGTTCCTGGTCCTGGTCTTCGTCGGATCGATCGTAAATGTTTTCCAGCCCTTGCTGCTGACCGGAAATTTTTGGGCGCTGATTCTGGTCGTGGTCTGCATGGCCCTTATCATGATGTGGTATTCGCTGCGTTACATGGTGATCAAGGTGCAGGACCGCGCCATCCGCGCGGAGGAGAATCTCCGTCATTTCATCTTGACGGGCAAAGCCCTGCCGCCGGAATTGACCGTGGGCCAAATCGTCGCCTTGCGCTTCGCTTCCGATGCGGAGCTTCCTGAGCTGGCGAAGCGCGCCCTCGCGGAGAAGCTATCCCGCAAAGCGATTAAGAAATCGATCCAGCAATGGCGGCCTGATTTGTATCGGGCTTGACCTGGATTTGACCGCCTTCCTCATCAGGCGAAACCCTATTTCCTTCTAAAAGCGGCGCTTCGCCATGGGCTTCGAAGCGTATTGCTACGTTTCCCGCTTCGTATTCAGGGGATCCCCATGGTGAAAATCGCGAAACCGTCTTTATCCAAACGCCTTAAAAGCCTGGTCCTCGGCAAGCCCATCGACCCGACCAACCAGCAAGCCTTCCACAGCATCTCGCTCGTGGCCTTCATCGCCTGGGTCGGACTCGGATCGGATGGCTTGTCCTCCTCTGCCTACGGCCCGGAAGAAGCCTTTCTGGCCTTGGGCGCGCATACCCATCTGGCCATCCTCATCGCCATCGCCTCCGCCATCACCGTGCTCGTCATCAGCGCGAGTTACTCGCAACTCATCGAGGTTTTCCCGTCGGGCGGCGGCGGTTACCTGGTGGCGAGCAAATTGATCTCACCGAACGCGGGCATGATTTCCGGCTGCGCGTTGATCATCGACTATGTCCTGACCATCACCATCTCCATCGCCAGCGCCTCCGACGCCCTCTTCAGCTTCCTGCCGGAATCCTGGCTCCCCTACAAGCTGCAGTTCTCGCTCGTGGCGCTGATCCTGCTCACCCTCCTCAATATGCGCGGCGCCAAGGAATCGGTCATGCCCCTGGTGCCGGTTTTCATGGTCTTCATCCTGACCCATGCCTTTGCCATCCTATACGGACTCGGCACGCATCTTTTGGATTTCTCCGCCGTGGCCCATGAGACGGCGACCCAGGTTTCGCATACGCGTTCCGAGCTCGGATTGTTTCCGATGATTTACCTGATCCTGCGGGCGTTCAGCATGGGCGCCGGCACCTATACCGGCATCGAGGCCGTCAGCAATGGACTCTCCATCCTGCGTGAGCCCAAGGTCAAGACCGGCAAGCGCACGATGCTCTACATGGCGCTCTCCCTGGCCTTCACCGTCTTCGGCCTGACCCTGGCCTACTTGCTATTCAAGGTGGAACACCAACCCGGCAAGACCTTGAATGCCGTCCTGTTCGAGGCCATCACCGCCAACTGGCCCGGGCATTCCGGCGCGGTCTTCGTCTATGCCTCCCTGATCTCGGAGGCGCTGATCCTGTTCGCGGCCGCGCAGGCGGGCTTCCTCGGAGGCCCGCGGGTATTGGCCAATATGGCGCTCGACAAATGGTTCCCCACGCGCTTCAGCCTGTTGAGCGATCGCCTGGTCACCCAGAACGGCATCGCCATCATGGGACTCGCATCCTTGGTGACCATGGCCTTGACCAAGGGTTCGGTCAAATACCTGGTAGTGCTTTACAGTATCACCGTCTTCGTCACCTTCGTCCTGTCCCAATTGGGGATGGTGCGCTATTGGTTGCGGCATAAATCCACCCTCCTGCACTGGCGCCGGAAACTCGCGGTCAATGCGGTGGGCCTAGCGCTCTGCTCCTTCATCCTGGTCACGGTGACCATCCTGAAATTCCTCCAGGGCGGTTGGATCACCCTGGTCATTACCGGCGGGCTCATCCTCATGGCCTTGGCCTTCAAGAAGCATTACAACTACGTGGAAAAAGTGCTCAAGCGCATGGACAATCTGGTCGCCATTGCCAAGTCCAAGGAGAACGCGACTTTGCCCAGGCTGATGGGCGGACAGAACGGAAACCCGGCTCCGTCTTGCGATCCCAAGGCCAAGACCGCCGTGCTCCTGGTCAACGGCTTCAACGGGATCGGCCTGCATTCCCTGCTGGCCATCATCCGCATGTTCGGCGGCATCTACAAGAATTATGTCTTCGTGGAGGTCGGCATCGTCGACGCCGGAACCTTCAAGGGCGTGGAAGAGATCGAGGGGCTCAAAACCCACGTGCACGGTCAGCTGGATCAGTACGTGGACTTCATGAACCGCAACGGCTACTATGCGGAAGGGAAGATGGCGCTGAGCCACGATATGGTGGACGGCTGCAACGAGCTCGCCGGTAATGTGGTGGAACGTTTCCCGCAAGCCGTATTCTTCATGGGACAATTGGTGTTCCCGGAGGAGACCTTCCTGTCGCGTCTCCTGCACAATAATACCGTGTTCGCCGTGCAGAGGCGCCTGTACCATCGCGGCGTGCCCTTCATCATCCTGCCCATCCGCATCAACCTGAAGCCCAAATGACATGATTAGAACCGGTCCCCAAGTTTTCCCTCGGCCTCGTTACGCGAAAATTGTGCATAACACCCTCTAAGCCGTCCTGAGTACGATTTTCCCCCGTGTATGCCCGGTTTGGATCATCTCATGGGCCTTGCGGGTTTCCTTGAGCGGCAGCTCGCTTTCGATGAAAGCCATCAGCTTTCCGGTATCCGCGAGATTGGCCAAGAACTTGAGCGCATCGGCATTGGGCCGATTCTGGATCGCCTTCCCCACCGTTTCCTTCGGCGCATTCGCGGATGCTTTGGGCTGCCCCACGGTCGAGGCCAGGATACCGCCTTTTTTCAGGACGCTCCAGGATCTTTCCTGGGTCTCTCCGCCGATGGTATCGATGACGAGGTCCATTTCCGAGATGGATTTTTCAAAAGCCTGCTTGCCGTAGTCGATCGCATGCTCCACGCCCAGCTCACGCAGGAAGCTCTGGTTGCGGCCTGAGGCCGTACCGATGACATGCGCCCCTTTCCATTTCGCAAGCTGCACCGCGAAGGAGCCGACGCCGCCGGCGGCCCCGTGGATGAGCACCTTCTGTCCCGCCTGCAGATTGCCGAATTCGAATAGGCCATGATAGGCCGTCAATCCCGCCAAGGGCATGGCCGCCGCATGGATATGATTCAGGGTGCGGGGCTTGGCCGCCAGGATTCCTTCCTCGATCGCGATATATTCCGCATAGGTACCGCCTTTTTTCATATTCGCCATCGCATAGACCTCGTCCCCGGCCTTGAACGATGTGACGCCCTCGCCCACGGCTTCCACCACTCCGGAAAGATCCATTCCCAGGATGGCCGGAAAAGAGATCGGCATAAAATCTTTCAGGTAACCGGCGCGGATTTTCCAATCAACGGGATTCACTCCGGCCGCATGGATGCGGACCAGCACCTCGCCTCGACCGGCAACCGGCATGGGCGCATTCTCATAAATCAACACTTCCGGCCCGCCATACGCATGAATGCGGGTCGCTTTCATATCCGGCATCTCGTCTCCTTGGTTTTTGTCCGCATAAAATCGCTTTTGGCGGCCCAGGAAGGGAGGAAAAATTCGGAGTTTGATAGTAAATGTGATAAAAGGGATAGGAATGGGTGCGAAGACAAATTTTTTTTCCGGAACGGATAAGTCCGAAGCTGCTGAACCTGTCGCCGAAAATGGTGGCCGCGATCCTGGAATCGGTATGGATCAGCCTGCTGTTTCTGTTCAC
>DAINDC010000060.1:1752-18934 GCA_036732085.1 Fibrobacterota bacterium | reverse complement strand
AGGCAAGGGGATGAAACCGAATAATTTTTTCCGGACCAGGAAGGTGTCGTGGCCGGAGGGGATCAGGGTCATCTTGAATTTGCCGTCGATCAGAGCGGCCAAATGCGTTCCATCGCGCTTGAGATCCACTCGCGAAATCCCGAAGGCATCCAGATGCATTCCGAACTTCCCGGTCATGGAATCGAGTCGCGCCGGGCTCAAGAACGCTTCCTGGGATTTCCGGGGCTGCGGTGCCGGGAGTTTCCGCCCGAGCTTCGCATCGAGTAAGGCCGACAAGGCTTCATTGCCGATACGCATGACTTCGCCCCCATCCACCAGGACCACCACGCCCACCTTAAGGGATCGTGAACCGACGAAGTAGCTCATGAAACCGGGGACTCTTCCGGTATGCATGAAAATATCCAGGCTATCGTTTCCGCCCAACGCGATCCGGGAGAGGAAATAGCCCAGCCCGATTCGCATATCCTCATCGGCCCGGATGCCGGCATTCTGTTGGACAAGCATGCTGTCCAGACTTCCCTTCTCCAGGATCCGATGACCGCCGGATTCCCCATCGGCGAAAATCATTTCCATGAAGCGCGCCAAATCCTCGGCGGAAGCATAGACGGCTCCGGCGGAGAGATCGGATATATTGACATCGGAACCGCCCAGCTCCTTTTTCCCGACCCGGATCTTCGCCATCCACGGATCCAATTCCGGCTTATACAGGACGGACGCATGCGTCATGCCCATGGGCCGGAACAGGGAGTCCTGGACATAATCGGAATAGCCGATGCCGCTGGCCTTGGCCACCACGTTGCCTAGGAGCGAGAAGCCCACATTGGAGTAGGAGTAAAACGCATTGGGCGGAGCCTGGAGATATTCGCCCGCCAGGCTCGCAGGCAAGGCGGCGAAGTCGGCCACCGCATCTTCCGGCTTGAGCACCAGGCAGCCCTTATAATGGTCGCGGGGCATTCCCGAATGGTGGGTCAGCAAATGCCGCAAGGTGATGGGCGGGGCGTCCGGATAGAGGGTCTTGATCGTGAACTCCGGAAGATACTGGCGCACGGGCTTGTCCAGATCCACCTTCCCCTGTTCCCGGAGCTTGAGCAAGGCCGTGGCCGTGAACAATTTGCTGATGGAGCCGATCCGGTAGATGGTCCCGGGGGTAGCGGGAAGTTGCAGATCCTTGGAAGCGAATCCGAAACCCTTGGACCAGAGGATCTGCTGGTCGTCGATGAGGGCGATGCTGATGCCTTGGGCTTTGCCGGACTGCATTTCCCGGGTGATGAATTTATCCAGGTAGGCGAGAGTAGCGGCATAGTCGCCGGCCTGCCGGACCGGGGGCCTTTTCGGCGCGGTAATCCCGCAGCCGAACAATATTCCCGAAACCAGGAGCGCGTTCGCCCAGTGCCATTGATTCATGTTTATCCTTTGTCGCGTTGGTCAAAGGATAAAAATTTATGCGGAAAGGAGAGTAAGCTTGACCCAGGGGAGAATTTACCGTCCCAGATATCCAGGGCCGACGCCGGCCACGCGCCGGCGAACATCAAGAGCGGGGGGACCCGCTCAAAACCGCTTTATGGGCAAACCACGCGTTGGCGGGAAATGCCCGCTGCGTCTTTCAGGGACAGAATATAGACCCCGGTCTCGAGCGCGCGCTGCGAAACCCATTCCATGGGCCCAATCCCTTGCTTCGATTCCCGGATCCGACCTTGCGGATCCACGATGTCCAAGGTGAAGGAGCCGTGCGTGGGGATCCTCATCGCGATTTTTCCCGCGCCCAGGGTCCGGGCTTCCATCGGGATGCGGGCGACGGCCTTAGGCTCGGGAACGGCGCCGGTGGTCACGACGTCGGTTCCGGGTCCGAATGCATTTTGCGTGTACCAGGTTTCCGTGGTCCAGGAATCCGCATTGTCGGCGGACTTCACGGCCCCCAGCTTGATATAGACCACGTTCTTCAGCTTCATGCCCGTGATCTCCAGGGTCACCTTCAACTTGTCCGAACTGACCACGGCGGATTTGACGGCGAGGTTTTCCACAGTCTGCTTGCCGGCGCCATAGGTCAACACCGGGATGTAGAACCATTGCTTTACCTGGTAGTTCGCGGCCACATCGGCGCCCGCGCCCACCGGCGTCGTGAATTCCACTTCCAGGGACGTCGACCCCTTGGAACGCACCGCCAGCATTTCGAAAACCTTTTTCCCGTTGGGAACCATGCGTTGCAGTCCGAAGTCCTTGCCGGCCCAATCCCAACCGCTCCAGTCCGACGTACCGATGCCGCCCACGTACCAGGCGCCGTCCGGTCCCGTGATGATGCGATTGGCGGCCGCCTCCAGCCCGCCGGAGAATTTGAACACCGCCCCTTGGAATTCGCCGCCCACCTTCTCGAGGAAATAGCGCTGCAAGGTTCCCATGTTATTATCGCCGGCGATCATCTGGCCGCTGTAGACGCCCGTCTTCACATAGACCGGCTGGGTGGGCGAGATCGCGATGGCGCCATGATCGAGCCAAAGGGCGGGCGGGGTTTCCGGTATCTTGTCGAAGGGGCCGGGCACGGTCTTATGTACCCCGTAGAAATGCCCCTGTTTGATATGCAGGAGCTTGGAAGAGGGGACCCAATTGCCCTGGTTCTCGGTGGTGAAGAGCTCGTTTTCCGGTCCGAGCGTCAAACCGTTGGGAGTCCGCATGCCGCAGGCATACGGTTTGATCCCGCCCGTTTGCGTCGACATCTGGATGACGCAGCCCCGCTCATCGGTCTGCGTGGAGTTCAAGGGCCAGGCCGTGGCCAGGCCCCCGTAAAAGACGCTGTCGCGGTAGACCATGCCCATGGCGAATTCCAGGTTCTTGGGGCCAGGCTGCACGGTCCAGCCGGATGCGACTTTCTTGACCTGGTCGGCGGTCCCGTCCTTGTTCGAGTCGGGCAACCAGGAAAGCTGGTCTTTTTGCAGGACGTAGATTTCCCCGCCCACCACCTTCACTCCCGGGGTTCGTTGAGGTTCCCGGCGAATTTCTTGTAGGTGATCTTGGACGCGTCCCCGGTTTGCGCGTTGGAGACCAGGTATACCGACCCCTTGGTGGCGCCGAAGCCTTCCCAGGTGGATACGACCAGGCGCCCGTCCGGCAGGAAGTCCAATCCGCTGACCATGGGATCGAATCCCGGCGGCCGCAGCGTGGTCTAGGTGAAACCCGGATGGAGGCCGAGGACTTGGGCCCGCAGGGTGGAAACGGCGACGGTGGTCAATAAAAGAGCCAGGGCGATTTTAGGGGCAGGCCGCATGCGGTCCTCCTTTGGAAAGGATTAGGGGTCTCGACTCGAACTGGGCCCTGCGCCCGAAGCGCAGGGTATGGTGATACTCAAGGCGCATTCAACAATCGTGTTCCTGTTTTCTGGTTTTCATAGGAAAGTTTAACAAAGTCATCGGAAAAATCCGCATGGGCGATCCACACTTCGTCCATCGCTCCCTGGAAATAGAGGCTGGTGCCCGCCTGGGCCCATTCCGAAAGATGCCCGAAGCCGAGGCGCCAATAGCCGAGGACATTCTCCCCTTCCACCGTGGCCGGATCGTTGCCAATCTTCACGCCGTCGAGGAAGAAGGCCTGGCCCCGCGCGGAAAGCCGCGCCGCCACATGATGCCATTGCCCGTCGTTCTGGGGGCTGTCTCCATGCAGGATATTGTAGGTCGAAGGCGTGGGCATGGGCTTTCCGGGTAGGATGGACGGATAGACCCCGAAATGCAAGGTGCCGTTCGGATACATGATGATGAGGCGATCCCAGTAATTGGGATTCACGGAAGTATCCTTGTCGGCGAAATCGAAAAGCCGGCCGCCATCGGTGGTCGAGGTCTTGAACCAACCCGAGTAGGTGAAGACATTGGGATTGGCGAAGGCCTTGAGCGATCCGACCCATTGCGTCTTCCCGTCGAAGGCGATGCCGTTGCCGACCACGCCCGAAACCGTGCCTCCCTCCGCGGTATAGCCGATGGCGATGCCGTCATTTTGCGTTCCGGATTTATCCTGGAGCTTCCGTCCCGCGAGGAACGGGTCTTCATCCAGGTGCCAGGCCGCGACGAAACCATCGGCGGCGGCGAAGACCGATCCCGCGGGCCATCCGGCCGGAACCGCTCCCCCGCCTCCATAGCCCCAATACAAACGAATCTTCTGGAAGGAATCCGCGAATACGGTGTCCACGCGCGCCCACAATTGGCCGGACCCGGCGGTGGCATCCCAAAGCTGGATCTCGCAAGGCAGGGGAACCCCGCGTTCATTGGTGACGCGGAGATCCGCGCCGTCCGGACGCGCGGCGGCGAAATCCAAACCGGCGGCGCCCAAGTCGATGCGCAGGGGGAAATGGCTTACCGGGCCGGATAGCTTCACGCCGGAGGCGGAAGTATTCAGAAAGACCGCGGCGGAATATTTCCAGGCGAGGTAGGGGCCGGAAGCGGAGGCGGAAGTATCCGGCTTCACTTCCAGTTTCCAGGCGAAGGTCTTGGGAGCTACCGTACCTTGTGGGTTACCATAGATCAGGGAATCCACCTTCCCGGGCGGCAGGGAATCTAGGCTGACGGTTCCGGCGGAGGAACGGACCCTTTGATGGTAGGTGGTGCCGAGGATATAGACGTACCCGCTCACGGTATCGGAGGCTCCTTCCAAGGTCGCGGCGATTTTCCCGGAGGACCGCAAGGCCTGCTTCGGCAGGTCGACCCTGGAGCCGGCGACGGGGATATCTTTCACTATGAATCCCGTGCCGTTCGCCAGGCTCTTGGCTTCCAGGTTGTAGAGTCCGCTGTCCACGCCCGTGAAATGAAAGCGGCCCTGCGCGTCCGTGGTGTCGATATGCAGGCTCGCCGTTTTCCCCGAGACCAGATCCAGCGGATTGAAATCGCGGGGGATGAGATAGACTTGGGCGCGCGCCGCCGGGACCCCGTCCAGGCTTTCAACCGTGCCCGACACGCCCTTGGCCGGATTTCCCGTTTCCGATCCCGTATTGCATCCTGAGAGACAGCCGCCGAGGGAAAGCAGGAGACCGGCCAGCCCCAGCCGAAGCCCGGGCAAGCCACCCTGCCGCAGCCCGGACGGACGCGGATCCCTTTCCATCCGCCGCCCCGCGCTCATGCCTTCTCCTTGGCGGGAATCTTGGAGAGCGGGAAGAAATGGGTATTCAATTGGTAGACCCGATCGGCCTTCGGGAACTGCCGCTCCAAGCCGAGCAGGCGTTTGCGGAAGGTGATGATCTCTTCCTTGAACGCTTCGAAGGCCTCCTTGGAAAGGCTCAAGGTCAAGGTGGACATGTCGCGGAAGGCGGGCTCATGCCGGTCGATGGCATCCTTGGCCAGGTCCATGCAGGCCAATTGGTAATTCGCCACATTGAGGGATTCGACTTCCGAACCGGTCGTGATATGGTTTTGGGTCTGGCGGTAAATCCCCTTTTGATCCTTGGCGATGAACTGCAATTCTTCCAGCACCTTGACCGCCTTCTCGGCCTGATCGGAACGGATGGGCGGATCCAAGAGCCTGCCCAGGGAAGTGAAATCGTTCTTGAACCGGATGATGCCGATCAATTCCCGGATCGCGCTATAATACCATTTGGAATAGAATTCGAATTGGCTGCTTTGCACCAGATAAGCATCGACCTTGCGGAGCGCCATCATGCGCTCGAGGAAGATCTTTTTCTCCTCCACGGTTTTGGCTTCGTTGAAGTAGACCATGTTCTCGAAATAGTCCGCTTCCTTCTTTCGCAGCTTCATCGCCTCGGAAAAACGCACGATGAGACTGCGGCCCAGGCTGCGCTTCCCGTCCATGACATTCTTGTAGAAGCCGGAGGAATTGATCTTGGCGCGCAGGGCGAAATACCGATAGGAAAAAACCGGGTTCTTCCACTTCTGGAAGTCGTAATAGGCTTTCAGGAATTGGCGGTAGTCGGTGAAATCAAATACGGTGGGATTGGCCTGGCTTTCCACACCTTGATAATAGGCTCGTATCTGTTTGGCGCAGGGTATTTTCGGAATAATCTGTTTCCAGATGGAAACATCCAAACACATAAAGCCGACGCGCCGATACGGAGATCATGCGCATATTGTCCAATAAAACCGTGAATATCGTACATGCCGCCTGTTTCCAGAAGCAAATAATTATTTGGAAACGGTGGAAAACCGGATTCACTATGCAGGCCCGCAACTTCCTGCATAGATTAGGGAGGTGACATCGAACCTCAAATCCACGAAGGCCCCGCCAGCGGAGGCCTTGATCAAGGCCTATGAGGAATTGTTCAGCCGCCTTCCGGACGTCCATTTTTTCGCCAAGGATCAGGACGGGAAATTCCTGGTTGTAAATCGCGCCTTCGCGGAGAAATGCGGATTCACGTCCCCGGACAATCTGGTGGGATTGACCGACCTGGATGTCTGGCCCAAATACCTGGGGGAGAAATACAGTCAGGACGATCAGGAGATCTTCCGGACCGGCCAAGCCAGGACCAACGTGGTCGAGCTGGTTTTCGACGGGGATAAATCGACCGAATGGTATTCCACCACCAAAATTCCGATCCTGGACGGCTCGGGCAAGGTTGCCGGGATTGTCGGGTTCACGCGCGATTTGAAGCGGGTGGACAACGGCTCCCTGCAATTCATCGAGATGGGCGAAGTCTTCGATTATATCATGGCAAATTTCCGCCGGCCCATCGACATCCGGAAGCTCGCTTCCATGGCCTGCCTTTCCCTCAGCCAATTCGAACGCAAGTTCAAATCCCTCTTCCAGATGCCCCCGCAGCAATCCCTCGCCACGGTCCGCATCCACTCCGCCTGCCGCGCCCTGGTCAATACCCGCGAGCAGATATCCACCGTCGCCTCCGAAAACGGGTTCTATGACTTAAGCCATTTGAACCGGCTGCTCAAGCGGCAGGTGGGACTGACCCCCAGCCAATACCGCAAGCAATATTCCCAGGGGCAGAAACTCGTCCCGCCCACGCCCTTCCCCGAAGCCATGCCGTTCAAAAAACTTCGAACCTGACCGGAGCGCTGCGGAATTCCGTTCCCGGGACCACGGCCTGGAAGACATAGGTGCCGGGTTTCATGGGCCATAGCAAGGTGAACGGATGTCGCACCACCTGATATTCCTGATCGTTGACGAGCCATAGCACCGAGGCCGGAGGCGGGAAGACGCGGACGGCCAGGGGCAGCAGGCTTTTGCCGGCGGGCATTTCCGGGTCGATGAAAAAGCGGGAGCCGGAGCGCGGGGACGTGATGGCGATGGCGTATTTGTCGACCGGGGGCGCGCCGCCGCAAGCGGGGCTGAAGCGATCGGGCGGGACCTCCAGACCCTGGCTTTCAGCCCAATCGCGGAACTGCGGTTCCAGGACCGTGAACCGGCGGTATTCGATGGGCGCCTGGCAGGGAGGATAGGCAAGGAGGCCGTTCCGACTGTCGACGGGTAACAGCCGGGCTACAGTACTGAATTCCACGGGTTCGGTGCCGGGACGAAAGTATTCGGTGGTGACGTAGGGCGTGAAGCGATCGGCGCGCTTGCCGGTGAGGCGGCAGATGGGGACGGGGAGGTAACCTGGAGGTGGCGGGAACTCGATATCGCTCAGGCCGTCGGTGCGATCCGGTTGGAGCGAGTACATCATCTTCTTGACGATGCTGGCCGCCCCTTCATAGCCGCTGAGGCCCTTGGTGGGCGAGAAGTCGGTATTGCCGATCCAGACGCCGACGAGGTAGCGATCGCTGAAGCCCACGCACCAGGAATCGCGGTAGCCTTCGGAGGTGCCGGTCTTGACGCCCACGGCGAAGGGGTATTCCAGGTTGCCGCCGCGCGGAAAGCTGGGCAGCCGGGCCACGGGATCGGAAAGGAAGCGCTTGATTTGCATGGCGATGTCCGGTGGGATGAGCTGCCGGGATAGGGATGGTGCCGGAGCGGCGGCGGCATAGGTAACTTGGGCGTTAACTGACGAAGAACCCGCCTCCCCCTGGTCCAAGCGCCAAACCAGATCGCGTCGGACGCCTTGGTTGGCCAGCGTGAGGTAGGCGCCGCAGACCTGTTGCAAAGAGCAATAGAGGCCGCCGATGGAAAGCCCGAGTCCGTAATAGCCCGCCTGGCCGTCATCCTTGGTCAGGCCGAGCGCGATGCAGAGCCGATAGAACATGTCGACGCCGACGGATCGCAGAACCTGGACCGCGGGGATATTCCGGCTATTGGCGAGGGCGTTCTTATAGAGGACCGGTCCCTGGAACTTGCGATCATAGTTCTCGGGGACGAAGGAATGCCGGCCCGATCCGAAGTCGAAGCCGAGGTCGGTCAATATGGTGGAGGCCGTATAACCCTGCCATTCCATTCCCAGGGCATAGATGAAGGGCTTGAGCAGGCTGCCGGTGGAACGGGGCAGGTTGGCGCAGTCGATGGCGCCGCCGCGCTTGTCGTAATAGTCGAAGGAGCCGATATAGGCCAGGACCTCGCCGGTCTTGACGTCCAGGACCATGGCCGCTGAGTTGCCTGCCTCCCATTGCAGGAGCCGCGGGAGCTCGCGGCGGAGCGTTCCCTGCAAGGTGTCCTGGATGCGCATGTCCAAGGTGGTGCGGATTTCCCCGCGCGGATCGGGATGGTCGCCGATCCTGAGCGCGCATTGGCGGAGAAAGTGGAAGGAGCTTTCGTTGCGGAGCTCCTTGGCGGGGCGCGACAGGGCCGCGAGTTCGAGCAGCGATTCCCTCCCGGTCTCCTCGCCGATCCAGCCATACCGGCCGGCGCGCCTTAGGATGAGGGCGGCCCGGCGCTTGGCGAGATCGAAGCCTTCCGCATTGAACAGGTTGAGGCGGGAGGGCGCCTTGGGGAGCGATGCCAGGAGGGCGGCCTCGGCGAGGCTCAGGTCCTGGACGGGTTTGTGGAAATAGCGGCGCGAGGCGCAGGCGGCCCCGGAGATGCGGTTGCCGTAGGGAGCGCAGCGGAAGTATTGGCGGAGCACGCGGTCACGACCATAAAAAATGGTTATCCCGGCGGCGACCACGGCATCGTGCAATTTGTAGTACCAACCGCTCCGCCCGCCATGCTGGAGGCGCGCGACCTGCATGGCCACGGTGGAGGCGCCCCGGTAGCCGCGGCGGCGCAGGTAGTTGTGGTAGCCGGCCCCGGCGACGGCGCGGAAATCCACGCCATGATGTGAATTGAAACGGCGGTCCTCCGCGGCCAAAGTGGCGGTGACGAGGGCCGGGGGCAAGGCGGTCGGCATGTCCCAATAGCCGAATTCCCCATCGGGGTTCTCGATGGCGGCTATGAACTTATAGGACCGGTCCAGCAGGTGCATGGAGGGCCGCTTCTCCACGAGCCGGATATCCAGGAGGCCGTGGACGCAAGGGATGAGGATGAGGAGGCCCAGCGCAGCGGCGGCATAGACCCAGTTGCGCCTCATGCCTGTCTCCCAGTTGCGTCCCATGCCAAGCTTTAGCGGGCGGCCTGCACAACGATCTTGGCGCCGGGGCTGGTGCCGTAAGTGCCCATCTCGTACATCATCTCCGCGCGCGCGGAAGGATGGCTGAACTCGCCTTCCACGCTGGCGCGCAGGCGGAAATAGAAATCATAGGTGCCGGCCGGCATCGCCTCGAAGAAATAATCAGCCTCATCGTCCTTGAAGGCCTGGTAGTCTCCGGAATTGGTGGTGGCGCCGCTGGGCTTGGCATCCTCGCCCGAGGTTTCCAGGCGCGGGTTCATGTATTCGAGACCGGCCGCGAAGGGCGCCGAGACGGCCACGAAGGCGCGGTTCCTGGGATTCTCGACCTGGATATGCTCTTCGAGGATATCGCCCGCATGGAGGACATGGCTGGTGCCGGCCCGGTCGAGCGAGACCCTGCGGTTGCCCTTGGCGGCGTCGATGAAGATCAACTCGCGCTTGACCACGAAGCCTTTCTGCGCGGCCGGGGCCTGGCTGCCCGGCTCCAAGGGGAGGTAACGCAGCGAATACCGGGCGTAGATCGGGGATTTCCCGTTCCGATCGAGTCGCAATTCGGCCTGGGCGGGATCGGCCCAACTGCGCGCGAGCGCGCCCTTGCGGGAATCGTACTCGATCTTCCCGACCGTGCCTCCCAGGGACAGGGTCCCCGTAACCTGGTTGTTACCGGAGGGCGCGGCCAGGTAGTCGCGGAGGGCCAGGAGCGAAAGGCTGTTGGCCTGGGTGGAGCCCCAGTCTTTCCGGTCGCCCAAAGTGACGAGTTCGTTCACGAGCAGGGGCAGCTTCTCGGGGCGTTTTACCTCACCGGGTGGACCGTTGGCGGGGGCGGCGCTGAAGGCGCTGATCATGCCGGCCAGGGCCGTGATCTCGTTCTGATGCACGCGGTCGCCGATGCGGAAGGAGCGCTGCTGCAACCCGGCGAAGACTTCCCGGCCGGACTCCTGCTTGAATACCGTCTGGCTCCAGAGGCGATCGTGGAGCGAGGCCATTTCCGACTTAAGCGCAGTGCCGTTCTTCTGGAGGGCCTCGTAGACCTTGGCCTGGCTCTGGACGTCGACGTCATTGGTCTGGGCGGCCAGCTCGCGCGCATAGCCCACGTCGAGCGCGCCCGCCTTGGCCAGGGCCAGGAGGGCGGCGCTGCGCTCATAGTAGGCCTCGCCGCTCACGAAATGCGCATAGTCGCTGCGGAGGCCGCGGTTGAGGGCGTCGATGGCCTTGCGGTACATGGTCTCGTCGAAGGCATAGCCGGCCTTGGCGGTTTCGTTCGCATGCTTGACCTCGGTCATGAACTCCACGGCATAGGCGGTCAGATAAACATAACCCGTCGAGGCGGGCCAGTAGCCGATGAGGCCGTCGGGGCCTTGGGCATGGTTCAGGTAGTCCATGGTGGTGGCGACATGCTTTTTGATATCGGCCATGGGCGCCGGCAGTCCGTATTTGGCCCAGATGTCCCGATAAAGGACGGCGGGCAAGGAGCGGCTGATTTGCTGTTCCGAGCAGCCGAAGGGATACTGGACCAAGGACGTCATGGCGGACAGGGCCTTGAGGATGCCCATCTGATCGCTCAATACCAATTGGCGCGCAACCGTGCCGGGGCGGGCCGCTTCCGGGAGCGCGGCAAGGGTCAAGGGTTTTTCCGCTTTCACTTCGGTGAAGAGGTTCTCTTCCGCAAAGGGACGATCGAAGCGGAGCGGCAGGCTTACGGAGAAGGCATCGGAGGCCTGATCCGAATTGCGCACCACCGCCATCTTGACGGTGACCGAATCATAGCGGAGGTTGCCATTGGCATCGAATCCCGGTTCCTGGACGGTGAGTTCGCTTTTGAGCGACAGCGGTTTGTTCGCTTCCAAGGTGATGGCATTGGGACCGCTGGCATTGGTGATCTTGAGCCCTTGGGCCTCGATGGAATACGCCCCGGGGCCCCCCGTACCTTCCACGATACGGGCCACCCCGCCGGCGCGGAACCTGTCGCCCAGGCGCACGAAACGCGGGAGGGCGGGCTGCACGAGGACGGGCAGGCGCACGCGCACCTGCGAGGCGCCCACGCCGAAGCGATCCGTCCCGGAAGTGGCCACGGCCCGGACCGCGAAGTTGGTGAGATCGTCGGACATGGGGAAGGTCACCACGGCCTTGCCGCTCTTGTCCACCTGGATGGACGGGTTCCAGTACGGCACCGACCTGAAGTTCTTGCGGACCGTCATCTTCCCGAAGATACCGTCCAGGCCCTCTCCCCCGTCGCCTCCCGGGGATTCGGGAACGCGCAGGTCGCCCATGATCATATTGCGCGCATCGCGGATGGAGATATGCGAGCCGACTTCGGCGGTGAAGGACGGCAGCGGGTCAAGGGGCTTTTCCTTGGCGAGTGAAAGGACCGCTTCGTCGACGAGCCAGAGGGCCACTTCGCCGGAGCGCGGCCCGCCGTGGCTATCCTTGAGGCCGATGGTCACGGAGATGGGCGTGCCGGGCCGGACCTGGGCGGGATGTTCGAGCGAGACCTTGAGGGCGTTCTCGGCCTGATCGACTTTGAGCCAGGTGGTGTTCGCCACCGATTGCGGCCGGCCGGCATCCATGGTGGATCCGTCGGCGATGCGCTTCTCATCGCTGATGCGCGGCCGCATGAGCAGGAAGCTGACGGGGATTTTGGGCGCCATTTCCGGCGTGACGGCCAGGGTCAAGGTGCCTTGGCCGTCGGCGATTTCCACCCAGCGGTATTCGGGCGCGCCGGCAGGCCGTTCGATGATGGCCAGCGCCAAGCCGCGCTGGTACGGGCTCTTGAGGAGGATCCGGGCTTCTTGGCCCGGCAGGTAATGCTCCTTATCGGGCACGGTTTCGAACAGGAGCTGATCGCCCTTCTTCCACGAGACCGGTTTGTCGCCGGCCAGGAAGAGATCGGCCTTGACGCTTTGCAGGCGGCCCAGGCGGTCGCGGGAATCGACTTCCACCACGTAGACGCCCGGATCCCGGTTGGGAAACTCCAAGGTTACGGGGGTGGCCGCCGTGGTCACGGACTTCTCGGAAATCAGCTCCATGCTTTCCTGGGTGCGGTACTTCGGTTTGCCGAGCGAGAAATCGGTCTCCTGCAGGTACGAGATCCAGGACATCTTCTTGAGCGCGACCGAGACCTTGTGGCCGGCGGCGAATTTCCCGTCGATGCCGAGCGTCACCACCTCGGTCTTGATGGTGCTGGAACCGGTGATATGTCTTTCCACCTTGAGGCCCAGCACGAACGGCGGCAGGGACTGGAAGGATAGGCGGTTGGAGACGGTCTGCTCGTCCACATCGGTCACGGTGGCCTCGCAGATATAGCGGCGCGGATTGCCTGCGGTGGCGCTTTGCGGATTCACCACCAGGATGGACTGGCCATTGTCATCGGTGACGTCCTTGGTTTCCGTGGCGCCCTCCTGGCGTTCCTCTACCACGGCCCCATAGCGGCTGTCGGTCGAGAGGATGAAGCCGGTCACGCCCTCGGGCACGTAGGAGTAGGGATAGGAGACGACCTTCCAGGCCACGTTCTGACCGGCAACCTTGCCGCCGGCATAGTAGGAGGCATTGAGCTTGATCGAGACCGGGCGATCGTTCGGCGTTTTGTCCGGGCCGTTCAGCTTCACGTCGAACTTGGGAATCTTATAGGCGTCGATCTTGAAAGACGTTCTGGCGATGGTGCTCGGGCCGGTCTTGGGATGGGAGTGGACGACTTCCAATTCATAATCGCCCGTGGGCAGATCCTTTTCGGTCAGGCTGTCATGGAAGGCATGGTTGGCGTTGAGCTTGACCGGGAAATCATAGGTCAAGCCCGCGGGGCTGCGGATATGGGCCGTATAGCTCCCTTCCGGATTCGCGCCCTGAATGGCCCCATGGTAGAGGGTGCGGACGATAATCTTGAAATACACCTTCTCGCCGGGCCGGTAGATGGGGCGTTCGGTGAAGGCGAAGCCGGCCGAGACCTTGTCCTGCGAATAATCATAGGGCTGCGAGGCCAGCCATCCCAGCCAGGAGGATCGTTCCGAATACCAATGGTTATTGGCGAATTCCGGCGGGGCCTCGGACATGCGGCTGTCCAGGACCAGCATGTCGTCCTCCTTGCGCACCACCACGCGCTTGACCGACGCGTCCTTGAAGCGGACGTAATTCTCATCCGTCTGGGGGATGATGAGCATGCCGTCCTTGTCGGTTTTGCCCTTGGCCAGGTTCGTGAAATTGTTATCCGACAAGCCTTCGATGGCGATCTCGGCATCGGCAACCGGCCTTCCCGACGCGAGGGAGGTGACCGTGAATAGGGCTTCCCGCTTCGATTCCACCGAGCTCAGGGAGAGGTCCGTGGCCTGGATGCGGATATAGGATCGCTCGGAGGAACCATCCAGGGGACGGAAACCCACAAGGTACGATCCCGGCCTATCGGCGCCGGAGATCTTGGCGAAGATGGGCTTGAGATCCAGGCTCTGGAAGCGCGAGATGCCTTCCCGGTCGAGATCGATGACGGCGGAATAAGGCGGGCTGCCGAGCATGCGGATATGCCGGCCCATATCATAGGTGCTGAGCGGCGAGAGCAGATCCTTTTCCGGCGGCGGCTCTTCGCCGGGGCCCGGGGGCAGGTTGGCTTCGTCGATGCGGACCGGGGACTCGGGATAGGGCCAGAAGGCCTTGTGCAGGGGATCGATCTTGTAGACGCGGATATCCAGGCTCTTGATGCCGCTGACCAGCAGCGGGAAGTGTTGGGGGCCGAAGCGCTCCACCAGACCATGCCCCAAGCCCCAGCGGGCGTACTGCTTTTCGAGCGGCTGGTAGACGAAGAAGCTGCAGGGCTTGTCCAGCTGGAGCTTGCGGCCGTCCGCATCCCGGATGTCCACGGGCGCCAGGACCACGTTATAGATGCGCTCCTGATCGACGGATATGCGCGCGGTGAGCCGGTTCTCGGAAAGGGACCAGTCCAGGCGGCGCGGGGCCGGGGAGAAGTTGAGCAGGCTTTTCACCTGGGACAGGGAGAGCGAGGCGGGCTTGGCGGAGAAATCGAAGATCAAGGTCCCGTCCTGGGGCAGTCGGATGGCCTGATCGCGGCCATAGACGCTGCCGGCGGAATTCAAGGTGAACTGGTATTCGTAGGTGCCGGCCTTTTCAACGGCGAATTCCTTGCGGGTATCCGCATAGTAGACGCGCTTGGCATCGCTGAGGGAGGGATCCGCGGCCAGGCGGACTATGGTGCGGATGCGCTGGCCGTTCGCGAAGGGTTTCTTGAAGACGAAGCCGTACAGGAACGATCCCTTCCCGGATTTCTCCGAAACCTTGATGCGGTAATCGGAAGAACCATAAATCCTGGCGTTTTTGGTTTCGATGCCGGGCAAGGGGCTGGCCTCGAAGGTCACGAACCTGGCGAGGATTTCCGGGGCCACGGATTGGGAGAATTCCAGTTCGACGCGCGCGAAGGGCGCGAGCCCGGAGCTGCCGGAGGCCGGGGAGATGCTCTGGGGCGGGGACAGCAGGGCGGTCAGGGTCCTGGTTTCGCCCAAGGCCTTGAGGGTATAGACCTGCATGGGCTTCCAGGGCAGGCTGGGCCGGAACTCCAAGGTCCGGGGATCCAACCAACGGTATTCGCCCGGCTGGGATGGTTTCAGGGTCACGAACGGCTCCGGCTTGTCGAGCGGGCCGCCCCCGGCGGGACCCCGGTCCTTATTGAACATCACCGTCACGGGATCGTATTCCCGCAGGAAGGTGGCGGGCATGATCTGGGCTTCGCCGCCTTGGTTCCTGACCTGGTTCAGGTCCGCGGGCTTGTATGCATAAGGTTTCTGGGCGAGGGTAACCTGCGCGTGCACACCCAGCAGCAGCAGCGCGGCCAGGGAAACGGGATTCGATTTCGACATCGGCTTATTCACCTTCATTGCCCCCTGCTTGCGATTCGCCTTGTCCCTCGGCATTGTCGCCCTGTCCTTCCGCATTTTCGGATCCCGCATCCTCCGGCGCGATACCGCCATTGTCCTGCCCGGGTCCGCCTTGGTCCTGGCTCTCGGCCGCCTCCGGATTCCCGGCCTCCGCTTCGGAACCTTCTCCCGATTCCTCGCCGGGCCGATTGCGCAAGAACCGTTCCCATTCCGGCCTGCGATTTTCCGGTTTCTCTTCCGCCTCGCCAAGCAGGCTGGGCCGCGGACCTTGCGCCCCGTCGATGATCCACTTGACCAGTTTTTCCGGAGGTTCGTTCGGCGGCGGCTCCTGCCCGAACAGGTTGGCCGTGACTTCGGTGCCTTCCGATCCTTCCGGCACCCGCAGCCACAGATAATACTTGCCCGGCTGCAGGCTGACGAATTGCTGCTTGCCCTCATCCACCACCTTGCCCTGGGTATCATAGAGCCGCGCTTGCGCCGTCTCCTTGGTCATGCGCAGGCCGATGCCGAACTTGTCCTTCTTCGCGACATCGAAGGCCAGGAGGCGGCTCTCGCCGGGCGCCAAGTAGGCGGTATAGGGGCGCTTTTCGCTCCAGGGGCTGAGGGACCGGAAAAGGATGGATAGGGAGCCGCCGTCCAGGCTGGATCCGGCCAGGGGATGGATGCCCAGCAGGTACTTGCCCGGCGGGAGCGGAAGGTCCCAGTTGAACGCCTCCCAGGCTTCCTGGTAGTTGAGGGGGGCGCCTTCGCGGACAAGGATGGCGGACAGCGGCAGGGGCGCGGAAAAATTGACATGCTGGATGTCCGTGACCGCGAACGAGAACCAGTTGGTGCGTTCCCGGAGCTTGAGGAGGGAGGACTGGGTAACTTCCACGGTACTTGCCGGCGAAAGCGACTCCCCCCATTTGCAGGCCATGACCTCGCCGGAAGCCTTGGCATCGCACAGGTCCATTTTCGCCCAACCCTCCGTATGGGTCAGCTTCAGGAACCCGCCGGGTCCCACCGGCGCGCCATTATAGAGGTTGGCGCGCAAGAGGCCGTCCCCGCCTATCCAATCGGCGCCTGTGACCGCGCCGCGATAGTATAGCCCCATGGGCTGGTTCTGCTTCCCCGTGAGCGGGAGCAAGGTGGTCCCGTCCCTGGTCAGCTTGACCTGCCATCCGGATTCCGATGCGAGGCCTTGATCGGCCAAGGCTCCGGCACGCTCCTGGGCATTCGCTGCGGGGAGGGCATAGGTCGCGATATCGAAATTTTCCTGGCCCTTGAGGGCGAGCAGGTACGCGTCCCCGCCCTCGGTCAGGAATTCCCGGACCAGGGGCTCATCCAGTGAGCATTCCAGCATGCTCGAACCGTCGCCGCGTTTGATAAGGACGGCTCCGGCGGGCGGAAGGGTGATCCGCAAACGGACCAGCGATCCCTTGGGCAGGTGGAGGAGGCGGGCGGAAGGTTTCGCCGAAGTCCAGGTGGAGACGCCCGGAGCCAGCGGTTCGCCTTCGATCAAGGGCAATTCGGTCCATGCGATCTTCGCGGAAGGCGCGGTGCCGTCCAGAGGGGCCAGGGCATTCCAGATGAGGACGCGGCCTTCGTCGGCGGGGAGGGAAACCGTGGCGCTACGTCCGGCGTTGACCCAAATGGTGGGATTGAGGGGCAGGCCTAGGATTTTGATCCGCGCGGTCTGCAGGTCCGGCCGGGCCAGGATGCCGGCCAGCGGATGGGCGCCATCGGTCTCGACCGACAGCAGGGCCACGGAGCCCTTGGATAGCCTGGTCTCGAAGGCCCGGGGGTTGGATCCCACCAAGGGCATGCTTATCGGTTTGTCGTTCTCGAGGAGGAGGGGCTCGAGCTTGACCCGGAACCGGCCCGCCTGCTCGGCGAGTGGGTCCAGGAGCGGTACCAC